>JAGRKS010000069.1 GCA_020442185.1 Hyphomicrobiaceae bacterium
CCGTAGATGATGCCGAAGTTGATCGCCTTGGCGCGGCGGCGGACTTCGCCCGGCATGTCCTTCACCGGCACCCCGAACATTTCCGACGCTGTCATCGCGTGGATGTCGAGTCCGTCGGCGAACGCCTTCTTGAGTTGCGGGATGTCGGCGATGTGGGCGAGCACCCGCAATTCGATCTGCGAATAATCCGCCGAGATCAGCTTGCAGCCTTTTTCAGCGATGAAGGCGGTGCGGATCTCGCGGCCTTCCTTGGTGCGAATGGGAATGTTCTGCAGATTGGGATCGGATGATGCGAGCCGGCCCGTCGTCGTCGCGGCCAGTGCATAGCTCGTATGAATGCGCCCGGTCTCAGCATCGACGAAATTCGGCAGCGCATCCGTGTAGGTGGATCTCAACTTCGAGAGCTGCCGCCACTCGAGCATGGTGTTGATGAGGCGGCGGGCGTCGTCAGGCAACTCCTCGTTGGCAGCCAGATCGTCCAGCAGCCCGGCTCGCGTCTCCCACTGGCCGGTTTTCGTCTTCTTGCCTCCGGGCAGCTTCAGGCGGTCGAACAGAAACTCGCCAAGCTGCTTCGGCGAGCCGAGATTGAATCGGTCGCCGCCCGCCAGGCCGTAAACCTCTTCTTCGAGCGCGCCGATACGCTGTGCGAAGGTGCCCGAGAGCCGTGACAGGATCTGGCGATCGACCTTGATCCCATGGTGCTCCATCTCGACGATCACCGGCAGCAGCGGCCGCTCGAGCGTTTCGTAGACGGTCGTCATGCGCTCGGCGACGAGCCGCGGCTTCAACGTCATCCAAAGCCTGAGCGTGACGTCGGCGTCTTCCGCCGCATAGGCCGTCGCCTGCTCGATCGGCACGCCTGCGAAAGTCTTATCGGCCTTCTTCGCCCCCGGCGCGCTGGCGATCACCGTCGAAAATGGAATGCACGTGTGATGCAGATGGCGCTCGGCCAGATCGTCCATGCCGTGGCCGCCGCGACCGCCATCGAGCACGTACGACAACAGCATCGTGTCGTCGATCGGCGCGATATCGATGCCGAGCCGCTTCAGAACGAGCGCGTCGTACTTGATGTTCTGGCCGATCTTGAGAAGCGAGCGGTCCTCCAACAGCGGTTTCAGCTGCTTCAAGGCTTCCGCGCGCGGCATCTGGCCGGGGCTCAGTCCGCCACCGCCGAACAGGTCGCTGGCGCCGTCGGTATGGCCGACCGGCACGTAGCAGGCAACGCCCGGCGATGTTGCGAGTGAAAAGCCGACCAGTTCGGCGCGCATGGCATCGAGGCTCGTCGTCTCGGTGTCGAAGGCGAAGCGGCCGGCGGTGCGGCACATGCCGATCCATCGCGCGAGAGCTTCCGCGTCCCGCACCGTTTCATAGGCGTTGCGATCGACCGGAACCGACTTTGCGAGAGCTGCGAGTTCCCGTGCGCCGGCGGCCGGCGTGCCGGCAGCGGCATCGGCGGTTGCGGCGGCGGTTGCCCCACGGCCGGCGGAGGAGGTGCCGCGTTCGCGGATCGAGGCGCCGACCGACACCTCGGGAAGTGCTGGCGGCTCGACACCAAGCGCCTCCGCGATGCGCCGCGTCAGTGTCGAGAATTCCATGTCACGGAGGAACGCCAGAAGCTCGTCGGGCCGCGGATCGTGAACGCCGACCTGCTCGACGGGTGTTTCGACAGGCACGTCCTGCTTGAGCCGTACCAGTTCGCGGCTGATGCGAGCCTGCTCGGCGAATTCGATCAGCTTCTCGCGCCGCTTCGGCTGCTTGATCTCGGAGGCGCGTGCCAGAAGTGTATCGAGATCGTCGTGTTCCTTGATCAGTTCGGCCGCCGTCTTGATGCCGATGCCGGGTACGCCTGGCACGTTGTCGGTCGAGTCTCCCGCCAGCGATTGCACGTCGACCACCTTGTCGGGCGGCACGCCGAATTTCTCGACCACCTCGTCGGGCCCGATCCGCTTGTTCTTCATGCCGTCGAACATGACAATGCCCGGACGGATGAGCTGCATGAGGTCTTTGTCGGAGGAGATGATCGTCACGTCGCCGCCGGCCTCGACCACCTGGCGCGCATAGGTCGCGATCAGGTCGTCGGCCTCGAACCCCTGCTGCTCTATGCACGCGACGTTGAAGGCCTTGACGGCGTGGCGGATCAACGGGAACTGCGGCACCAGTTCCTCAGGTGGCGGCGGCCGGTTGGCCTTGTACTTGTCATAGATATCGTTGCGGAATGTCTTCGCCGAGTGATCGAACACGACCGCAATGTGCGTCGGGCGATCGGCGAGCTTACTGTCGCCGAGCAACTTCCAGAGCATTGCGCAAAAGCCGTGGACGGCGCCGACCGGCAATCCGTCGGAGGGCCTTGTCAGCGGCGGCAGGGCATGGAAGGCGCGGAAAATATAGCCCGAGCCGTCGATCAGGTAGACGTGGCTACCCTTGACGATGGGCACGACTTCTCCCGGCGGCACGTAGCACTGGGGCGCTCGCGTCATGCCTTCGGGATCGCGGCCGTTGGACGATGGGGCGGTATCGGTTTTCTCGGTCATGGGGGCGGACTATAGGCGGTGCGTCGCGCCGGGTCAGCCACGAGTTGAGGCGGCCGGGACCACCACGCATCGTGGTGCACACGGGCGGGCATCGGGATGGTTGCCTGCGCATCCCGCGCCCGGGCGCGAACGCTTCGCGCGCAGGCCGGTTCTCCGTAACGTCGAAACGCGGGCAACAGCTCGAGGGCGCTCGGACCAGGAAGAAGCCGGCGGATGGTCCGCCTGGATGGAGGGAACGCAGGCCACTCCGACCGCGCCCGAACGCTCCGGCAAGCCTTCTGTGCTAAATTCTCGGCGCGGTATCGCGCGCCAGCGCCCGGCGCGCCAGTTCGCCGACATCGGCCCACGTCAGGCCGGCCGAACCGTCAGCCGCTTCGGCGATGCGCTCCAGCGTCCAGCGCATCTTCGACATCCGCGATCCCTGGTCGTTGATCAGGTTGCGCAGTGCTTCCACTTCGGAATGAAAAGCTGTTTCGCTCATCGTGCCCCCGTTACGTGCAGATCCCCGGGCAACAACTCCGAACACGTATCGCCTGACCCAATTTTTGCCGCAATTTCAGCGGGTCGCAAGGCCCGGCTGAGTAACCTGTTGATGGCCTGTTGATAGCTCGGTTCGTCTCGAAAGGGGCATAATCCACATCGAAACGCGATGGCGCGGGCGTACGATCAGGGCGTGCGCGCCGCCGGCACAGCATCGATCCGCGGCAGATAGGGCTTGATGTCGAGCACCGGCGTTCCATCCGCGAAATCCGTCGCCCGTATGCGAATGTGGCAGCCCTCGCGGCCCAGAACCTCGGCGACGCTAAGCCCGATCGGGTTCGGCCGCACCGGAGAGCGCAGCGCGAAAACGCCGTGCGGCCGGTCGAGATGGCGCGGCGACTGGACGATCACGTCACGACGCGACCGGTCGAGCCAGACGAGGACAACGAGGTGCGAATAGCCGTCGATCCCAATCAAGCCGTCGGCGAAGGCGGGATCGACCTCGATTGCCGCCGGCTCGGTCCGATCGGCCGTGTTCTTCGGGCAGTCGGCCGGGCTTGCGTAAGCGGAGCGGATGCGGCCGATGAAGACGAGGCCCGCGGCGGTCGCGGGCGGCAGATCGATGACGACTTCGTCGGGACGGATCGGCTTGAATTCGGGCATCACAACGTCCTCGCTCGAGTGGTTGGCTGCAGGGATGGCAGGTCGTTGGTCACGGCTTCAGTTCGGTCGGTAGCGGGACGCGGGCGCATTACGGCAGCGCAAAGCGTGCCGGACTCTTGCTTTCTCCCCCCATGCAATTCGCGCCGCGGCCTGCAACATAGAGCCCTCCGGCATTTGTCCTGTCCCTGCACCCTGGCCCCGCCCTCTCTGGCTCTGGCCCTGGCCCCTGACCGTGGCCCCTGACCCTGGCGGCGCCGCCTGTTTCAGCGCCGGCCAGCGCTCGCCCTCGGGGCTTCTCCGGCGCCATCCGGACCGCGCCGAGGTTATCCGACGGGGCAATAGCGATTTGCGAGGCGGGCGCAATTGAGGTATCACAACGCCGCTGGCGATCCATAGCGCTGGCCGATGCACCCGTAGCTCAGCTGGATAGAGTGTCGCCCTCCGAAGGCGAAGGTCACAGGTTCGAATCCTGTCGGGTGCGCCAATTCACCGTCAACCGCGCGAACTCCATCGCCGGCTACGTCCGTAGCCGGCGCTTACTGTAGTTGTCTATCACGATGATCAGTCGGCGCCGCGTTGAGAACAGGCTATCAACTTGACAGCACAACGTTGCAGGACAGTGGTCATCGGCCCCGGAGCGCACATCTTGGCGCGCCGCAAGCGTCCGAAGCGGTCGTCACGGCAAAAAAACTGATCCCCGCCTGCTGAACGTTCATCATCATCATCGCGTGAACGACGCGACCGAGGATGACTGTGACGGACAAGACCTTCGACCAAATGCTGCACGAAGCCCGGTTGTCGCTTCTCAACCTGAAGTGTGAGGTCGCTGCCTTGCGCTTCATTCTGGCAACTCGCCGCCTATCCAATCTGCTCCGTAAGGGCGGTTTCGATCCCGACCAGCCGCGCGACGATCGTGGTCGCTGGACGGATGCTGGTGGCGACCCGGGTAGCGGTGGCGGCGACGGCGGATAGGTCATACTCGTTGGTGGTCCGGGCGCCCGGTCCGGCTATCCCGTCGATGTATTGGACGAAGATGCGCTTGGCGGGCACACGTACGAGCGACACGTTGGCAAGTCGGAAGACTATCTGAAGGCAAGGGTTGTTGGTAGCCGAACCAATGTAGCTGGGATCTTCACTGTCGGCGAACGGCGCGCCGGATCGTTCACATCACTCGAGACGGCCAACAAGCTCATCAACGCGACCCTTGCTCAGAATGGCTCTCGCGTGGATGCATTCGCTGCAGAGCAGTTTCCTCGGTCGTTGCCTTTCATGTTCGTGTTTGCAGACTTCGACAGTCCAACCGGCTACGAAGCTTTCGCACCAAACGATCGGGCCCAGCCACGGATGCGAGCCACCTACGGAGTTACAGTGTTCATCCGACGAACTACGGCGAGCGAGAAAGGCTACTACGTCCACTCGGCTTGGCCGACAAACAGGGATTGAAATGATGGTTCCAAATACTCCCCTGGTGTTCAAGCGCATGTGCCAGAATTTTGGACCGGACCTCGGCGAGTTCGTTTCGTCGTGGGAAGACCTGTCGTTGCTTGCACTGCACAATCTCGAGATTTCTGAAGCGAGGTCGTTGGCACCGTTTATCGAAGATCTCCTTAGCGGTCGTTACAGCGACGAGGACTTGAAGGAGTTCTGGTGGACAATGCCGGTCACTACGGTGTTCGACAGCGGCAATGAAGTGCGTCGACTGCTGCAGCAGATTCGCGAGGCTCTGACCCAACCGCCATACGCAGAGAAGCGTTGAAGGTCAGGCATATGCCTGGCGGCCACTGCGACCACATTACACCGCTATTTCAATCACATAAGAGTTCGCACTTTTATCGTGTACGGTGCGCCATTTTCTGTCCCACGTGCTGATCGCGCTCCGGCGGGGCGGGCTCTTCGCCCGAGCCAAGGATTGCGGCGACGGTGCGCAGTATCGCAGCCACGCGCTACACGGCCACACCAGCGGGAAATTCCGGCCTCGACATGACGCCCCTCCAAAGAAAATCAATCGAGAAATTTTTCAACGAGAAAAATATGCGAAGCGCGTTTAATCGAGTTGCGGCCGATCGAGCTCGCTTCGGTCTCAATCCGTTCGACGCCGGGCGGCATCGATCAGCGGACGCCGCGCATCGCTCAATCCCCAGATCAGCGCCATGAAGATGAAGACATGCCGCCAATGGTCGGTGTCGATAATGATGCCTTCGAAGGCCACGCCCGCGAAGCCGGCGGTTGCGACGACGAAGGCGCCCTGCAATGCACCGAGCCTCAGGCTATGGTGCAAACCCACCGCCAACGTGACACCAACAGACAGAATATAGAACAAGCCGCCAATCCAACCGGCGTTGAGAAACATGCTGAGATAGACGTTGTGCGGCTCTTCGGGATGATGACGGTCGCGGAACGAATGAGTGCCGATGCCGAGCGGGTTCTCGAGGATCAACGCCACTGCCTTGCGCTGTCCCCCGAAGCGCCCTTCGGGGCCGATGTCGTAGCTCTGTTCCATGCTGGCGCGCTCGGCGAGCAGCGTTTCGACCTTGTCGATCTGCAGGGCACCCAACATCACGGCGATGAAGCCGAGCGTGCCCACGGTCGCGAACGCTGCGAAACGGTTGCTGTCACTGCTGCGGCGGGCGCGGGTCGCTCCGATGACGACGACGATTGCGACCGAGAGAGCCGCGGAAATCCACGCCCCGCGTGAAAAACTGACGAGCAGACCGATGGCGAGAACCGCCGCAATGGCGGCTGCCACGATGGCGCGTTCGCGGCCCTCGCGCAGCATGATCCAGACGAGATAGCCGAGCGCGGGAGCAACCGCCGCGCCGTAGACATTGGGATCCTTGAACGTACCCCGGCCACGGCCATACGTGGTGAACAGTTCGAACGCTCCTGGCAGCAGGGCAAAATATCCGGCAATCGCCGCGAGGGTCGCGATCACGCAAGCCACAACATAGAAATTCAGCACGAGACGGGCCCGTGGCTCAGGGTCCGCCGCGACATACCCAGCCAGAACGAAGCTGCCGAGCACGAGGTATAACGTGACGATCTGGTGTTTGATCGCCGTGTCGAACGTTACCGACATCGTCGTTCCGGCAATGCCGGCAGCAACGACGACGCACCATAGCGCAACGTTGAAGAGCGTAACGTGCCCGATACGCAAGAGGCCGAGCAGCGGCAGCCCTGCGATTGCGGCGAGCATGAGCGCATCGGCGATCGCCGGCTCGGAGAAGACGATCGAACTCGACGCCATCGCCGCCGCGACGATGAGCGCGCCCAGCGCGCCGGCATTGATGCGGAAGACGCCCCGACCGACAGAAAGTATGCCGTCAATATGCATTCTTGCCGGTGACCAGCGAAATCGGCGTCAATGCGATAATGTAGAGATCGAACAGCACGGACCAATTGTCGATGTAGTGCAGATCGTGTGCCGTGCGCTGCTCGATCTTCTCCGGCGTATCGGTCTCGCCGCGCCAGCCGTTCACCTGTGCCCAACCGGTAATCCCGGGCTTCACGCGATGGCGCGCAAAATAGCTCTGGACGACATCCTGGTAGAGATTGTCGCCGGCCTTCGCCTGGGTCGCGTGCGGACGTGGCCCGACGAGCGACATCTGCCCCATGAGCACGTTGAAAAGCTGCGGCAGTTCGTCGAGGCTGGTGCGGCGGATGAAGCGACCGACCTTGGTAACGCGAGGATCGCCGCGCGTGACGAGCTTGGCCGCGTTCTGATCTGTGCGATCAGCGTACATCGAACGGAACTTGAAGACTTCGATCAACTCGTTGTTGAGCCCATAGCGCTTCTGGCGGAAGAACACCGGCCCGCGGCTTTCGAGCTTAACGGCGAGCGCAACGAGCGCCATCACGGGGGCCACGGCCAAGAGAAGCAGGGCGCCGACGACGCGATCCTCGACGTTCTTGAGCGCGCGGTCCCAATCCGTCAGCGGCTTGTCCATCACCCTCAGCATCGGCACTTTGCCGATATAATTGTAGGCACTGGCATTGAGCCGCAGCCGGGCGTTGAGAGCAGATATGCGCACATCGACCTGGAGCGCGAACAACCGCTGCAGAATCTGCAGGAGCCGTTCCTCGGCGCGCTGTGGCACCGTGACGATGAGCAGATCGACCCCCTCGGACTGGCAGAAATCGGCGAGATCCTCGAACGTTCCGAGCCGCGTCAATTCAGACGGTCCTTCCGACGCGCGTTCCCCCTGCCGATCGTCGAAGATGCCGAGGATCTGCATGTGCTCGCGGCCCTCTGGTGCGAGGGCGCGGATCAGGTCGTCGGCTTCGCGGCCACCTCCGACAATGACTGTCCGGCGCACCAATTGCCCCGAACGTGTCATCGATCCGATGATGCGATGAGCCGCAAGCCGCACGCCCGACAGCAGGATGACCGCGAGGACGGTCCAGACCACGACGACGGACGGCAGCCACGGCGCGATACGAACCGCGAACGAGACGCCCGAGATCGCCAGCATGACGCTGACGACCGCAACCGTCACGAGCGCGATCTGGCGCGGAAGCCGGCGAAGTGAGGAAATGGTGTAGGACCAGCGAGATTTGAGGGAAACGACGATCAGGAGCGCCACGCCCCCTGCCTTCAAAACCTCGAGCAGGTTGAAACCACCGGCGCCGATCACGAGTCGTGCCGCCAGCGCCGAAGCCAAAACGATGGCAACGGCATCGAAGGCTGCGACTGCGAACAGCAATTTCGGTCGCGAAACCATCCGGCGATCGTCGACCATGAGGCGCGTCAGGTGAAGCCAGGCCGAATGCAGGCCGGCCCGACGCAGCGCGAGGCGGGCCATATCTGTCGGATGCGCGGTGGCGGGATTGGAATGCATGCAGCAAACTCGGTTATGCCTGATGGACAGCCGCAAGGCGCTCTGGCCGGAAGCGCCAAGGCTAGGGTCGGCTTCACGGCTCTACGTGGTCGACGGTCCGAAGCCGCGGTGCCCGGAGACGAGGACAGTACGTCGGGCGGTATAAGGGTTTGGTAAACTGCATGCGGACAAATGCCTGCGTGTCCGGTGCGATCGTGTCCGACCGGACGACATGCTTAACGCGCTGTTAATCGGCGTGCGCCAGCAAGCAGCAGCCGCGAATGCGCGCGGACCGAATGCACCAGCAAGGTTTTTGTCGGTTTAGGGACATCTATTCCGGCGCTGATCGGCTGGCGCCCTGAGCACGAAATCCTCTGGTATCGTTGCGCGGAGTGTGGCGACACGACGTGCCAGGGCAATTCCGACCGATTGCGGGAGGCCAAAGCGTCATCCTCATTCGCGCATAGAGCGGCGCCGCGGGCCGTCATGGGCCTCGCGCAGGGAGCAGCCGTGGACCCGCTGCGGCGCGGCGAGCCCTTCGCCATGCCTTCAGATCGCCATTCGGAACCTGGGCCCTGCCCAAGCCTGCGCAATCAGTTGCCCTGGAAGAACATCGGCGGCCATGCCGGGCGCAGCTCGCGTTGGTAGCGTCTTCTTTCCTGGCGCGGCGGTGCTGCGGCGCCCAGGAAAGACGGCTCGTAGGCATAGCGTTCGCTGTAGCCGCGACGGCTCCTGCGCTTACGCGGCTGCACGGAATCGAACGTGTCGAAGCTGGCGCTATTCCAACGGCTCGAACGCTCTATCGATTCGATGCGCTCCTGGTGCAGGCGTGCCGGGTCATTGGCGGCGATGGCCCGCAACGAGCGCCCCGACAACGCATCGGCGATGCGCCGGTCGTGGCCGTAGATGTCCTTGAACTCGGTGAACCCACCGCGGCCGTTCGAGACGAGCGTGAAGTAGACGTTGTGGACGTGGATCTTTACCGGAAGATCGACCTGGCGGTTCTCCTCGGCGCGATAGTGGAGGAGATCCGACACGAGTTTCGGGTCCCAGTTCTGGACTTTGGAAAAGATCGTCTCCGCGAACTTGCGCGGATTGCGCACGCGAATGCAGCCGTGGCTGAACGTGCGCTCGCGGCTGCCGAACAGGCCTTTGGACGTGGTGTCGTGCATGTAGACCGAGTGCTTGTTCGGGAACATGAACTTCAACTCGCCGAGCGGATTGCCGCCGCCCGGCCCCGTCACGATGCTGAGGTAGCGGATGTCGGTGCTGCTCCAGCGGATCTGCGAGGGATCGATCGTGCGGCCGTTCTTGACGATACGCATGCCGCGCCGGGCGAGCACGCCGTAGTCGCCACCGCGCAGACGCGGCAGCAGGTCCGCGATCTTGATCGAGTTGGGAACGCCCCACTGCGGCTTGAAGACGATGTGCTCCATCGTGTCCGAGAACACGGGAGTTTGCTGGCTCGTCTGGCCGATGATGATGCGCTCGCGCATGATTACGTTGCCGTTGTCGACGAGGCGCGTTTCGAATTCCGGCAGGTTGTTCCAGACATGCACCTTGCCGAGATCGCGCGGCAGCCAGCGCCAACGCAGCATGTTGGCTTCGATCTTGCGGACGTCAGGCAATCGCGCGGCGCGTGCCGGCGCATTGAGTACGGCGCGCAGATCGTCGTTGATCTCATAGCGGGCGCGGCGGCCGTTGCGGCGCAGGAATAAACTGATCTCTCCGGCAAGCTCTCTGTCGAGATAGGTTTCGCGACCGTCGGAGGACGGCAAGCCGAGACGCTCGCGGACGAGCGCGACATGGGCATGATCGGCGCCGATCTTGAAACGCGGGCCATCGGGGATCTTGACCGGCTCGGGGACCGGATCGGCGGCGCGACGGCCGGTCGCGACCAGGTAGGCAACGCGCAGCTTCTCGAATTCCGGGTGCGCGGGATGCAGCCGGCGCAGTTCGGCCGCAGGATCAGATGCGGCAGCAAGGCGCGGCAGCAGATCCGCCGCGTCTGGGGTCTCGGGCTTGTTGTCCAGCCATAAACTGATGTCATTCGGCTTGTAGCGAGCACCAAAGGCCTCGGCCGCGTAGTCAAGCACCGCCAGCGTCATGCGCACTTCGCCAGCGGCGATGTCCGCGAGGGATGCGGCGTTCAACTCGGGAATGCGAATGCGGTCGGGGTCGATGCCGAAGTCGCCGACCTTACGGATCTCGCTGATGACGGCTCTGGCGCGCGGCAGATAACCGCTTTCGTGGGTCCAGAACGGACCGGCAAGATCGCTGCCGTAAAGGGTGCCGAGCTGATCCACCGCGGCCTGCATGTCGGGATCGGACGAACCCGCCTTGAGGTCGGTGATTGCATCGAGAACGGCCGCACGCAGAGGAGAAATCTCGAGGGGAGCCGGGAGCGGAAGCGCCAACATGCGGCCCCGCGCCTCGCGCTCGGCGTCGGAAAGCGGACGTGCTGGGATCGGAGGCTTGACGAAGTCCCGTCCGGTCGGAATGTCATCGGTCCAGATCCGCTCGGCTGCCGCCGAACCAAGACCGGCAATCGAACCGAGGATTGCTCCAACGACGACGAAACCAACGCTACGCATATCAACTCACCACCGCAAATTAGAGATTTTTGCCCGCCCTCATCGCCGGCTGTTCGGCAGTAATGCCATGGCACCACTGAAAAGGCATCCGCCTTTATCGTCAAAAGTTTAATTCCTCACGCTAAGAAAAGTTCTTCCACGGCGCCACGCCTCAGACCCCTGATCCGTCGTGCGTCGCCTTGCCCGGTGAACGGCCCTGCCCGAGTGTCGTTCGCCGCAACAGCGATCGCGCGATTTCGCCTCGCGTTCCTCTCGCGCTCCTTTAGCGAGGTGCCAACATGCGAGACAGGATAAGACGCGGGGCTCGAGACACGGCCGACGTGCGAGAGATCGACCGAGGGATGACGGCCCACGAGAACCGCTCTCGACGGCGCGATGCACCCGGGCGGCAGCCCTCGATGCAGCATCGCGGCCATTGCGACATCGAGACCGAGACACCGAGGGCCGTCGGTTCCGCTGCCGCCCCGTGGTATACCAGAGCTTGTGTCACCACAAAGGATGCGGTAACTTTTGCCGACCACCGATGCGAACGGACGATTGCATCGCGCAAACAACCAACGCACTGTCGTGGACAACACGTCGCGGCTGTTGCAAACCTGTTGCGGCTTCACAGGCTGTTGTCCAAGGCGGGTCGTCGGCCGACGTTCGCGCGGCGTTGTCTGTACGGCAATCCCGGCTGCGCAACCGTTATCGCCGCGAGACAGCGGATCGTGGGCACGATCTCGGACCGCGCCCGGGTTTGGACTACGTCTGAGTTTGGATTACGTCTGAGCCGCACGGCCTTCCGGGCCGGGCCCGGAATACAATCGAGAGCACCACGGTCGCGCGGCTGTCGACGCCGCTGAGACCAAAGAAGGGTGCCGTGTCTAGGGTTGCGAAGGGGGAACTTGCTCATGCGCGCACTCGGCTTGGCAGTGGTCCTCGTCGGATTCTGGCTTGCGCTTTCCGGACACTACACGCCATTTCTCCTGAGCATCGGCGCCCTGGCGGTCCTCGCGATCGTCGCCGTCGGCGCCCGGATGGGCATCCTCGACAGCGAGGGACTGCCGTTTCAGCTCCTGCTCGCCGCCCTTACCTATTGGCCGTGGCTCGCCTGGGAGATCATGAAGTCGGCCTGGAGTGTGACCAAACTCATTCTGCATCCCAAGATGCCGATTTCACCGACGATGACCGTCGTACGTGCCAGCCAGCGCACCAACGCCGGCCTCGCCACCTATGCAAATTCGATTACTTTGACACCCGGCACGATCACGACCACCGTTCGCGGTGACGAGTTCACCGTTCACGCTTTGGCCAGCGAAGGAGCCGACGACCTCGAAGGCGGCGGCATGGACCGGCGCGTCACGCAGTTCGAAGGAGGCCGCTGATGTTCATCGCTGGCACCGTGGCGGTGCTCGTCGCGCTCTTGCTCGTCGTCTCTCGAGCAATTCTCGGCCCGACGGTCTTCGATCGCGTCCTTGCAGGCAACAGCACGGGGACCCTCGCCATCCTGCTGCTTGCCGTGCTCGGGTTTCTCAACGGGCGTCCCGAGTGGCTCGATATCGGCTTGACGTATGGGTTGCTCAACCTCATCGGCACGCTCGCGGTCCTGAAGTTCTTCCGGTACGGCGACATCGCCTATGACGAGGAGGAGCGCTCGTGAGCCCGATCATTGTCGATGTGCTGAGCTGGATACTTATCGGTCTCGGAAGTTTCTTCATCGTCGTCGGCGCGCTCGGCATCGTGCGCATGCCGGACGTCTACACGCGCATGCACGCGGCGAGTGTCGTCGACACGGTTGGCGCCGGCTTCCTGCTTGGCGGCCTCATGGTGCAGGCCGGTCTGACGCTCGTGACGCTGAAGCTCGCCTTCATCCTGTTGCTGTTCCTCTTGACCGGGCCCGTCGTCTCGCATGCGCTGGCCCAGGCTGCGTTGGCCGCCGACGTCGAACCCGAGTTGTCCCAGGATCGTCGCGGACGCCGCCCGCCGCGCCAAGACAACGACGGCAAGCTGCCGAACGACGGCGACGCTTGAGGAGAACTGCAGCACTATGACGATTTCGCTCATACAGATGGCATTGCTGACCATGCTCGCCGCGGTCACCGTGGCGATCATCCGTCAGCGCAACCTGTTCGGCGTGGTCATTCTCGCCGGCATCTACAGTTTTCTCATGGCCAGCGTCATGATCCTGATCGACGCCGTCGACGTCGCAATGACGGAAGCGTCCGTCGGCGCCGGCATATCGACCGTCGTGCTGCTCGCCACCATCGCCCTGACGGGGTCGAAAGAATATCCCTCCGTCCGGCGCAGCCTCGTGCCGTTGTTCGTCGCGGCCGTGACCGGCGGCGCGCTGATCTGGGGGACCTTTCCGCTGCCGCGCTTCGGCGTGCAGGAAAGTGCGATCCACATGCACGTGGCGCCGGAATATCTGCAGCATTCCAAGGATCACAAAATGCCGCCCAACGTCGTCACCGCGGTGCTCGGCGATTTCCGCGGATACGACACACTCGGCGAGACGACGGTGATCTTCACCGCCGGCATCGGCGTCATGCTGCTGCTGAGGGGCCGCCGACGTCGATTGAAGGAAAACGGCAAGTCTGCCGGAAAGGGGACGGCATGAAGTTCGACCTGATCTTGAGGGTCGGGACCAAGATGATCCTGCCCTTCATCCTGCTGTTCGCGATCTACGTTCACTTTCATGGCGACTATGGTCCTGGCGGCGGGTTCCAGGCCGGCGTGATCCTCGCCGCGGGCATCATTCTCTATGCGATGGTCTTCGGCCTCGATGCGGCGCGGCGCATCGCCCCGCAGGGCCTCGTCGAGCTGCTTGTGCCGACAGGTGTGGCGGTCTTCGCCGCCGCGGGTCTGCCGGGAATGTTCAAGGACTTCCGTTACCTCGACTACGGCGTCTACGGCCACGACTTCCTGCACGCGCATGAGTGGGGAATTCTGATCGTCGAAACCGGCGTCATCATCACGGTCTTCAGCACGATGGTTGCCATCTTCTACGCCTTCGCCGACAGGGGTCGCGGATGAGCCAGTTGACGCCGCTGATCGATCACTTCAACTACTTCACCACTATCTTCCTGATGGTCGCGGGACTCTACATCGTCATTGCCCGCGGCAACATGATCAAGAAGCTGGTGGGTCTCGGCCTGTTCCAGACGTCGGTCTATCTTCTCTACCTGACGCCCGGCAAAATCGTCGAAGGAACCGCGCCGATCATCGATCCCCGCTTCCAGGTCTATTCCAACCCCTTGCCGCACGTGCTCATCCTGACGGCGATCGTCGTCGGCGTTGCAACGCTCGCGCTCGGGCTGGCGCTCGTCGTGCGCATCTCCGAGGAGTACGGCACCATCGAAGAAGACGAGATCTTCGCGCGAGGCGAGGACGAATGATCCGCCTTTCCGAACACCTGCCGATCATCCAGGTTCTGGTGCCGCTGTTCGGCGCTATCCTGACCGCGTTCGCCCGGCGCGGCACGACCGCCTGGGCCATTGCGGCGACCGCTAGCGTGCTCGCGCCATTCGTCTCGGCGGCGATGCTGTGGACCGTCTTCGAAACCGGCCGTCCCATCTCCTACGTGATGGGATCTTGGGCCGCGCCCTGGGGCATCGAATACCGCGTCGATCTGCTGAACGGCTTCGTCCTGCTGCTCGTTTCCGTCATCGGCGTCGCGACGATCTCGTATGCCAGAAAGAGCGTCGCGGCCGAGATCGACGCACACAAGCAGGCGTGGTTCTACACCATGTACCTGCTCTGCCTCACGGGACTGCTCGGCATCGCGGTGACGGGCGACGCCTTCAACGCCTTCGTCTTCCTCGAGGTCTCGTCTCTCGCCACCTACGTTCTGATCGGCCTCGGCCGCCACCGCCGGGCGCTGCTTGCCGCCTACCAGTACCTGATCATGGGTACGATCGGCGCCACGTTCTATATCATCGGCGTCGGCCTGCTCTACGTCGTCACGGGCACACTCAACTTCGCCGATCTCGCCGATCGTCTTGGCCCAGCGATGGATACCCAGGCGCGACCGATCCTCGCAGCGCTCGCTTTCATGACCGTCGGCATTTGCCTCAAGCTGGCGCTGTTTCCGCTGCACGCCTGGCTCCCCAACGCCTATGCCTACGCGCCGTCGTTCGCGACGGCCTTCCTCGCCGGCACGGCGACGAAGGTCGCCGTCTACCTGTTGATGCGGATCTTCTTCTCGGTGTTCGCGATTGCGATTCCAGCCTCGGCCCTCCCGGTGACGGAAGTCATCGTGATCCTGTCGGTGGCGGCGATGTTCATCGCATCGTTCAGCGCGATATTCGAGGAGAATGCCAAGCGCATGCTCGCATACTCGTCCGTCGCCCAGATCGGGTACATCACGCTCGGCATCGGGCTGGCGAACCAACTCGGACTATCGGCAAGCCTCATCCACGTTTTCAATCATGCGTTGATGAAAACCGCGCTGTTCTTCGCCCTCGGCGCGATCGTCTACCGGACCGGCCTGGTCAACATCTCACAGCTTTCCGGCATCGGGCGCCGCATGCCACTCACCATCGCCGCCTTCGTCGTGGCGGGCCTCGGCATCATCGGCGTGCCGGGCACCGCCGGCTTCATCTCCAAGTGGTATCTGGCAATGGCGGCCATCGACAAGGGCTGGTGGTGGATGGTGTTTCTCATCGTCGCCAGTTCGCTGCTTGCTGTCGTTTATGTCGGCAAGTTCATCGAGGTCGCCTACTTCCGGGAACCTGGGCCCGACGTGGCCGAAGCTCATGAGCCGCCCATCTCGATGCTGCTGCCACTGCTCGCGCTAGCGTTCGCAACGGTCTATTTCGGCATAGACACCCGATTGACGACATCGGTTGCCGAGGCCGCGGCCAGCGCACTTCTCGGGGGCGCAAGATGATCACGTCCTTGACACCCGAAACGCTGGCGTTGCTCGCGACCGTCATCCCGCTGGTGGCCGCAGTGCTCATCCCGTTGTTCGCGCGGCATCCCAATCTGCGCGAGACGGTAACGCTGACGTCCGCGGGCCTGCTCGCCTGGGTCGTGTGGAGCCTGCTCGGCCCGGTGCTCGCAGGCGCCCGTCCCGAGCTCATCGGCGTCGAGATCGTACCCGGCATCGCGCTCGCCTATCGCGTCGAACCGCTGGGGCTGCTCTATGCGCTGGTCGCCTCCACACTGTGGATCGTCAACTCGATCTATTCGATCGGCTACATGCGCGGCAACAACGAGCCACGGCAGACGAGCTTCTACGTCTGCTTTGCTGTTGCGATCGCGAGCGCCATCGCCATCGCCTTCTCGAAAAACCTCGTCACCATGTTCCTCGCCTACGAGGCGCTGACGCTCTCGACGTATCCGCTCGTCACCCACAAGGCGACGGACGACGCCCGCAAGTCCGGCCGCACGTACCTGCTGCTGCTGATCGGCACGTCGATGATGCTGTTCCTGCCGGCCATCATCCTGACATCCGTCCTCGCCGGAACATCCGACTTCACATCGGGCGGCATCCTCGACGGGCGGGCGACGCCGCTGGTGCTCGGCGTTCTGCTCGCACTCTTCGTGTTCGGCATCGGCAAGGCCGCCGTCATGCCGGTGCATTTTTGGCTGCCCGCCGCCATGGTGGCGCCGACGCCTGTCAGCGCGCTCCTGCATGCCGTCGCCGTCGTCAAGGCCGGCGTCTTCTCGATCCTGAAGATCGTGGTCTACATCTTCGGCATCGAGACACTGCGCGAGGCCGGCACGGCAAACTGGCTGGTCTGGCTGGCCGGCTTCACGATCATCGTCGCCTCGCTGATCGCGCTGCGCCAGAACAACCTGAAGAAGCGCCTCGCCTACTCGACGGTCTCGCAGCTCTCCTACGTGGTGCTCGGCGCCGCCATCCTGACGCCGATCTCGGTGGTCGGCGCGGCTGTTCACATCGCCGGGCATGCGTGCGCCAAGATCACGTTGTTCTTCGCGGCCGGCGCCATCTATACGGCCGCCCACAAGACGGAAATCAGCGAACTCGACGGCATCGGCCACAAGATGCCCTGGACCATGACCGCCTTCACGATCGGCGCATTGGCGATGATCGGACTGCCGCCGACGGCCGGGTTCCTCGGTAAATGGTTCATGCTGTCGGGCGCGTTCGAGACGTCGCAGTGGCTGCCTGTCGCCATCATCGTCGCGAGCACGATTCTGAATGCTCTTTATTTCCTGCCGATCGTGCATCGCGCGTTCTTCCGTTCGCCCGATCACGTGCCGCTCGATCCGGACGAGATGCCCTTGGGCGCGGCGAGCGTCGGAGCGGCCGCTGTCCGCCCGCACGCGCATGACGGCGGGCGCAAGGACGTGGACGGTGATGGTGACGGTGACACGCACGACCATGACCACGGCGAAGCCCCCTTCCCGATCGTCCTCGCACTTTCGATCACGGCGGCGATGACACTGGCTCTCTTCTTCTATCCCGAGGTTCCGCTCAGCCTCGCCAACGCAATGATTGGACGGTGAAGCATATGGCGAAGGAAAAGCCGCGCCCTCCCGGAGACGATCACTGGCTCGTCCGGCCGACGACCATCCGGATGCTCTGGATCGTCTCGTCGATCCTCCTCGCGTGTCTCGTGCTGCTCGATCTCGCAATCGAGCATCATCCGCACTTCGGCATCGACGGCACATTCGGCTTTGGCGCCTGGTACGGGTTCATCACCTGTGTCGCGATGGTCCTGTTCGCGAAGGGGCTTGGCCTCATCCTGAAACGGCCGGACACCTACTATGACAACTAGCTTCGTCATTCCGCCGGCCCTTGCGCTTATCGCCGCGGGGCTTGTACTGCCGTTCATCAACGGTGCGCTGCGCAGTGCGCTGCTCCTCCTCGCACCGCTGGTCACGCTGTGGCTTGTCTGGCAGGTGCCCGACGGCGTGCAGCTGACGACGAGTTGGCTCGGCTACCAGTTGGAACTGGTTCGCGGCGACAAGCTGGCGCGGCTGTTTGCCAGCGTCTTCGCGATCATGGCCTTTGCAGGCGGCCTCTTCTCGCTCAACCAATCGAGCAGCTTCGAGCTTGGCGCTGCCTACGTCTATGCCGGTGGCGCCATCGGCGTGACATTCGGTGGCGACCTGATCACCTTGTTCGTGTTCTGGGAAATCATGGCTGTCGCCTCCACGCTGGTCGTCTGGAGTGGTGGCCGTTTCGCGAACGGCGCCGGTCTGCGGTATGCCGCCATGCACATGTTCGGCGGCGTTCTGCTGATGATCGGCATCATCGGCGAAGTTCTCAACACCGGCAGCATCGCGTTCCAGGTCATGGATACCAGCACCACCGCGCGCTGGCTCATACTCGCGGGATTTCTCATCAACGCCGGTGCTCCGCCGTTTTCCGCATGGTTGCCGGATGCCTATCCGGCCGCATCCTGGAGCGGCATGGTTTTCCTGTCTGCGTTCACGACGAAGACCGCTGTCTATGTGCTGCTCCGCGGCTTTCCGGGCAGCGAGATCCTGATCTTCGTCGGGCTCTACATGGTGTTCTACGGCATCGTGTACGCCATCCTCGAAAACGACATGCGCCGCATCCTGGCGTACTCGATCGTCAACCAGGTCGGGTTCATGGTCACCGGCATCGGCATCGGCAGCCAGATGGCCCTCAACGGTGCCGCCGCACATGCTTTCACCCACATCATCTACAAGGCGCTGTTGTTGATGTCGGCCGGTTCGGTTCTTCTGATGACTGGAAAGCGCAAGTGTACCGATCTCGGCGGCCTGTTCCGCACCATGCCGTTCACGATGGTCATGGGTGTGATCGGGGCGCTCGCCATTTCCTCTTTCCCGCTGACATCAGGCTTCATCTCGAAATCGATGATCTCGCAGGGCGCAGCAGACGCCCATCTGGGCTTCGTCTGGTTCATGCTGGCGGCGGCATCGGCGGGCGTGTTCCTGCATGCCGGCATAAAATTCCCGTGGTTCGTCTTCTTCCAGAAGGATTCGGGTCTGCGCCCGCCCGAGCCGCCGTGGAATATGCGCGCAGCGATGGTGCTGATGGCCGCCTTCTGCATCGGCCTCGGCATCTGGCCGGGCCCGCTTTATTCGTTGCTGCCCTACCCCGTCGACTACGTGCCCTACACCACCAGCCATGTCGTTTTCCAGTTGCAGCTCCTGCTGTTCTCGGGCCTGGCGTTTTTCATCATGCTCGACCTGTTGAAGCGGACGGAGACGATCACGCTCGATTTCGATTGGATCTACCGCAAGCTCATGGGGTGGGTGACGCGCGGACTGAACGACGGCAGCGAACGAGCCTGGGACCGCTTCCTCGAAACGGCCGACACCGTACTGACGCGCGTCAACTCCGGCATCTACCGCCACCACGGCCCCGATGGCGTCTTCGGGAGAACATGGCCGACAGGGCGGATGGCATTCTGGACGACGGTGATGCTCGGTGCCTACGTGGTATGGGCCTACATCTGATATCGGCCAGCGAGCAGCCTTCTGCTTGTCGTCTGGAGTTTGCATCTGACGTTTGGCTGCGAGGCAAGCCGACGCGTGGACCAAACGTCAGTTGCGCTACGCGAGCGCGCGGCGAACGCAAACAGGCTGAGCCGCCACTGCGGCTTGTTGCTATCGGCTGCCACCAAGCCTCCGGCAGTCATTCGCCGGTTTCGGTCTGGCGATGACCGCCGGCCTCGCACATGATTGTCGTCCCAAATCGATACAGATGTTTTCTGGCCGGAAACTTGCGGGGTGCTGCCGCGGGTCCGGTCGCGGCCGGGTCCGATGTATCATCAACGACTGGCCCGGAGCCTTGACCCATGTCTGCGTTCGCGTCGCTCTATTTCGCCATGGCCGCCACCGGCACGATCTTCTCGGACTACCCGGTCTTCGTAAATCCTCATGCCACGGTCGAGGCCTGGACCGATCTCGGCCCGATCGTCGAGTTGATCGTGAAGTGCCCGGCAGGGACCGGCATCGTCTCCTATTCGAAGATCGACCGCCGCTTCTGCTCATCGAAGCACGCCTGCTTCTCGAACCTCTCGAGCGCCCGACACGACACGTGCGGCTGAGCACGGACGTCCATGCTCCCGGGCCCTCCGGCCACCTGGCCAAACCAGCGCGCATTCGGCGCATCGTGGAAATGTCGAGAGAATGCGCAGCAAATTCGCTCGCGCTCATTCCACGCGCATTTAGTATTTGCTAAAGCCCGTTCCCTGCGCAGGATTTGATTAGTAAATGCCCGCTAGAGTTGTCCTCGAACGGAATTAACCAACGTCGAGGCAACAGCGATGCTGAGTGAGCGGCCCGGTACCTTGTTCGATGCATCCACGTTCGAGCGGATCGAGGCGGGCTTCGGTGACGACTTCAACGAAGGCCTCGAGTCCCGCCAGTTGGCGGCCGAGGCGCTGCTGATCCGGGCGCTCGTTCACGAGGTGCAGACGGCAGCGCTGCTGACCGCTGGCGCAGCAAGCGCCATCAACGCCGCGGAAATGCCGTTTGTCGGTCGCGCCTTCAGCGAGGCGAAATCGGCCATCGTCGACTTCCCCGCCCGCATCGACGACTGGCCGCAACGGATCCTCGACGAGGAGATCTCGCGCGACAGCTTCGAGAACATCGCCGTGTTCTACGCCGCTTTCAACAACGCCAAGAGCCGCCTGCTGGCCTTCGAACGAGAAGCAGACAAGATCGGACTCGGTCGGGCGATGACGTTGCATATCGGCCCGCTGAGCACGGCATGGCGCCTTGCATCGCGTCATGCCACCATCGCAATCGAAGAATTGACGACCGAAACCGCTCACATCCTGCCCGACGCCTACCACGCCAACCTGCGCCTGCTCGTCAATCTGCTCGGTCAAGTCGACAAGGGTCATTGGCCATGCCTGAAGTCTGACGGCACATTCCATCTTCCACGGCTGCCTGAACGCCGCCGCGCTCCACGCCGCTCCATGCTGCAGACGGCGGACGTTCGCGTCGGCGGCACCGAGTTCACCGCCTTCGTTCAGGACGTATCGGCGGGCGGCTTCGGCCTCACGCGGATGCCGTCCGTCAGCGTCGGTGCGGCGATGTTCGTCACGCTGCATTCCGGCCGCTCGTTCTCGGGCCGCGTCGCGTGGTGCGAGGGCTCGTCGGTCGGCATGCGCTTCGACCGGCAACTGATGCCGACCGATCCGCTGCTGTTCGGCTGATCGCTTCCCGCCTCGGCACGATCGTCAGCATCAATCGCTTCGAAGCACGCTCCCTCTTGGCGCTCTTGGCGTGTTCGAATTCGGATCGCGCCGCCCGTCTTCCAGCTATCGCCATACGTGCGCAGAAGGACTGCGGCAGGCCGTCTGCAACGCGTCCGACTTGCGCAATGAGATGCGTTCCGTGAGCGCCCGACGAAATATCTGTATTCATCCGGGAATGGCTCTTCGAATTTCGCCCGAAAAATCGTTGTGTTCCAAATTCCGCTGCACCTTAGTACACTTGACCACACAGGCCATCTCGGCGCGAAGTCTCAATAAGCCCTGGTTTCATGGGCGTCGGCAGGGAGGAACTATGCTCAAGGCTTTGGTGATCGATCCGGGCAAATGCACCGGTTGCAAACAATGTGAAATGGCCTGCTCCTACGTGAAGGAAGGCGAATTCAACGTTTCCAAATCCCGCATCCGCGTTTTTGATTTCCACACCGAAGCGCGCTTCGTTCCCTACACGTGCACGCAATGCGCCGAGGCATGGTGCCAGCAGGCGTGCCCGGTGAATGCGATCACGACCAACGCCGATGGCGTCAAGATCGTGCACGAGAACCTTTGCGTCGGCTGCAAGGTCTGCACGATCGCCTGTCCGTTCGGAACCGTGAATTACAACGCCAGCACCGGCAAGGTCATCAAGTGCGACCTCTGCCTCGGTAGCCCGGCTTGTGCCGACGCCTGCCCGACGGGCGCAATCACCTACCGGGATAGCGAGCAGACCGGCTTCGACAAAATGAAGCTGTGGGCGACGCAGGCTGCGCATGGCACGACGACCGAAGGTCCGAACACGC
>JAGRKS010000070.1 GCA_020442185.1 Hyphomicrobiaceae bacterium
GGTTCCCCTTGCAGCACCCGATCGATCAAGTGTCGGAGACATAGGGCACACTGGCAACTCTATGATTCGCGTGTTGCTTTTGTCATGAGCGCTTGGCAGGCCATCTTCGGATCACGTGGCAACTGAGCAACGGGGCGAGCCGGATTCAATCGATCCGTTAACGCCCTAGCAGCGTTCCGGCCCGGGGACACATTGCTTATGATGCTTCGGGCCTGGCGCACGCCCCCGCGCAACGCAGGAATGCAGCCGGCCCTGAAACCGCACATCCGGCTCAGGTGGGCGTTGGGGGGCACGGATCCAACGCAATCGTCAGCGCGTTGTGAACAGGGATGCCTTCCGGCCAACACGAAACATCGATACGATCATCGGCAATGGATCGGTGATCGGGTGGAAATCGCGGCCAGCCCCTCCGGATGATCGTCGGCGGTTGGGCTGGTGACCGGTTCGGGGGTTCGATCAGGACATAGTGGGCTGCGGAGTGTCCATGGCGCAGATCGGGCGGAGTTGAGCGTTGCTCTTGCAAAGCGACGGATTTCACGACCGGCGCTCGTTACCCCTGTCGACGATATGATCGTACCTAACCCGATTGATGCACCAGAGTTCGGGCGGATACTGGACTTCACCCGCGGAAATCAGACGCGCGAACCGCGATTGGATCGGATTTCATGCAGCTGCGATACCTGGCATTTCTTCTCTCACTGGCGCTGTGGACGTTGCCAGCCGCGGCCCAGAAGGCCAATCAACCCGTCCCCGTGGTCGCGATGACTGTCCAGAAGATCGCATTCCGCGACCGGGTGGAGGCGCTCGGCACGCTGCGCGCCAACGAAAGCGTGGCAATAACTTCGGTCGTTGCCGATACGGTTAACGTCATTCGCTTCGAGGACGGCGACCGGGTCGAAAAAGGCCAGGTGCTCGTTGAGATGACGACGGCCGAGGAAAAGGCCATCGCCGACGAAGCGCGCTCGACGCTCGACGAGGCACGCTCCCAATTCGAAAGATCGAAAAGCCTGACCGACCGCCGCCTGACGCCGGAAACCGTTCTCGACCAGCGCCGACGCGATTTCGAAACCGCGCGCGCACGGGTCGCCGCCATTGATGCCCGCCTCGCAGACCGCATCCTGAAGGCACCGTTTGCCGGTCGCATCGGCCTCAGGACGGTTAGCACCGGGGCCCTCGTCTCACCGGGCGACGTCATCGCGCGGATCGAAGACGACAGCGTCATGAAGCTGGATTTTTCCGTGCCCACGACTTTTCTGTCGGCCCTGAAGGTCGGGCTCGACATCGAGGCTCGGGCACGCGGCTTCGATGACCAGATGTTCACCGGCACGGTCGCGACCATCGATAATCGCGTCGACGAAGCAACCCGCACGATCCGCGTGCGCGCGCTCATCCCCAATCCGGACCGCAAGCTCGTGCCTGGGCTGCTGATGAGCATCGACTTGTACAAGAATCCGCGAATGTCGCTGAGTGTCCGCGAGGAAGCCCTCGTGCCGATCGGCCCCGATACCTACGTCTTCGTCATCACTCCTGGAAAAAATGTCGTCGAGCGTCGCCGCATTGAAACCGGGGCGCGACGTCCGGGCATCGTGGAGGTCATCGCCGGCCTCGAGGAAGGAGAGCTTGTCGTGACCGACGGCACCGTCAAGTTGCGGCCGGGCGCCGCCGTCAAGGTCACCGCCACGGACGAGATAAAATTCGATCCCGACGCCAAGTCCAGCGCGGCGCCACAGAAACCGGCAGGTCGCTCGTGAAACTTTCCGATGTCTCGATCACCCGTCCGGTCTTTGCAAGCGTTCTCGCGCTGATCCTCGTCGTGTTCGGCCTCGTCGCCTACGACCGGCTGCCGCTGAGGCAATATCCCGACATCGATCCCCCCGTCGTGTCCGTCGACACCACATATCGCGGAGCATCCGCGAAGGTCGTCGAGAACCGCGTCACCGAATTGATCGAGGAGCGGATTTCCGGCGTCGAAGGCATTCGCTTCATTTCCTCATCGAGCGAGGACGGACGCTCGCGCATAAATGTCGAGTTCAAGGTCGGTCGCGACGTCGACGCCGCCGCCAACGATATTCGCGACCGTGTCTCGACAATTCTCGACGATCTACCGATCGAAGCCGAACCGCCGGAGATCCAGAAGGTCGACGCCAACGACGACGTCATCATGTGGCTCAACCTTGCCAGCGACCGCATGACGGTGCCCGAGCTGACGGACTACGCTGAACGCTATCTGGTCGACCGCTTCTCGGTTCTCGATGGCGTCGCCCGCGTCCGAATTGGCGGCGGGCAGCAGTTCGCCATGCGCATCTGGATCGACCGCAAGGCGCTTGCCGCACGCGAGCTGACGGTTGCCGACGTCGAGCGCTCGCTTCGCGCCGAAAACGTCGAGTTGCCGGCCGGCAGCATCGAATCGCTCAAACGCCAATTCACCGTTCGCCTCGACCGCAACTTCAAATCGGCGGAGGATTTCTCGAAACTCGTCCTCAAGCGCGGCGAGAACGGATATCTCGTCCGGCTCGGCGATGTCGCGCGGGTGGAAAAGGCCTCGATCGAAAGCCGGACGTTCTTCCGCGGCAACGGCGTGCCAATGGTCGGGCTCGGCATCATCAAGCAGTCGACCGCGAACACGATCGCCGTCGCGCGCGCCGCCAAGGCTGAACGCGACAAGCTGGCGCCGAACCTTCCCGACGGAATGAAGATCGCCGACAGCTACGACACGTCCGTTTTCATCGAGGGCGCGATATCGGAGGTCTACAAGACCCTCTTCATCGCCATCGGACTGGTCATTCTGGTCATACTCGTCTTCCTCGGCAGCTGGCGCGCGATGATCGTTCCGGCGGTAACGGTGCCGATCTCGATCATCGCCACGTTCATCGTCCTCTACATGCTCGACTTCAGCGTAAATCTTCTGACACTGCTGGCGTTGGTCCTGGCGATCGGCATGGTCGTCGACGACGCCATCGTCGTCCTCGAGAATATCTATCGTCGCATCGACGATCTCGGCGAAACACCCCTCGTCGCCGCCTATCTCGGCACGCGACAGGTCGGGTTCGCGGTTATCGCCACGACGCTCGTCCTGATTGCCGTCTTCGTGCCGATCGCCTTCCTCGAGGGCGATGTCGGGCGTCTGTTCGCCGAATTTGCGTTGACGATGTCGGCGGCCGTCGCATTTTCGAGCTTCGTTGCATTGAGCCTATCGCCGATGATTGCGTCGCAGCTTCTCAAGCCGTCGAGCAACCGCGGCATCATCAACCGGACCATCGACCGGACGTTCAGCGCGATTTCGAGCGGCTACGGCAAACTGCTGCGGCTTCTGCTCAGGTGGTATCTCGTCACCATCGTCGGCTTCGTCGGGGTCTGCTTCGGCATCTACTGGCTGCTCGAGCGCGTCCCGTCGGAGTACGCACCGAAAGAGGATCGGGGCGCATTCTTCGTGCTCGTCAATGGTCCGGAGGGCGCGACCTACGACTACATGAAGACCTACATGGACGAAATCGAGCGCCGCCTGATGGCCTACACCGAAACCGGCGAGGCAACGCGGCTGCTCGTTCGCGCGCCACGCTCGTTCGGCACCCTCGCCGCATTCAACTCCGGCATCGCCATCTTCGTGCTCGACGACTGGGCGAAACGCCGCTCCGGCTTCACGATCATGAACGAAATCCGCGGCAAGCTGGCTGATCTGCCGGGCGTTCGCGCCTTCCCCGTGATGCGCCAGGGATTCGGCCGCGCGGTTCAAAAGCCGGTACAGTTCGTTGTCGGCGGCGGCACTTACGAGGAGCTGGCGCGCTGGCGCGACATCCTCAACGAGCAGATTGCCATCTCCAATCCGGGCCTCGAAGGCGTCGACTGGGATTACAAGGAGACCAAGCCGCAGATCGACGTGAAGATCGACTACGACCGCGCCGCAGAACTCGGCGTATCGGTCAGCGACGTGGGCCGCACGCTCGAGACGATGCTCGGGTCGAGGAAAATCACCACGTTCATCGATGCCGGCCAGGAGTACGACGTCATCGTCGAGGGTGAGCGCGAGACACAGCGCACGCCGACCGACATCGAGAATATCTATGTGCGCTCGAACCGGTCCGGCCAGCTCATCCCGCTGTCGAATCTCGTGCGGCTCGCGGAGCGCGCGGATTCGGGCACGCTTAACCGCTTCAACCGCGTCCGAGCTATCACGCTCGAAGCCAACCTCAAGGACGACGTTTCTCTCGGTGAAGCCATCGGCTACCTCGAGGGGCTGGTGCGCACGCATCTGCCTGAAACCGCGATCATCGACTACAAGGGACAGTCGCGCGATTTCAAATCTTCGTCCTCCTCGATCCTGTTTGCGTTCATTCTCGGCGTGCTCATCGTGTTCCTCGTTCTGGCCGCCCAATTCGAAAGCTGGCTGCACCCCTTCATCATCATGCTGACCGTGCCCTTGGCGATGCTCGGCGGCCTCCTCGGCCTCTACCTCACCGGCGGCTCGCTCAACATCTACAGTCAGGTCGGCCTCATCGCGCTTGTCGGTCTCGCCGCCAAGAACGGCATCCTGATCGTCGAGTTCGCCAATCAACTCCGCGACGAGGGCCGTCCATTCGACGACGCGCTGCTCGAGGCCGCCACCATCAGGCTCAGGCCAATCCTGATGACCGGCATCACCACGGTCGCTGGCGCCGTGCCGCTCATGCTGTCGTTCGGCGCTGGTGCTGAAACACGCACCGTCATCGGTGTCGTCATCCTGGCCGGCGTTTCGGTCGCGACGCTCATGACGCTGTTCGTCGTGCCCGTCGCCTACTCCATTCTGGCTCGACGGACTGGCTCCCCCGGAGACGTGCGCCGGCGCCTCGACCAGCAGTTGCAGGACGGCGAGGACCGTCGCAAGGGCAATGCCGGAGAGGCTCCGGCACCTGCTGAATAGGCGCATTGGACAGCCTCGCGGCAAAAGCTGCTATGCTGCGCGCACGAGATGAACAGCCCCGGACCCACCGATGCGCAAGCCTGCCAAGCGAAGACCCGCCGAGCTCCAGGATCGCATGATCGCGGGCGCGCTACGTGAGGCCGGCCGTCCCGTCAGCGCCTACGAGTTGATCGATCAGCTGCGCGACGTCGCCGTGCTCGCTCCGCAGACAGTCTACCGGGCCCTTGGACGGCTGATCGCTGAAGGGCAGGCGCACCGGCTCGAATCGCTCAATGCGTTCGTAGCCTGCCGCCATACGCACCACGACACCGGCACCGCGGTCTTCGCCATTTGCGAGAAATGTGGCGTCGTCAGCGAATTCGATCGCGAAGATGCAGTCGAAAGCCTCAAGGGCTGGGCGAAATCACGCCAGTTCAAGATCGCGCAGATGACGCTCGAACTGCGCGGCTTGTGCAGCGCATGCACGCCTGAGAGCTGAAGGCGACGGCGGCGTCACGCCGCACCTGTGTTGGCGAAATTGGCGGTGCGATCACATCGAACCGACGCCAACGTCCCGATGCCATAGGCCCGACCTCATCGGCCCGACCTCATCGGCAAGGCCGCATCAGACGGCCGGGAGAATTGCCCCGGGCATCCGACAACGTGTTCAGGCGGCGAGAGCATAGGCCTCGATGCCTTCGGCTACGGGAGCCATGGCGGGCACCGGACGCATCGTCCGCGGCGCCGACTTGAGCGCCATGAGGAACCGCTGCGGATTGAAACCCCAATCGAGATTGATCCGCTGGCGCGCTGCCTCCGCGATCGCCGCCGGGATCAGGCCAAAGCCGCGATCGAGTAGCAGCTGACGCATCCGGCGGGACTGGAACACGTCGACCATGCTCCACAACCGGACCAGCGTCGCGACGCCTTCCTGGGTTTCACCTGAAAACGCGTCCCAGAAGCGGGCCTCGAGGCGCGCCCGATCGGCGGCGTTCGCGCCCCGCAAAATGATGAGCCCCTGGCCGTCGTCGACGAGCAGCTGCATGGCGAGCGCCAGGGACTGGCGGGAAACCACTGGCAGGTCGGTCGTATCGAAGTTGGCGGTCATGGCACGCGTCTCCCGTTCCGTCGTTGGCTCAAGCGCGACCCGCGGGACCGAACACGGTCCACGGGGAGCCCTGCAGAAGAATGATCTTGGTGGGGCGGCTCGCCTCGACGACGAAGTCGACCGTAGAGCCAACGAGTTCGAGATCGGAATTGACGACGTCGGACTTGGTAAACCGATACTTGCGGCCGTTGTCGGCAACGATGACGCCGAAGCCGATGTCGTCGCGGAACTTGGTGATTTCGCCTTGGATCTGCATGGGGTCTATCCTTCTCTTGGCTGTTGCTTTGGGGCTCCGATCGAGCGCCTGAAGCCAAGATGCGGGAATTGGCCCTCCGCCGCTGTTACGGGTGAAACAGCAGCGCCGAAGGATCGGCCCGAAAGCCAAAATTGGTGAGAAAAGGGCGCAATCAACGGAAAATTGCGACAAGTCCTTTGCTATCGCCGCGGTTCGGTCATTCCGGTCTGATGGCCTTCACGCATTGCCAGTCCTCGCAGATCATGTCCGCGAATACCAAAAGCGCGATCCGCGATGGATCGCGCCAAACCCGAGGTTGCCAACCATGCGGTTCTTCATCAAATCCTTGCTGCTGCTCGTCTTCGCGACGGCTTGCTCCACCATTTCCCTCATTCCGCCGATGACGCTCGAAGCGGCCGCGGAGACGGCCAAGTTCGCGCACAAGGGCCTCGAGAAGGACGCCGAGCGCTACGAGCGCTTCCTGCAATCGCACTGGAAGCCCGGCAAGCGCCGCGCCGTGGAGTTGATCGCAATGGGCGGCAAGTCCATGGCCAAGGACCCGCGCGCCGCGGCTGGCAGCTACGCCATGGCTGTTGTCGCCGAGCCGGCCAATGCCACCGCCTGGATCGGTCTCGCGGAGGCGTTGCTGGCAATCACGCCCGATCCGAGCAAGGGCAGCGAGCGCTTCGACATCCCGGTTAACGCATCGGGCGCGGCCTATATCGCCTACGAGCGCGCGACCGCGACACCCGCCAAGGCGAGAGCGCTGGCGGTGCTCGGCTCTGCCTTGAAGCGCCGCGCGTTCTGGCGGCCGGCCATCGAATCCTTGAAGGCAAGCATATCGCTCGTCGCCGATGCCGGCGTACAGGCGACGCTCGACGCGCTGGCGGCCGAACACGGCTTTCGCATGACCGACTATCGGACGGATTCCGAAGCACAGAGCCCGCGTGTCTGCCTGCAGTTCTCGGAAGCTCTGGCGCGCGGCCAGGTGGATTTTTCGAAGTACGTCGTCGTCGATGGCCGCGACCCTACGGGTGTCTCGCCCGAGAACACGCAGCTTTGCATCGATGGACTGAAGCATGGTGAACGCTACGAGATCCAGCTGAAAGCCGGCCTGCCGTCGGCGATCGGTGAGACCCTTGCCAAGAACACCGACATTGCCGTCTACGTCCCCGACCGCAAGCCCGCGGTACGCTTCACCGGACGCGCCTACGTTTTGCCGAGCCGCGGCCAGCAGGGCATTCCGGTCGTCTCCCTCAATACCAACGAGGTCGAGGTCGAGATCTACAGGGTGGGTGACCGCCTGCTCGCACCGACGCTCCAGAGCGGTGACTTCGATCGCCAGCTTTCGACCTGGGATGTCGAGACCATCCAGAACCGCACGGGCGAGAAGATCTATTCCGGAACGCTGCCCGTCACGTCGAAGCTCAACGCCGAAGTGACGACCGCGGTGCCTGTCGGTGATGCCGTCGGCACGCTGAAGCCCGGCGCCTACGTTATGATCGCGAAGCCGGCACGCAATATGGGCGCCAATTCTTACAATGTCGCCACGCAGTGGTTCATCGTCTCCGACCTCGGCCTCACCGCGTTCAGCGGCGGCGACGGCATTCATGCCTTCGTGCGCTCGCTGTCGGAGACCACGCCCGTCGCCGGATCGAAGGTGCGCCTCGTCGCCCGCAACAACGAGGAGCTCGGTTCCGCCATCACCGATGCGCGCGGCTATGTGCGGTTTGCGCCCGGCCTCGCGAAGGGCGAAGGCGGCCTGCAACCCGCGATGCTTGTCGCTGAAAAGAACGACGGCACCGAGTACGCTTTTCTCGATCTGACGACGGCCGCCTTCGACCTATCCGACCGCGGCGTCTCGGGCCGTGAGCCGCCAGGCCCGGTCGACGGTTACCTCTTTGCCGAGCGCGGCGTTTACCGTCCCGGTGAAGCGGTGCACATCACCGGCCTCGCGCGCTCAGCCGCAGGCACCGCCGACGCGACACCGCTGACGATGATCGTCAGCCGCCCGGACGGCGTCGAGCATCGCCGCCTCGTCTTGGCCGATCAAGGCCTCGGTGGCCGCTCGGCGTCACTCAATCTCTCGACCGCGGCAATGACGGGCACCTGGCGCGCGCGCCTCCACACCGATCCATCGTCGCCCGCGATTGCGCAAACCTCGTTCCTGGTCGAGGACTTCATGCCAGAGCGTCTCGACATGACGCTGACGGCGCCCGAGGGCTCGATCGCGCCTGAAGAGACCAAATCGATCCGGATCGCCGGCCGCTATCTCTACGGACCTCCGGCCGCGGATCTCGCGCTCGAAGGCGATATCGTCGTGAAGCCGTCGACGACCGGGTTCAAGGGCTTCGAGGACTACAGCTTCGGCCTCGCCGACGAGATCATCAACGCCGTGCGTGCGCCCTTGCAGAACCTCGTCAACACATCCGCTGACGGTACAGCAGACGTGCCTGTCACACTGCCGCCGATCCCCGACACGGCAAAGCCGCTGCAAGCCGAAGTCCTCGTCAGGCTACGCGAGCCGGGCGGCCGCGGCATCGAACGCACCGTCAAGCTACCGGTTCAGGCGTTGCGCTCGCGCATCGGCATCAAGTCGCGCTTCAAGTCGGACGAACTCGGCGACGAGAACAAGACCGCGACGTTCGACGTCGTCCACCTCGATGCGGACGGCAAACGCGCGGCGGCCGCCGGTGCCACCTGGCAGTTGATGCGGCTCGACACGACGTGGCAATGGTACAGCCGCGACGGTTCGTGGTCCTACGAGGCGGTGACATTCACTCGCAAGGTCGCGAGCGGCACGATCGATATTGCCGCGGATACTCCAGCAACGGTCTCGGCCGACGTCGGCTATGGCCGCTACCGCCTCGAGGTCTCGACCTCGGGCGCCGCCGCCGCTGCTTCCAGCGTCGCCTTCAACGCTGGCTGGTACGTCAGCGCGGAGAATCCAGACAGCCCCGAAGCGCTCGACGTCGCCCTCGACAAGCCCTCCTACAAGGCGGGTGAGATGGCGAAACTGCGCATTGCCTCGAAGTATGCTGGAACCGCGCTGATTGCCGTGCTCGGTAATGGCCTCGAGGAGATGCGCGAGATCGCCGTGCCGAAGGGCGGCACAGAAGTGTCGATCCCCGTCGCATCGACCTGGGGCGCGGGCGCCTACGTGACCGCCCTCATGTACCGGCCGATGGACGAAGCGCTGAAGCGCATGCCCGGGCGCGCACTCGGCCTCGCCTGGCTGTCGCTCGACCAATCCGATCGCACGATAAGGGTCGCGCTCGAAGCCCCCGGCAAGATCCGGTCCGGTGAGACGCTGTCGATACCGGTGACGCTGACCGGCCTCGCAGCCGGCGAGGCGGCACGCCTGACGGTTGCCGCGGTCGACATCGGCGTTCTCAACGTCACGCGCTACAAGTCGCCGGCACCCGAAGGTTGGTTCTACGCCCAGCGACGCCTCGGCACAGAGATCCGCGACTTCTACGGCCGCCTCATCGACGGCATGCGCGCCGAGCGTGGCACCCTGCGCTCGGGCGGCGATGGCGACGGCGGCGTCGGCATGCAGGGCTCGCCCCCGGTCGAGGAAATCGTGTCCCTCTATTCGGGCATCGTCACCGTTGGCGCCGACGGCAAGGCAACGGTCGCCTTCGACATGCCCGAGTTCAACGGGTCTGTCCGCCTGATGGCCGTCGCGTGGTCCGAGAACAAGCTCGGCTCGGCGCAACAGGACGTCATCGTCCGCGATCCCGTGGCGCTGACGCTGACATCGCCCCGCTTCATGACGCTCGGCGATGCCGCGCGGCTGACCGTCGACATGCACAACGTCGAGGGCGCGGCCGGCGCCTACCAGCTGACCATCGAGCGGTCGCCCGCTGAAGCAGAACACGCACCGCGCGAACGGATCGCGGATCAGCGCGTCGAACTCGGCAAGGAGCAGAAGAGGATCGAGCGCGTATCGCTGAAGCCGACGGCCGTCGGTCTCTTCGCCTACGACGTCCGCGTCACGGGACAAGGTGTCGACGTGCATCGGCGCCTGACGCTCGACGTGAAGCCACCGGCCGGCGATATCAAGCGCACGACCGTCGCCAGCATCGCGCCGAACGGCGGCAGCCTGACTCTGAGCCGCGATCTCGTCCAAGACCTGATCGCAAGCCGCACGCGCATCAACCTGTCGGTCGGCCCTAATGCACGCCTCGACGTGCCCGGCCTGCTGACGCAACTTGATCGCTACCCCTATGGGTGCGCTGAACAGACGGTGTCGCGCGCACTCCCGCTCGTCTACGCCAACCTCGTCGCCTCGCAGATCGGCATCGGCACAGACAAGGCACTCAAGGAACGCGTGCAGACGGCGATCGACCACGTCTTCACGATGCAGGACAGCTCCGGCGCATTCGGCATCTGGGGACCCTCGTCCGCGGATCTATGGCTTACCGCCTATGTCGCGGATTTCCTGACGCGCACCAAGGAGCAGGGCTACGCCGTTCGTCCGCAGCCTTTCGCATCCGCGCTCGACCGCCTGCAGAACTTCATCGCCTACGCGCAGGACTTCGAGAAAGGCGGCGAGGACCGCGCCTATGCCCTCTACGTGCTGGCCCGCAACGCCCGCGCGCCGATCGGCGAACTGCGCTATCTCGCCGACACGCGCATCGACCGCTTCGCAACGCCACTCGCCAAGGCGCAGATCGGCGCGGCGCTCGCGATGATGGGTGACAAGAGCCGCGCCGAACGCGCCTTTGCGGCGGCGATTGCCCACCTCGATCAGGATCAGCAGAACATCTCACGCGGCGACTACGGCTCGTCGCTGCGCGATGGTGCGGCGTTGATCACGCTCGCCTCTGAAACCGGGATCGCCAAGACCGAAGCAGCCCGTCTCGTCGACGTGATCGCCAAGGCGCAAAGCGCACGCAGTCACACCTCGACGCAGGAGCAGGCGTGGATGCTTCTCGCCGCCAACGCGCTTGCGACCGAGGCCGCCGAAAGCCGCTTGCGGTTCGACGGCGCGCCGATGCAGGGGCCGCTGTTCCGACCGCTGACGCCAGCGGAAATCGGCAAGGACGGCGGGCTCGTCATCGCCAACGACGGCGAAGCTGCGGTCGATGTCGTCGTGTCGGTCATCGGCGCGGCACTGACACCGGAGCCTGCCGTCTCCAAGGGCTTCTCGATCGAACGCAGCTACTACACGCTCGACGGCAAGGCGGTCGACGTCGCCAGTGCCAGCGGCGGCACGGCGAAACTCTCGCAGAACGACCGTCTCGTCGCCGTCGTCAAGGTGACGACCAAGGAGAAGGGCGGCCGCGTGCTTCTGGTCGACCGGCTTCCGGCCGGGCTCGAGATCGAGAACCCGCGGCTCGTGCAGTCCGGTGACATCAAGGCCCTCGCGTGGCTTTCGGGCACGATCAGCCCTGAGCACTCGGAGTTCCGCGACGACCGGTTCGTCGCGGCGTTCAACCTGTTCTCCGGAACCGCGAGCAACGGCGAGGGCGAGCGCACGGCTACCGCTGCCTACATCGTTCGTGCGGTCACGCCCGGCACCTTCGTCCACCCGGCCGCGACCGTCGAGGATATGTACCGGCCGGAGTACTACGCGCGGACGGCGGCCGGCACGCTCGCCATCTCCGGCAAGGAGTGAAGCGCGCCATGTCTAAGGATGTCGAACAGGAGCGGAGGGCAGGCGGGCCGGCAGACGACGTCGTGGGTCGAGCCCAAGAGGCAGGTCCGAGCCATGGCGCGGGCTCGGGTCATCGCGGTCATCGTGGCCCGCGCCGCGACGGACACCCGCCGCTCCATCTGCTTCCGGAGGACCGGCACCCGGCCTCCGGATCAACCCCCGCGGCGACGCCCCCCGCCGCTGCCGCGGGGGCCCCATCGCGCCGCTGGCGGCAAGGGCCGCGCATCGCACGCGCCGGCGCCGTGCTGTGCATGGTTGCAGTCGCAGCGTTCGGTGGCGTCGCGCTTGCGATCAAGGCCGCCGAGCACAGGCTCGGGCCCCCACCGATCGCCGCCGCCAACGACCTCTCGGCCGTTGTTCTCGATCGCGACGGCCGGCTGCTGCGCGCCTTCACCACCAGCGACGGACGTTGGCGTCTGCCGGTGACGACCGCGGACGTCGATCCGCGTTACGTCCAGATGCTGTTCGCGTTCGAGGACAAGAATTTCCACCACCATTCCGGCGTCGATTATCGCGCCATGCTTCGCGCCGTTGCCCAGCTCGCACTCAACGGCCGCATCGTCTCGGGCGCATCGACGCTCACCATGCAAGTGGCGCGACTCCTCGAAGGCCGTCACGAAAAGTCGGCAATCGGCAAATTCAAGCAGATCGTGCGGGCCCGGCAGATCGAGGCGCGCCTCGACAAGACGGCGATTTTGGACCTCTATCTCAGGCTCGCGCCCTTCGGCGGAAACCTCGAAGGCATCCGCGCGGCAAGCCTCGCCTATTTCGGAAAGGAACCGCGGCGACTTTCGATCGGCGAAGCGGCGTTGCTTGTCGCGCTGCCGCAGTCGCCGGAAATGCGTCGGCCGGACCGCTATACCGGTCGCGCCCATCATGCCCGCCAGCGGGTGCTCGACCGCGCCGTCGCGGCCGGCGTCCTGAAGCCCGCCGAAGCGCGGCGCGCGGCCCTCGAGCCGGTGCCGACGGCCCGCCGCGCCTTTCCGATGCTCGCCCCCCACCTCGCCGAAAGCGAGATCGCCGCTGCGCCGAGCCAGCGGGTGCACCGCCTGACTCTCGACCGCACGCTGCAAACGAGCCTGGAAGACCTGGCCCGCCAGCAGACGGCATTGGCCGGGCGCCGGCTGTCGAGCGCGATCCTCGTTGCCGATCACACGACCGGCGAGATCCTGGCGCATGTCGGCGCCGCCGACTATCTCGACGCCGAGCGCTTCGGCTCGATCGACATGGTCGAAGCCGTGCGCTCGCCGGGTTCCACATTGAAGCCCTTTATCTACGGCCTCGGCTTCGAACTGGGACTGGCCCACCCTGAAACCTTGATCGAGGATCGCCCGGTTCGCTTCGGCACGTACACGCCGAAGAATTTCGACGAAGATTTCCGCGGTACGGTGACCATCAGATCGGCTCTGGCACACTCGCTGAATATTCCGGCGGTGAAGGTCCTCGACAAGGTCGGCCCGGCACGCCTCGTCGCCCGCTTCAACCGCGCCGGCTTCAAGCCCGAATTTGCCGAGATGACCGAGCCATCGCTGGCCATCGCGCTCGGCGGCGTCGGGTTCACACTGAAAACCTTGGCGGGCATGTATGCGGCGCTTGCGCGCGGCGGCGACCCCGTTGACCTCTCGCATCGCCAGGCCGACGTCACGGCGCGCAAGAGCGCTCTTCTCGCAGGACGCGATGCGCCCCGCCCACGTCGGCTGCTGAGCCCGGTGGCCGCCTGGTACGTCACCGATATCCTCAAGGACGCGCCGCCGCCCGCGAGTGCGCGTGGCGGCCGCATCGCCTACAAGACCGGCACGTCCTACGGCTATCGCGATGCGTGGGCCATCGGATACGACGGACGGCATGTTGTCGCCGTATGGATCGGCCGCCCTGACAATGCGACGACGCCGGGGCTGATGGGACACGGCGCCGCGGCTCCGATCCTGTTCGATGCCTTCGCGCGGATTTCAGCGAACCGAGAGCGGTTGTCCGCACCACCGGAAGGTGCCATGCGCGTTGCTGGCGCCGCGCTGCCACCGCCGCTGAAGAGATTTCCTGAGCCCGGCATGGACCGCGTCGGCGGACCTTATCTCGAGGCGCCGCTCGTGATCGCCTTCCCGCCGGATCGTTCCGATGTCGAGGTCGCCGAGACGACGGAGCTGGCGACCTTCTTGCCTGCCTCCCCGGCCGACGCAGCCAATAGCACAGAAGCTATCGGCCCCTCCGATTCCGGCGAGGCCCGCCTCGAGCCACTGTTGCTCAAGGCCGACGGCGGGACGTTGCCGCTGACGTGGCTTGCCGACGGCATGCCGATCGGCTCCGATCCGCACAAGCGCCAGCTCGTCTGGCATCCCGCTGGCCGAGGCTTCGTCAAGTTGTCCGTCATCGATGCAAAGGGCCGCGTCGACCGGGTAACGGTGCGGCTCAGGTAGGCGACATCGGCGATGCCGTCGCCAGGCTCGCCAGTGCGCGACAGGTGCCCATCTGCATGCGAGGCGGCGTCGGATTATCCTGGCCTTTTCGTGCCGCCGAGGCCGAGGGTGCGTCGCGGCGGTTCCCCCGGTTCGATATTGCGAGTAGATTCGCGCTCCCGCCCGAAGGAGCGAGAGGCTTATGCGGCAGTTGCCTTCGAAAACTCGATTTGGTGTTGCGCACCAACGGCGGATTGCCTTGGTTGCGGGCGCTATTCTGCTCGCTGGCCTGCTGTTGCAGTCGTGCCGCCCTGAAGAGAGCACGCACCTGCCGGCGATCGGGGCTGCCGTTGCCGAGACGTCGGTTTCGGGAATTTCGTCTGGCGCCTACATGGCCGGCCAGTTCCAGCTCTCACACGGCGATATCGTCGTCGGCGCCGGTATCATCGCCGGTGGCCCGTTCGGCTGCGCGGAAAGCCTGTTCGCAGACCTGATGCCGGGGCCCGGCTCCGCCTTCCTCAATCTGACCAAGGCGATCAATGGCTGCATGTTGAACGCGCTCGGCATGTGGGGCGTGCTCAACCCGCGCATGCTGGCCGACAGGGCCCAGCGCCTCGCCGGGGATGGTCGTATCGCACCAATCGCGTTGACGACGGGCGACCGCATCTACCTGTTCACCGGCAAGTCGGACAAGACCGTCGTCCCCGAGATCGTCAAGGCGGCAGCGGAGTTCTACGAGGCGATCGGCGTGCCCGAAGCCCAATTGAAACTCGTCACCAGGTACGACGCCGGGCATGCCTTCGTCACCGAATCGTCCGGCCTCGCATGCAACGACACGGGCAAGCCCTACATCGTCGATTGCGACTATGATCAAGCGGGCGACATGCTGGCGTTCATCTATGGCCCGCTCGCGCCCCGCAGCGGCAAGCCGCAGGGCGCCTACCAGGTCTTCGACCAGCGCGACTTTTCGAGCGATCTCGTCAACCACGGCCTGGCGGATACTGGCGTCGTCTACCTGCCGTCGACCTGCCGCGACATCGGCCAGCGCGCGGCAAACCGCTGCCGCATCCACATTGCTTTCCACGGTTGCGGCCAGAACCGCGAGTTGACGGGCGACGCCTTCATTCGCGACACCGGCTTTGCCACTTGGGCAGATACCAACCGCATGGTCGTGCTGTTTCCGCAAACCGCGACAAGTCCCTTCAATCCACAAGGATGCTGGGACTGGTGGGGCTACACCGGACGCGACTACCTGACCAAAAAAGCTCCGCAAATCATAGCTGTACGCCGCATGCTGGACCGGCTCGGGCAGCTCGACACGTCGTCTTGACCGGAAACGGACGCTGCGCCGCTGACCTTGGTCAGTCCGCGGCCATGCGATCAGTTGCCACCGGTACGGGAACGGCGGCATGCTGGACTCTCGTCTGGATTTTCTTTAGCTGGCGGGATCACACATGCGAGATTGACATGGGCCATGTTGGCCGTCACCGGTCTCGCCGTTACTGCAATGCTGTGCGTCGAGCGCCAGTTGAGCAAGAACGGACGTCGTCACGTCGAGGACAGGCCATCGCATGCACTGTCCGGCGCCCCGGGGGAGGGGTGCAAGCACGGGGGAATACGCGAATGAAACTGCTCGCCTCGGTCGCCTGGCCGCTCGCCCGCCCCATAGGCCGACGGCACCGCCTCGCTGATGCTGCGATGGGTATCGCCGCCATCGCCATGACCGTCGCCGCAACGTTGGCCGAGCCGCTCGATCACGCGATGCAGCAGGCCGGCATCGACACTGGCAAGGACACCGCGTCGACGCGGGATGCTGGCAGCGAATTGTCGCGTCTGGCGCTGCCGACGCGCGAAGTGATGATCGGGGCCTATGCCGGCGCTCCCTACACCTACCCGAGCACGGTCAGCCTCAAGAAATCCGGCCAGCACGATTTCTCGGTCGAGGATGTCGAGTGGGAGGCCAAACCCTTCGAGAGCCCGATCTACTATGGCGCCCGCGTGATCCGCTGGTTCGACGGCGGGCGCACTGGCGCGATGGTCGATTTCACCCATTCGAAGGCCTTGTCGCTGCTCGGCCAGGAGAAGGTGTTCAAGGGGACGATCAGTGGTGCGCCTGCTCCCGCCAAGGCCATCCTCGGCGATGTTTTCCGCCGGCTCGAGTTCAGCCATGGCCACAACATGCTGACACTCAATGGCCTGTGGCGCCTGGCGTTCAATTTGCCGCGCCTTTCGCCCTATGTGGGCGCCGGTATCGGCATCAATCTCCCGCACTCCGAAGTGCAGCTCAAGACGGCTCCGGGCCGAACCTACGAGTACCAATACACAGGCCCTGTTGCGCAGGCTGTCATCGGCATCGAGTTCCGCGTACCCCGGATGTCGTATTTCTTCGAGTACAAGTTCTCGATCGCCAGCTACGAGGTGCCGCTGACGCACCGGGACGGCAGCATACTGTTCGTCGATCTGTGGCGGCAGTTCACGCGGTGGCTTTCGGGAGAAGAACCGCCCGGCGGCTTCGCGTGGACCCGGCTGACGAGCCATCAGGTGATCGGCGGCATCGGCCTTCGCGTCGGCGCGACGCCAGCCGCCGCACCGTAGAGCGCATCACAGCGCATCGATGGCGGGCCCTATGGCCGGGCCTTGATGGCCGGGCGGGCCCTGGTTCCAGCCGTGCGAGGTTGGGCCGTGCGAGCGGGTGGGCTTGGCCGGAGGCGACCTCTCGAGGCTGCGCTGTCACAGTCGCGGAAATAGCGTGCGCTTTGGCTATCCGTCGCGAGCGGCGACACGCATCGCAGGAACAAGCCTCGTCTGAAAACCCAGCCCCGGCGGCATTCTCACTCCTGCCGGCCTTCCGCGCCAAACTCCAGCGCTGGCCTCAAGCGCAAGCCTCCAGCGCTGGCCCAGCATCAGAACCGGCGTAGCAGCCGCTCGATGTAATCGAGCTCCTCCGGTGGCCGGGTCTGCTGGCCGATACGGCGACGCAGTTCTTCCAGGATCTCGCGCGCCCGCTGGCGATCGATCTCGTCCGGCACCTTCACCGACGTCCCGAGATCCGGCCCCTGCGAACGCTGCGGACGCCCGAGCGGATCGCGTGGCGTATCGCCGTTCTGGCCGAAACGCTGCGGCATGTTCTGCAGCATTTCCTTGGCCATCTGCTGCGCGCCCTGGCGCATCTGGTCGAGGGCACGGGACTGTTCGTCGGTTGCGGTGTCGAGATCGCCTTCCTGCAGGGCCTGCTCCGCGCTCTCCATCGCTTCGCGCGCGGCATCCAGCTGATCGGACTTGCCGAGGCCAAGCTCGTCCAGCTCCCTCTGCAGACGTCCAAGCTCGTCGCGCAGCGCCCGTTGGCGTTCACCTAGGCCGGCCTGATCGGGCGGTCCATTGCCGCGTTGACCCTGGCCCTGCTGTCCCTGCTGTCCCTGGCCCTGTTGGCCCTGGCCGCGCTGCCCCTGGCCCTGCTGGCGCTCACCTTCGCCGCGCTCGCCACGCTGGCCCGGCCGTTGACCGCGCTGCTCGCCGCGCTGGCCCTTCTGCCCCTTCTGGCCTTTCGGACCGTCCTGGCGCATCTCGCCGTAGGTGTCGTCCATCAGCTGCTGCTGCTTGCCGACGAGCCCGCCGAGTTCGTCCATCTTCTGCATCATCTCGCGGTTGCGCTGGTTCTGCGCTTCCGACTGCTTCGACGACTGGAGCCTATCGAGCAGATCGCGCAACTCGCTCAGCATCTGCTTGGCCTGATCGCGCGAGCCGTTCTTCGCCATTTCCTCGATGTTCTTCATCATCTGCTCGAGGTCGCGCGGGCTCAACGTCTGCTGGTTCTTGTCGAGGCCGTCTGCGAACTCGTTCTGCCGGTCCTGGTTTTGTTCGGCAAGTTCGCGCAGATAATCGTTGAGCGCCTCGCGCAGCTCCTTCATCGCATCGGCGATCTCTTTTTCCGACGCGCCATCCTCGAGCATCTTCGCGAGCTTCTCCTGCGCCTCGCGCAGTCGCCGCTCCGCATCCGAAAGGTCGCCGTCCTCGAGGCGCACCGCCACATCCCAGAGCTGCTCGATGACGCCGTTACGTGCCTCTCGCGTCGTCTCGCGCGCCAGCTTGTGATAGGCCATGCGCAATCCGACAAAGGCCGGAATGTCGTCGAGGAACCCTTCTGGTTCGAGCGTCAGCGCCTCGATAGCAGCCAGAACTTCCGGCCGGTATCGCGGATCTTGAACCAGCTTGCGCCGCTGCTCGATCACGGCCCGCGCGACCGGATTGTCGAACCGCCGCTGGGGCAGCTCGATCACCATCGTCTCGCTTCGCCCGACTTGGCCGGCGACATCCTTGGCCTCCAGCGTCATTTCGACCGTCAACCCGGCCCACGGATGCCGGCCCATCTCGAGGTGGGTGAAGGTTTCAGCCGCTGTAATCCCGGCACGCGGGAGCTTCAATGTCAGAACCGGCGGACGCTCGAGTGGCGGGCGCGGCCCCGACAACGGCTTTTTGCGCGCCCATGCGAGTTCGGGCACGTTGGAAGCCGCACTTGAATCGGGGCCTGACTTCAACTGCTCGAGCTTGGCGACGGCGGAGGCAACGCCATAATCGTCGGCCACCTTGTAGGTGAGCTTCATGGCGCCGCGCGCCGAACGTTCCGGCTTCTTGGTCAGCGCGATCGTCGGCAAGGCATCGGGTGTGACGTCGAATGTCCATGCCGCCATCTCGGAGCCGAGCGCCAGCACGCGAATGCGCGCCGGTGTTGTCAATTCATAGCGAAGCTCGACGACGCCGCTGCCGGCCGCCGCACGCGACGAATGTGCCGCCTCGGGCGCCACGGCCTCGATGCGCTCGACCTCCGAGGCGCCGAGAACTTGAACCTCGAGGACGGGTGAGAGATTGCGCGCGCCACTGGAGCGGACGATCAACTGGCTTTTCGCCGGTACTTCGAGCGCTCCCTTCGCCGACGGCAAGGGTTCGGCGGCGGCATCACGCGCGCCGTCCGCCAGCATGATCGGCGCCTTTCCGGTATAACCGGGCGGCGTCACCCAGGCATCGAGACGGGACGCGGCCAGAATGCGTTCATCGGAAAAACGGAACGCCTCGCGCAAATGTCCCGGCAGGCTCTGGCCGAGGAGCGCGACGATGACGACGGAGGCCAGCACCAGCACCGCGCGCAAAGCCAGTGGATCGTATCGATGCGTCGCTGGTTCCGGATGGCCGACACGCAGCCTGGTCATCTTCTCGGCCAAGCGCTGACGGTGCGCCGTCCATAACGCCCGCGTCGTCGCATCGCCCGAGGCCGATGACATCGTATCCTCGTAAGACGAGGCCGGCCGGTGTGCGATCCCCGAGACACGCTCCATGCGCCGAACGGCCGCCTCGCGCGTCGGCCATGGGATTCGCACCAGCACGACCAGTGACGCGAGCAGCGCGACGCCGAAGGCGCCGAGCACCGCCCAGTGAACAGGATCGGACAGACGCGACCAGATCCCCATCACCGATACGAGCAGAAACGCCCCGAGCACCGCCGCCGTTAGCCAGAGCCGCGGCCACAGGCGTTCGAACACGATCGCCCAGCGGCTGCGCCGGACCTTGCGCTCGAAGGCACGCTCGAGGCGCTGCCGGCGAATATCCGCAGGCGCGTCCATATCTCCGCGGGCGCTATTTCGGGTTTGGTGGTGCTCGTCGTTCTTGTTCATGGGCTCGAATTTATCATGTGCTCGCGCGGGCGCATCGGCCAAAAAGTGCCGACCGTTCACGTTTAGTTGCAAGGACAATAACGGCCGGTTTGCGGCGCTGGATCTGGCCGGCGCTGGCTCAACCGCTCGACAGCCACGGCGGCAGGCGATCTTGGCCAATCAGCGTATCGTAACTCGGCCGTGGCCGGACGACGGCGTAGCGATCGCCATCGACGAGCACTTCAGGCACGAGCAGCCGCGTATTGTAGGTCGACGACATCACCGCGCCGTAGGCACCGGCCGTCATGACCGCGATCAGATCGTCCACCTCGAATGGCGGCAAATTGCGTTCGAGTGCGAGATAATCTCCCGTCTCGCAGACCGGCCCGACGATGTCCTGCACCACCGCCGGGCGCGTCGCTATCTCGGCCACCACGGGGCGAATATCGTGATAGGCCTCGTAGAGCGTCGGCCGGATGAGATCATTCATTGCCGCGTCCACGATGGTGAACGTGCGATCGAGTCCTTCCTTTACGAAGATGACGCGCGAGACGAGGATGCCGGCGTTGCCGACGATCATGCGGCCCGGCTCCATGACGAATTCGAGATCGAGGTCTCCGAGTATTTCCCGCACGACCTTCGCGTAGGCATCAGGTGGCGGCGGTTCGTCCGTGGTGCCGTGATAGGGCACGCCCAGCCCCCCGCCGAGATCGAGATGTTCGAGCGCATGGCCCCTCGCGCGGAGTTCGATCGCCAGCTCGCGCATCAGCCGGAAGGCCGAGCGGAAGGGCGCGAGATCGGTGATCTGGCTGCCGATATGCATATGAATGCCGCTGGCGGAAACGCCCGGCAGCTCACGCACGCGCTCGTAAAGCCGCGGCGCATCGTCGAACGGGATGCCAAACTTGTTCTCGGCCTTGCCGGTCGAAATCTTGGCGTGCGTCTTGGCGTCGACATCGGGATTGACGCGGAGCGCTACCCGCGCGGTCACTCCGAGCTCCACGGCGACGGCGCTCAGCGCCTCGAGCTCCGGCGCGCTCTCGACGTTGAAGCCCCGGATGCCTTCGTTCAGCGCATAGGCCATTTCGGCGCGCGTCTTGCCGACACCGGCGAAGATGATCTTGTCGGCTGGCACGCCGGCCGCGCGGGCGCGGCGCAACTCGCCCTCCGAGACGACGTCCATACCGGCGCCGAGGCGCGCCATCGTCGCGAGAACCGCCTGATTGGAGTTGGCCTTGACGGCGAAGCAGATCAGGTGGCGGTCACCGGCAAACGCCTCGTCGAGTACGCGGTAGTGCCGCTCGAGTGTCGCAGTGGCATAGCAGTAGAACGGCGTGCCGACCTCCTCGGCGATCCGCGCAAGCGAGACCCCCTCGGCGTGCAGGACGCCATCGCGATAGTCGAAATGATGCATGGGAGTTTCCAGGACGTGCGAAAGCTGCGGCTGAGCCGGGCGGGCATGACGAGACGTCGAGCTTTAGCGCTCCTCGCCGCCGCGCTCAAGCGGAGCGTCCTATTGGGTCGACATCGGACGCCGGGCGGGAGGCAGGCGGGGCATTGCCGTCAGCGCAGCAGGCCGTCGAGCAGGAAATCACGGTGCGGCTTCTTGCCGGCGGCGGATTTCGGACCGGCATCGGCTGCGTCAGGTGACGTCGCGACACCTTGGGCCTTGGCCTCGGCCGGCGCCTCGAGTGAACCGCGCACACCACAGCCAGCCAGCGCCACCGGCAGGGCCAATGACAGGACGACGAGGCAGACGCGCATTCTCAAGGCACCAGACATTGCAGTCCCAACTGGATGCGACGGCTCCGGCGCGTCAGGATGTCAACGCGGGAGGTCGTCAGCGAAGCGGCCGCAAACCATGGGCAGCTACCTTTTCTTACAGGCGTATCTAGACCGCCTTGCGGCCCTTTTCCAACCGCTTGAGCCAGGACTTGGCCATTTTCTGGACGTTCTGTGGCGCAGTTCCCCCATAGCTCGTCCGGCTTTTCACGGAGCTGGCGACGCTCAGAACGGTGAAAACATCGTTCGTTATGCGCTTTTCCACTTTCTGCATGTCGGCGAGCGAGAGATCTTCGAGGCCGACCCCGCGTTTTTCCGCCATCTTCACGATTGCCCCTGTCGCGTGGTGCGCCTCGCGGAACGGCATTTTCAGTGTTCGGACCAGCCAGTCCGCGAGATCGGTCGCCGTCGCAAAGCCGCTTCCGGCCGCGGCAGCCAGCCGCTCCGGCACCGGCTCGAGATCGGCGATCATGCCCGCCATCGCGGCCAGTGCCACGTGATAGTTGGCGAGTGCGTCGAACGTCTGCTCCTTGTCTTCCTGCATGTCTTTGGAATAGGCGAGCGGAAGCCCCTTCATGACCATCGTCAGGCCCTGGAATGCGCCGGCGATACGACCAACCTTGGCGCGGCAGAGTTCGGCGGCATCGGGATTGCGCTTCTGTGGCATGATGGATGAGCCGGTCGTCCACTTGTCCGGCAGCCGCACGAAACCGAACTGCGGCGTCATCCAGATGACGATCTCCTCGGACAACCGCGAGAGATGCGCTGCCGAGATGGTGGCGGCGGCGAGCGTCTCGAGCGCGAAGTCGCGATCGGCGACGCTGTCGAGGGAATTGGCGGTCGGCCGATCGAAGCCCAGAGCTTCCGCCGTCATGTGCCGGTCGATGGGAAACGACGTTCCGGCAAGAGCGGCGGCGCCGAGCGGACATTCGTTCATGCGCCTGCGGGCATCGGCGAAGCGTGCGCGGTCACGGCCGAACATCTCGACGTAGGCGAGCATATGATGGCCGAAGGTGACGGGTTGCGCCGGCTGCAAATGCGTGAAACCCGGCATGACGACGGCAGCATGCGCCAGCGCCTGCTCCGCGAGCGCCTTCTGCAGCTCGGCGAGGCCATCGTCGAAGGCATCCAGCGCATCGCGCACGAACATGCGGAAATCGAGCGCCACCTGATCGTTGCGCGAACGTGCCGTATGCAGCCGGCCCGCCGCCGGTCCGATCAACTCGGCAAGCCGGTTCTCGATGTTCATGTGGATGTCCTCGAGCGCATCCGAGAACGTGAACGTTCCCGCCGCGATCTCGGCGCCAACCTGATCGAGCCCCCGGGCGATCTCACGCGCATCTGATTTGGAGATGATGCCGGCTTCGGCGAGCATGGCCGCATGCGCCTTCGATCCGCGGATATCCTGTGGCGCCAGAGCCTTGTCGAAGCCGATCGAGGCATTTATTCGCACCATCAGCTCCGCAGGTGACATCTCGAAGCGGCCACCCCACATCTTGTTCGTGGATTTGGTCTTGTCGGTCACGAGTTCTAAGCTCCTCTCGGACGGGGCGCCGGATGGAATATCAGGAAGGATTGCGATGCGTGCGATTGTGCCCGTGCTGGGGCTGATGATCGGTGTTGCCGTTGCGGCGGTATACGTCAGCGGGAGCGTATCTGACAACGCCCCGGCTGATCGCCAGGCCAAAGACACGGCGGCGGCCAGCACCCGAACGCCGGCAGGGCCGTCGACAGCGGGTGGGAAGACCGATACGGGTGCCAACGCTGGTGCCAACACTGGCAAAGTCGCGGCCTTCGTCTACAAGTCGTCACCCGAACCGGTTCCCACCTTCCCCTTCTTCGACGCGGATCAGCAGGAAAAGACCATCGATGCGTTCAAGGGCAAGGTGGTCCTCCTCAATCTGTGGGCAACGTGGTGCGGCCCGTGCAGGGAGGAAATGCCGGCCCTCGACCGGCTTCAGAAAGAGATGGGGTCCGACAAATTCGAGGTCGTCGCTCTCAACCTCGACAAGAACGGCTTCGAGAAGGCACGCGCTTTCCTGAACGGCATCGATATCAAGTCGCTCAAGTTCTACGCCGATCCGAGCGCGCGCGCCGGGTCCAAGGTGAAGGCTATCGGCATGCCGGCAACGCTGCTCGTCGATACCGAAGGGCGCGAGATCGGCCGCCTGATGGGTCCGGCCGAATGGGATAGCCCCGACGCCAAGCGCCTGATCGAGGCCGCGCTACGGTAGCTTGGGAACCTGACATCTTATCCGACATGTGCGCGGGGGCTTGCGGTCGTCTGGTCCCCGCCCCGAACCGGAAGAGGGATTTGCCGATGCCGCTGATGCGCATTCACGTGATCGAGGGTCGGACCGACGCGGAGATAAACTCCATCGGCGAGGCGGTGCATCGCGCCATGCTGAAGGCGTTCAGCGTTCCAGAGCGCGACCGCTATCAGATCATCACCGAGCACAAGCCCGGCCGTCTCGTCATGGAGGATACCGGCCTCGATATCCCGAGAACCGGTAACCGTATGCTGATCGAAGTCGTCACGCGTCCGCGCCCGCGCGAACAGAAGGAGGCGTTCTATCGTCTCGTCGTCGAGGAACTAGAAAACCTCTGCGGCATCGCGGCGACCGACGTCATGATCTCTGTTGTCGAGAATGGCGACGAGGACTGGTCGTTCGGCCTCGGCCGCGCGCAGTTCCTGACGGGCGAGCTGTAGGCGGCTGTCGCCGTCGCCATGCAGGATAGACGGCGATTGTCACGCCTGCCAAGCCGATGCCAACCAGCGTCAAGCACCAAGCACCGAGGGCGGAGCCTCGGCTCCGCCCTCAGTGTTTCATGTTCCGGGAGTTGTCCGACGGTCGGACGGCTTCACCTGCGACGCCCGACGGCAGCCCGAAATCCTACTTCTTCTTAGCGGCGGGCTTTTTGGCCGGGGCCTTGGCGGGCGCCGGCTTCTTGGCGCCGCCCGTCTTCTGCGTCAGGGCAGAAGCGGCGACCGTCTTTTCCGCCTTCGACGCTTTCGGGTCCTTCAGAACCTTCGCCGCCTTCGAGGCGACTGCCGCACTCGTCACTTCTTTCGAGCCCTTCTGCGTCAGGGCAGATGCCGCCGCTGACTTGGCCTCCTTCGAAGCCTTCGGATCTTTCATCACCTTCGCGGCCGCCGAGGCGACCTTGGCGCTGGTGGATTCGCTTGCCGGTTTCTTGGCCATCGCCGTGGATCCCGCTGAATAACCGCACCCGTCGTGCGGCGAATCGAAGCTATCGGGATTCGCGACGGATGGAATCGACATTGTCGCCGCGCGCAACCCTGCGCCATAAGATTTGTCATGCTGAGGCTGCGGTGCATCACGGCCGACGTACGACAACGCCCCGGCGGCGATTGACACCCCCTCGCCCGCGCGCCAAAACCCTTCGCAACACCGCCATCAGACGGACCTAGACCGCCACGCCTCAAAGGAGCCCAGACCCAATGCAGCACGACAGCCTCAAGACGACGATCGAAGCCGCATGGGACGTTCGCGACACCGTCAACACGGCGACGAAGGGCGAAACGCGCGATGCCGTCGAGACAGCTCTCGACCTGCTCGACAGCGGCCGGGCCCGCGTTGCCGAGCGCGCCGCCGACGGCTGGGTCGTCAATCAGTGGCTGAAGAAGGCTGTGCTGCTGTCATTCCGCCTTGCCGACAACGAACTGATCCCCTTCCAGAAGAGCGGCACGTTCGCGAGCCGCGTGCACGGCTGGGACAAGGTTCCGTTGAAGTACGGCGACTGGACCGCCACGCAGTTCAAGGATGCCGGCTTCCGCGCCGTGCCCGGCGCCATCGTGCGGCGTTCGGCCTACATCGCGCCGGGCGTCGTGCTGATGCCCTCGTTCGTGAACCTCGGCGCCTATGTCGATAGCGGCACCATGGTCGATACCTGGGCCACCGTCGGTTCCTGCGCGCAGATCGGCAAGAACTGCCACATCTCGGGAGGTGCCGGCATCGGCGGCGTGCTCGAGCCCTTGCAGGCCGGTCCGGTCGTCATCGAGGACAACTGCTTCATCGGCGCGCGTGCCGAAGTCGCGGAAGGTGTGCGGGTCGGAGAGGGGTCCGTGCTTTCGATGGGCGTCTACATCGGCGCCTCGACGACCATTATCGACCGCGCGACAGGGGAAAAGTTCTTCGGCCATGTGCCGCCCTATTCCGTCGTCGTCTCCGGCACGATGCCGGGCAAGCCGCTGCCGGATGGTTCGCAGGGGCCGGGCCTCTACTGCGCGGTCATCGTCAAGCGCGTCGACGAAAAGACCCGCTCGAAGACATCCATCAACGAACTCCTGCGCGACTAGCGGGCTCACTTTCGCTCACGGCTGATCCTCGCTC
>JAGRKS010000071.1 GCA_020442185.1 Hyphomicrobiaceae bacterium
GATCGTAATTCTTGTAGACGCGATGACCGAAGCCCATCAGGCGGAAGCCCGAGTTCTTGTCCTTCGCCATCTTGACGTATTCCGGCACGCGGTCGACGGTGCCGATCTCCTGCAGCATGTTGAGCGCCGCCTCGTTGGCACCACCGTGTGCGGGGCCCCAGAGGCACGCGACGCCGGCCGCGATGCAGGCGAAAGGATTTGCACCCGACGAGCCGGCGAGGCGGACGGTCGAGGTCGATGCGTTCTGTTCGTGATCGGCATGCAGAATGAAGATCTTGTCGAGCGCCTTTGCGACGACGGGATTGACGACATAGGGCTCGCACGGAACGGCAAAGCACATCTGCAGGAAGTTCGACGTGTAATCGAGGTCGTTGCGCGGATAGATGAAGGGCTGTCCGACCGAGTACTTGAATGCCATGGCGGCGATCGTCGGCATCTTCGCGATCATGCGGTTGGCGGCGATACGGCGCTGGTTCGGATCGTTGATATCGGTCGAGTCGTGATAGAATGCCGAGAGTGCGCCGATCACGCCGCAAACGACCGCCATCGGATGCGCGTCACGGCGGAAGCCGGTGAAGAACCGCGTCATCTGCTCGTGCACCATCGTGTGGCGCGTGATCGCCTTGTCGAATTCCGAATACTGCTCTTTGGACGGCAACTCGCCGTTGAGCAGCAGATAGCAGACCTCGATGAAATTCGAATTCTCGGCGAGCTGATCGATCGGATATCCGCGATGAAGCAGCACGCCGTTGTCGCCGTCGATGTAGGTGATCCGCGATGAGCAGTTGGCGGTCGAGGTGAAGCCGGGATCGTAGGTGAAGCAGCCCGTATCGCGATAGAGACGGCCGATGTCGACGACGTCGGGCCCGACCGTGCCGGAGCGAACCGGCATCTCCGCCGCCTTGTCCTTGACGGTGATCCGGGCGTTTGCGGTCTGCGGCTGGGAGGTCGAGATGTCTTGGGCGGTCATGTGCGGGTTCCCTGGGTCAGCGTGCTGAGGCTACGGAGGGCCGTGTCGAGAATGCGTCATGGCGTGTGCCGCGCTCCCCGACCCGTTGCAGATCGGCTGGCGACTTTGATGCAACTGCGTACCGCACATTCGGCAGTGCGACAAGATAACCATTGGAAGGGTTCACACCTCGGACAATCGAGAAGTGGGCGCGAAAACAGTTGGTTATGTTCTTGCATAGGCGCTTCGGCACGCCTGTGGAAGGGCCGGTTGCATCGCAACGCGCAAATTGCGCGGCCACGGTGGTGGGACGCGATGTCCCGGCCCCAAGTTCAATCTCTGTGGCTAACGGTGAACCTGATCCATGAGGCGCGCCAAGCTTTCTTCCTCGCCGAGAACCGCCATGACGTCGAAAACGGGCGGTGAGACGGTCGCTCCGGTCAAGGCCGCCCGCAACGGCTGTGCGACCTTTCCGAGCTTCAGATCATTGGCCTCGGCGAAACTCCGGACCGTGGCCTCGAGTGTCGCTGCATCCCATGGCGTGATGCCCGCAAGGCTGGCCGCGATCTTGGCAATCATCGCACGGGCATCGGCATCGAGCTGTTTGGCGGCCTTGTCGTCCATTGTGAGAGGCCGCTCGGCGAACACGTAACCGGCGCCGGAGATCAGGTCGAGCAGCGTTTTCGAACGCTCCTTGAGCGAGGGGATCGCGGCGCGGAACCTTGTGGATGCGCCTGCCGCCAGCGCTTTCGCCAGTTGGTCGCCGCCCGCGATCTCGGGCAGCAGAGCGACCGCCCGTGTGAACAAGTCATCATCAGTGGCTTGGCGGATGTAGTGGGCGTTCAACGCCTCGAGCTTGGCGAAATCGAAACGCGCCGCGCTCTTGCCGATGCCGTCGAGGTCGAACCAGTCGACAAGTTGCGCCGTCGGGATGATCTCGTCGTCGCCATGGCTCCAGCCGAGGCGCACCAGGTAGTTGCGCAATGCTTCCGGCAGATAGCCCATCGCCCTGTAGGCCTCGACGCCGAGAGCACCGTGCCGTTTCGAGAGCTTGGCGCCATCGGGGCCGTGGATCAACGGCACGTGGGCGAACGATGGAACGTCCCAGCCGAGGCCCGTATAGATCTGGGCCTGCCGCGCCGCATTCGTCAGATGATCGACGCCGCGGATGATGTGCGTGACGCCCATGTCGTGATCGTCGACGACGACGGCGAGATTGTAGGTCGGCGTGCCGTCCGACCTGAGCAGGATAAGGTCGTCGAGGTCCTTGTTCTGGAAGACGACGCGTCCCTGCACGCGATCCTCGATCACCGTTTCGCCTTCACGCGGCGCCTTGAGGCGGATTGTGAAGGGGGCGCCGGCTGGTGCATCGGAAAGTTTTTTGTCGCGCCACGGACTGCGGATGGCGAGCGGTCGCTTCTCGGCCTCGGCTTGCGCGCGCAGGTCTTCGAGGTCCTGTTGTGTCAGGAAGCAACGATAGGCGTGGCCGGAAGCGAGAAGCCGCTCGGCGGCCGCCTTGTGTACGGCGGCGCGTGAAAATTGCGAGACGACCTCGCCGGCCCAATCGAGTTCGAGCCAGGTGAGGCCGTCGAGGATGGCTGAAACCGCTGCCTCGTTGTTGCGCTCGCGGTCCGTATCCTCGATGCGCAGCAGGAACGTGCCCCCCTTCGCCTTGGCGTAGAGCCAGTTGAACAGCGCCGTGCGCGCACCACCGATATGCAGATAGCCGGTGGGCGAAGGCGCGAAGCGAACCACGGGGGGCGTCAGCGGACTGATCTGTTTTTCCGTCATCGTGCGTGTCATGATCCTGAGGTTGGCCCGATCGTCGACCGGGCGTACCGGTGCCGGCTCGCGCTTTACCACGAGCGGCGGCCGGGGGTAAGGGCCGAAGGCGCGAATGGGGCAGCAAGCCAGCGTAGATGCGAGCAGGGCGGCAGGTGATGCAATTCCAGCGTCCGGTATCGTCCCTTTGGACGCTCGGCCGCTCGGCGCTGGTGGCTTGCTCGAGGCGTTGGAGCACGAACGCGCGCGGTGGTTCTACTGGGTGCCGGTCGCTTTTGGCTGCGGCATATGGAGCTATTTCGCACTATCGCGCGAGCCGCCGTTCGCGACGACACTGCTGCCGTTCTTCGCCGCAATGATCCTGCATGCCGCTCTGCGGCGTGCGCCAGCCATGTCGATTGCGACGACGCTTGCGATGATCATGGCCGCAGGCTTCGCCATGGCTTCGATCCGCAGCGCGACCGTTGCGGCGCCGATCCTTGAAAAGTCGATCGGCCCGGTCGAGGTCCGCGGCTTTGTCGAACTCGTTGAACCGCGCGAGGATCGTGGCGAACGCTTGACACTCCGCGTGACGGCGCTCGGTGCCGTGCCGCCCGAGGTGCGCCCGGAGCGGGTGCGCGTGCGCACGCCAACGCGCATGGCGGGTCTCGAGCCAGGTGACGCCGTGATCGTGCGCGCGCGTCTGGCGCCACCGGCCGCGCCGGCCTTGCCGGGCGACTATGATTTCGCGCGCCATGCCTATTTCCAGGGCCTCGGCGCGGTAGGATACGCCGTCGCGCCGCCACGCCGCGATGCCGACGCCTCATCGCCGCCGCTGTCACTTGCGGTGCGTGCCGCCATCGAACGATTCCGCCAGTCGATTGGCCGGCGCGTGACGGCTGTGTTGCCCGGCCCGACGGGTGCCATCGCCAATGCCTTGATGACCGGGGAACGGGGCGGCATTCCCGAAGCGACCAACGAGGCGTTCCGGGATTCGGGCTTGTTCCACATCCTGTCGATTTCCGGCCTGCACATGGCGATCATGGGCGGCGCCGTGTTCTGGACCGCGCGCGCCGTCCTCGCCCTCTTTCCCTCGATTGCGCTGCGCTACCCGATCAAGAAGTGGGCCGCTGTCGCCGCCGCATTCGGTTCCCTCGGTTATCTCGCGATCTCGGGCGGCTCGTTTGCGACGGTGCGTTCATTCATCACTATCTCGATCATGTTCTTGGCGATCTTGATGGATCGTCCCGCGGTGGCGCTGCGCAACGTCGCGCTATCGGCATTCGCAATATTGATCTTGTTCCCTGAAAGCCTGCTGGACGTCGGCTTCCAGATGTCGTTCGCAGCCGTCGTAGCGCTCGTTTCGGCTTACGAGATGTTCCGCGACCGCGCGCGCCGACGGGGCGGCGCGCCATACGGCGCATTGACCAAGGTCGCATTGTTCTTCGGCGGCATCGTTCTCTCGACGCTGGTTGCAAGTGCGGCGGTCGCGCCGTTCGCGATCTATCATTTCCATACCAGCCAGCAGTTCGCGATCCTGGCCAATCTGCTCGCGGTGCCGCTGTGCAACATCGTCGTCATGCCGGCGGCCCTTGCCGCATTCCTCGCCATGCCGCTCGGCCTCGAGGCGGGGCCGCTCCTTGTCATGGGAATGGGCATCGAGGGCATGGTGTGGACCGCGGACCACGTTGCAGCCCTTCCTGGCGCCGTTACCGCCGTATCGGCCATTCCAACTTTTGCATTCGTGCTGATGCTCGCAGGGGGCCTCTGGCTCCTGCTCTGGGGCGCGCGATGGCGGCTGCTCGGCGGCGTGGCGTTGGTCGCCGGCATTGTGGCAGCGCCGCTGCTCGAGCGGCCGGACGTGCTGGTCGGGCGCGATGGCCGGCTGGTTGCCGTGCGCGGCATCTCCGGCGCACTTTCGGTGATTGCGGAAGACCGTTCGCGATTCGAGGTGGCGCGCTGGCTCGAACACGATGGGGATGATCGCGACGCCAAGGCTGCCGCTGTCAATGGCGGCAATGGCGTCACGTGTGACAGCATCGGCTGCACGGCGACGGTGAAAGGCATGCGCATCTCTGTCGCGCGCCATCCAGCTGCGATCGCAGAAGATTGCGCGCGCGCCGACATTCTCGTGCTCGACGTGCCAGTTCCGAAAGGATGCGAGAGCCCGGCGGCGATCGTCGACTTCTTCGCGGCACGGACCAAAGGCACGCACGCCATCTATATCGAACGGCCACGCGGCATTCGCATCGAGACAGTTGCCGAACGTCGCGGTATCCGGCCGTGGGCGCCTGCCCATCCCTGGTCGAACGAGGGGCGGAAACGGGCAAGGGAACTCGCACTGAGGGCGCGGAAGACCGCCGCCGCCTCGCGTGGATGGGCCCCGGACGACGCGCCGTCGAGGCTGCCGGCGTTTGCCGCTCCAGTCGACATGCTCGACACGCTCGTACTGCCACGCGCCGACGACGAGGACGATCTGCCTCTGTTCTACAGCGACGACAATTGAGACGACAAATCGACCAGGCAGCCTCCGCGATCCGTCATGGCGCGAGGCAGGACGGTGTGGGAGAGGCAGGACGGTGTGGGAGATGCCAGTGTGAGCACGCAAGACCGGTGTGAACACGTAAGACCGGTGTGAGCCCGCACTATCGGTGCGGGCTTACGAGATCGGGGGCATGCGAAAATATGCACACGAACGGTGTGCGAGGGGTGACTTTCGAGAGCTTTGATCAACCCGCCGACGCTCGAGTCTCGACAACGCTGCTTCCTCGAGGTCGCCTGCCCCTGACGAAGACGGCCGGCCAACGCGCCCCGCCGCCGCAGCCCGTGCGGCACCACTCGACCGCACGCGACGACATCCGAGCGCGATAACGCTGAACTTTCCGGATCGTCAGTAGCGGCGGATGAGGCCAACCAGCCGGCCTTGGATATCGACCTGATCGGGTCCGAATATGCGGGTCTTGAATTCCGGATTTGCGGCTTCGAGTGCGACGGTCGTGCCCTTCTTGCGCAGACGCTTCAACGTCGCCTCTTCCTTTTCAACGAGAGCGACAACGATGTCGCCGTTCTCGGCCGAATCACAGCGTCGGACGATCACCAGATCGCCGTCGTGGATGCCGGCCTCGATCATCGAATCGCCACGAACCTCGAGCGCGAAATGCTCGCCGTTCGTCAGCAAGTCGGGAGGACAGGCGATGTCGTGCGTGTGATTCTGGATGGCGCTGATGGGAGTGCCGGCTGCGATGCGCCCCATGACCGGAACGGACACCGTCCGGCTGTCGATCACGACCGTCCGTGGCGGCTGCAACTCCGGTGGCTTGCGTCCGCTGCCCTCGATCACGCTCGGCTGGAAACCGCCCTTGCGGATCGCCCCATTGTCGGATCCCTCCGGCAGCTTGATCACCTCGATGGCGCGTGCACGGTGCGGCAGGCGGCGGATGAAGCCGCGCTCCACCAGCGCGGTAATCAAGCGGTGAATTCCCGATTTGGACTTCAGATCCAGCGCATCCTTCATTTCGTCGAATGACGGTGGCACACCTTCGGCCTGCATCCGCTCATGAATGAATACGAGCAATTCTTTCTGCTTCTGGGTCAGCATCGTTCCTCCAAGAACCAGCCGCGTCGCATAGCGGTGGCTTTGCTCACAGGGTCCAACTGTTCTCGCCTCTGATCTACTTCGGCAAGCCAGGACAAATCATGAACGTACGCTAACCGTTCCCCTAGCGTTCCGCAAGCGGTTTTGCAAAATTCGTTAACGTTTGGTTTCAGAAGTCCAGATCGATGACCTCGACGAGGGCGCCCGCTGGCAGGGCTGGCGCACGCGCCGGACGTACGATGAGACAATCCGCGGCGGCGAGCGGGGTGAGGAGGGAACTGTCCTGATTGGGCAACGGCGCCACCTGGCGCATTGCGCCATCGTGGCTGAGCGAGCGGGCGCGCATATAGTGCGTGCGCGGCCCATTTGCCTCGAGCGGAGCGCTGATGCGAGCAGCGGCGGGTGGCGCATCGGCATCTGCTGCGGCCAGCATCCTTGCGATCAACGGCACGACGAAGACCCTGGTGCAGATCATCGACGACACCGGATTGCCGGGCAGACCGACGATGCGTTGCTCACCGCGTTGCCCGAAGATCAGCGGTTTGCCCGGCCGCATCGCGATCTTCCAGAAGCCCAGTGTCATGCCGGCCGCTTCGAGCGCCGGGGCGACAAGATCGTGTTTGCCGACTGATGCCCCGCCCGTCGTCAACAGTATGTCGGCATCGGCTGCGTGGGCGATCTTTTCGGCAAGGCTTTCGGCGGTGTCGCGCGCGATCCCGAGAATGACAGGACTAGCGCCCGCGGCAGCCAGCATGGCCGCGAGTCCGAAGGGATTTGAAGAGACGATCTGGTCGGGGCCGGGGGTCTCGCCGGGCGGCACCAATTCGTCGCCGGTCGCGAGGATGGCAACCTTCGGACGGCGGCGGACAGGAAGCCGTGACCAGCCCATGGCGGCGGCGAGAATGATGTCGCGGGCATTGAGGCGCTTGCCGGCGGTGAGATGCACGTCGCCTTCCCGGAAATCGCCACCCGCCCGTCGCAGGTGCGCTGGATCGGGCTGGCCGTCGAAGACGCGGATGCTGTCGCCGCAGGTCTCGACGTTCTCCTGGATGACGATGGCGTCGGCGCCGCCGGGTACCGGCGCGCCGGTGAAGATGCGGACAGCTTCGCCCTCGCGGATACTGCCGCGAAAACCATGGCCCGCCGCGGATTCTCCGATGACGCGCAGGGTGACCGGCAGCTGAGCGACGTCGGCGCGCCGGACGGCATAGCCGTCCATGGCGGAGGCATCGAACGGCGGCTGGGTCATGAGGGCTGCGACCTCGGCAGCGAGAACGCGACCCGCGGCATCGAGCAGATCGACGTCCTCGGTGGCGACCGGGCGGACTCCGGCGAGGACTTTGGCCAGGGCATCTTCGACGGACAAGGCGGCCATGTCAGCGCGCGCTCCCGGCGTCGTCGCCCCCGCCCGCCGCGCCGTCCGAGGGATCGGGATCGCCCGTGCCGCCGTCCATGGCGTCGTCAGAGGCCTCGGCGCTCCAGTGTCCGGAACGCCCGCCGGATTTCTCGAGCAGCCTGATGCCGGTAAACGTCATCGCCTTGTCGACGGCCTTGAGCATGTCGTAGATCGTCAGGCACGCAACAGATACCGCCGTCAGCGCCTCCATCTCGACGCCGGTTTGTCCGGCCACTTTGACCTCAGCGGTGACATGCAACCCGGGAGGCGTGCGGCTTACCGCGAAATCGACCGTCGCCTTGGTGATCGGCAGCGGATGGCAGAGCGGGATGAGGTCGGACGTCTTCTTGGCGGCCATGATGCCTGCGATCCGCGCGGTTGACAGCACGTCACCCTTCTTGGCCGTGCCGGTTTCAATCAGCGCCAGCGTATCGGCCGCCATCGCGACAAAGCCTGTGGCGCGCGCGATGCGGTGCGTCACGTCCTTGGCGGACACGTCGACCATGTTGGCCTCACCCTTTTCGTTCAGGTGCGAAAGGCGCTGGGTGAGGGAAGCGGGTTTGGTCATCGATCGCGGGCTCTGCTCTGATGTCTGGGCGAAATTGAATAGGAGTGAAGCGGCGGTCCGGTCGGCAGTCGATCGCGGGTGTGCGCATTGAAGGCGTGTTCGTGGTCTTATTGCGAGCTCATCCGCCGGCAGGTATGGCAACGGGGCAGGCGGGCGGACTATAACAACCTGGTTGCCGGCTGCACCAGAGTTCAGGTCGAGGTTTCGCCGCCTTCATCCGTTCGCCATGGCCGTCGCCGCGTCAAGTGGCATGAAACGCGACCAGCCGACGCGAGGTCGCGTGGCACCGGCTCCGGGCGGGCGTCCGCACCCCGTGGCGCCTTGCAGGACGCGTGCATCGTAACGTGGTTCTCATGGCCGTGCGTCTCTGTTCTGGATCGAGGTAATCATGTCCGTCACGTCACTCAATGCATCGCTCGTTGCTACGGCCCTCGCGGCTCTCCTCATCACGTGGGCAGAACCAGCAAGTGCGGGCGATCGCGCGCAGTATCTCGCCAGTTGCGAGAAGGCGGGGGCGGAGAAGGCGAAGTGCGCCTGCGTTGCCGACAAAATAGATGCGGCCTTCAAGGACACGGCGCTGACCTTCGCCTACGAGGCATTGTCGAAGTCGGTCGGCGAGTTGGCCAACGTCCAGTCCGGCTTGAGTGAAAAGGATGAGGACGCCGTCGTCGACACGTCGATCGAATTCATGAAGGCGTGCGGTCTTGCAAACTGAGGTGCGCGGGCGAACGTGCTCGAGCACCGCGCGCAGAGCGCGCGCCGGCCCGCCGGTGTCATTGATGGCCGTATCACGCCGCATTTCGTCGCGACGCTGCGGTCTATCGTGATGGAGAGATATCTCCGCCGTCCTTGACCACATCACATGCTATCGCGCCTGGAGTTCGTCGAACGTCAGGCGACGCCGAGCAACGCCTTGGTCGCTGCGGTGACATCCTTTTGGCGCATCAGGCTCTCGCCGACGAGGAACGTCGAGACACCCGCATTGCCGAGGCGGGCAATATCCGCCGGCGTGAAGATGCCGCTCTCGCCGATCACGATGCGGTCTCCGGTCACTTGCGGCGCCAGCCGCTCGGTGGTCGCGAGGGTCGTCTCGAACGTCTGCAGGTTGCGATTGTTGATGCCGATCAGGCGGCAGTCGAGCTGGAGCGCGCGTTCCATCTCGGCGTCGTCGTGGACTTCGACGATCGCGTCCATACCCCAATCGCGCGCCGCGGAGGCAAGCGCTGCTGCCGTCGCATCGTCGACCTCGGCCATGATGATCAGGATGCAATCGGCGCCCCACGCGCGCGCTTCGACGACCTGATAGGGATCGATCATGAAATCCTTGCGCAGCACCGGCAGCGAGACGGCGGCGCGAGCGGCGGTGAGGAATTCCGGCGCACCCTGGAACGAAGGCGTGTCGGTGAGGATCGACAGGCACGCCGCGCCACCCGCCTCGTAGGCCTTGGCGAGCGCTGGCGGATCGAAGTCCGGACGGATCAGCCCCTTCGACGGCGAGGCCTTCTTGATCTCCGCGATGAGGGCCGTCTCCCCCTTGTCGAGCCGTGCCTGGATGGCACCCGCGAAGGATCGGACCTTGGGCGCCGAGCGTGCATATTCAGCCATAACCTGCAGCGGATTGCGGCTCTTGGCGTCCGCCACCTCGATGCGCTTGTAGGCTGTGATCCGGTCGAGAATGTCGGACATGAGCGCTTCAGACCTGCTCGTTGGTTGCAGCGACGAGGCCGTCGAGCGCCGCGGCCGCCGCGCCGCTGTCGATGGCACGACACGCGCGTTCGACCCCGACGGAGAGGCTCGCCACCTTGCCGGCGACGAGAAGGGCAGCTGCCGCGTTGAGCACGACGATGTCGCGGAATGGGCCGGGCTCACCCTCGAGGACGACGCGGATAGCAGCGGCGTTCGCCTGCGCATCGCCGCCTTTGAGATCGGAAAGTGCCGCGCGCGGCAAACCGGCATCTTCCGGTGTGATCTCGAACACGGCGATTTCACCGTCCTTGAGTTCGGCGACGTGGCTGACACCCGTCGTCGTCAACTCGTCCATACCGTCCGCGCCGTGCACGACCCAGACATGCTCGGCGCCGAGGTTGCGCAGCACATGCGCAATCGGCTCGAGCCAGCGGCGGTCGAAAACGCCAACCACCTGGCGCGTGACACCCGCGGGGTTCGAGATGGGCCCCAGCAGGTTGAAGATCGTGCGAATACCGAGTTCGGCCCTGACCGGCGCCCACTGCTTCATGGCCGGATGATGCATCGGTGCCCACATGAAGCCGACGCCGGCCCGCGCGATCGCGCGGGCGACAGCCGCCGGCCCGATATCGACCTTGACGCCCAATGCCGATAGCACGTCCGAGGCGCCGGACAGCGATGAGACCGAACGGTTGCCGTGCTTGGCGACCTTGACACCGGCACCCGCCGCCACGAGCGCCGCACAGGTCGAGACATTGTAGGTGCCGTGGCTGTCGCCGCCGGTGCCGACGATGTCGACGGCACCGGCCGGCGCTTCGACGGGCAGCATACGGCTGCGCAGCAGGCGCGCGGCACCGGTGATCTCGTCGACCGTCTCACCGCGAACGCGCAGCGCCATCAGGAACGCGCCCATCTGCACCGGCGTCGCGGCGCCGGACGACATGATGTCGAGCGCGGTCTCGATTTCCTCGCCGCCGAGCGAGACGCCGGTCGATACCTTCTGGATGAGACGCTTCAGCTCGGGAGCGGTCATTCTGGTCCTCGAAGTAGGTCGACGGGAGGGGGTGGGCGAGGGCTCGTCCCGCTGCGTCGTCCGGAAGGTCGGAGATAGGATTCAGGCGGCGTGCTGCGGCTTGGCGCGGGGTGAGGGAATGCGCTCGCGGTTCGGCGGGATGCCGGCCAGTTCGAGGAAGTTCGCGAGCAGGGCATGGCCATATTCGGACGCGACGCTCTCCGGGTGGAACTGCACGCCGTGCACGGGGTGTGACTTGTGCTGGAGGCCCATGATGATCCCGTCATCCGTCTCGGCCGTGATCTCGAGGCAATCCGGTAGGGTCTCGCGCTCGACGATGAGGGAGTGATAGCGCGTCACCTCGAAGCCCGCCGGCAGGCCGTGGAAGATGCCCTTGTCCTTGTGCCGGATGGTCGAGAGCTTGCCGTGCATCGGCACCGGAGCGCGGATCACCTTGCCACCGTAGGATTGTCCGATCGACTGATGACCGAGGCAGACGCCGAGCAGCGGGATGGTGGCGCCCGCCGCCTTGATCAGGTCGAGGCAGACGCCGGCTTCGTTCGGCGTGCACGGTCCCGGCGACAGCACGATCGCCTTGGGCTTCTCGGACATCACCTCCGCCGCCGTCACCTTGTCGTTGCGCACGACGACAGACTGCGCTCCGAGTTCACCCAGAAAATGCACGAGATTGTAGGTGAAGCTATCGTAGTTATCGATCAGGATCAGCATGTGGCTTAGCCTCTTTCATGGCCGCGCCGGGCCGCCAAACGGGTGTAGGGACGACGGACCGGGGCGTCAAGACAATCGGCGCGGCAACACGAAAGCCTCGAGCGTTCCGCCGGCACCGCGTATCGCGGACCAGCTCTTTTCGTCGAACGTCAGGCGGGTCAGCGCGGCGGTTGGATATTGCATCGCGAGTTCGGCGATCAGCGGCCGAGGGCCGTGCCCGGTCAACTCGAGTGCGAGGCTGTGCAGTCCCGGGTTGTGGCCGAGTACGAGAAGCGTCTTCACTTTTGCCTCGGTCGCCCGGACGATGTCGAGCAGTGTGCCGGCATCGGCGAGATAGAGGTCGTCGCGAAATTGAACGGACGGCGTCGTGGCGCGCATTGCATTGATGACGAGCGTGAGCGTCGCGCGGGTCCGCACCGCAGTCGAACAGAGGACCAGATCGGGGATGAGGTGCTCTTCCGCGAGGTAGGCACCGATGCGCTGGGCCGCGATCGTTCCGCGCTTGTTGAGCGGTCTCTCGAAGTCGTCGAGCGATGGGTCGTCCCAGCTGGATTTGGCGTGGCGCAGGAGGAGGAGTGTCAGCATCGCGCGATCATGCTCGCGCGACAAGCTGCCGGCAAGGCGCGACGTGAGCGACACCGTACCGGCCGGCCGGAGAACATTCCTTTGTCCATGGGTAACCCCTTCCTTCCTTGGCAAACGCCCCTTTCCTTCTTCCTTCGGGAGAGGAAAGCGTGTGGCCGACATTATCGAAGGTGCACCCGGGTCCTCCGGACGAGCAGACCGATGAGGTTCGCGCTCACACCCATGGGCCGCGGTTGCCGGTGCGCTGGGTCGCGGCGCCACTTGCGAAGCGTACCGTTTCCTCCGCCGCGCGCACGACGGCCTTGGCCTTGTTGATGCACTCCTGCTGCTCGTTTTCGGGGATCGAATCGTAGACGATGCCGGCGCCGGCCTGGACGTGCAAAACGCCGTCCTTGACCAGCGCCGTCCGGAGAACGATGCAGGTGTCCATTTCGCCATCGGCCGCGAAATAGCCGACGCATCCGGCATAGGGTCCGCGCTTCGATTTCTCGAGTTCGTCGATGATCTCCATCGATCGCACCTTGGGTGCGCCTGAAACGGTGCCGGCGGGGAAGCCGGCCATCAAGGCGTCCACCGTATCGCAGCCCGTGGCGAGTTTTCCGACGACGTTCGAGACGATGTGCATGACGTGGCTGTAGCGTTCGATCACGAACTGGTCGGTGACGCGCACCGAACCGACGCTCGCGACGCGGCCGACGTCGTTGCGCCCGAGGTCGAGGAGCATCAGGTGCTCGGCCCGTTCCTTGGGATCCGCAATCAGCTGCGCGGCGAGATCCTTGTCTTCCGAGGTCGTAGCCCCGCGACGCACCGTGCCGGCGATGGGGCGTATCGTGACCTCGCCGTCGCGGACACGCACCAAGATTTCGGGACTGGAGCCGACGAGCGCGAAATCACCGAAATCGAGATGGAACAGGAACGGTGAGGGATTGAGGCGGCGCAGCGCGCGGTAGAGTGCGAATGGCGGCAGCGCGAAGGGCGCCGAGAAGCGTTGCGACAGCACGACCTGGAAGATGTCGCCGGCCTTGATGTACTCGCGCGCGCGATCGACCATGGCCATGTATTCGGCTGGCGTCGTGTTCGATTGCGGCTCCGGCATCGTCAGCGTCGCATCGGCCGGCGAACCGCCGTGCGCGATCGGCGTCTCGAGTGCGGCAACGACCGCGGCGAGGCGGGTAACGGCCGCTCCGTGCGCAGCTGCGGATGTCGTGCCGGGGTCGGGCCGCACCGGCGTCACGACCGTCATTTCGTCGCGAACGGCATCGAAAATCACCATGATCGTCGGCCGCACGAGAACGGCATCCGGCACCCCAACGTCGTCTGCGGGAACGTTCGGCAGATGCTCGACGAGGCGGATGGTGTCGTAGCCCATGTAGCCGAATACGCCGGCCGCCATCGGCGGCAGATCCTCCGACAGTTCGATGCGGCTCTCATCGAGCAGATGGCGCAGCGAGTCGAGCGTCGGCCGCGTGTCGGCCACGAACGCCGCGGCATCGGACTGAGGCGTGCGATTGATTTCAGCGGTGTTGCCGGACGCGCGCCAGATGAGGTCGGGGGCGAGGCCGATAATCGAGTAGCGGCCGCGCACCGCGCCACCTTCGACCGATTCGAGCAGGAAGCTCGGCGGGCCACTGCGCGCGAGCTTGAGGTAGGCCGAAACGGGCGTCTCGAGATCGGCGACGAGGCGTGTCGAGAGCACCTGGGCGCGACCCTCGGCATAGGCTGCCTCGAACGCATCGCGCGTCGGTGCGATCTCGAGCCCTGTCGATCCGAGGTCTTGTGCTTGCGGGATGGTCACGGCAGACGGCCTCAATCGAGTCTGGCGGGACGCGAGGCGTCCCGCACACGGCGGTAGCGGTGTGTCATTGCGCGCCGGTTCCCGTCAACCGCTCGAAGGCGCTGCGGTTGATCGTTACGCCGTACTGCCTTTGCAGGGCGCCGACGTAAGAGGCGACGACGTCGTTCTCGATTTCCTTGGCGAGCTCTGCCGCGATCTTGTCGGCCTGTTCCTTCGTTGGCGGCGGCGCGGGCGTGATGTCCTTGACCTGGAAGACCACGCGAGAGGAGTTGTCGGCGCTATCTGATGTTCCGACGCCGCCCGCCGCCAGCGCGAAGGCCTGTGCGATCGCCGGACGCGTCAACCCCTGCGGCGTCGTATTGCGCGTGACCGGCAGAGTGGTCTCGACCTTGCCGCCGGCGTCCGCCGCCACCGCCTCGATCGTCTCGCCCTTGCGGATGCGCTCGATGAAGGCCGTTGCCGCTTCGCGCAGCTGGCGTTGACGCTCTTGCGTTTCGTAGAGCGACTTGACCTCGTCCTTGACCGTCTCGAGCGGCTTCTGGGCCGGCGGCGTGACGGACAGGACATCGACCCATGCGATGCCCCCGTCGGCCAGTTCGACGGGTTCCTGCTCGATGCCCACCTGACCTTCGAATCCCTTGGCGACGATCTGCTGAGCGGCGGGTGCTTCGAGCGCGGTCTTGCCGTCCGGCGTCTTATTGGTCCGGTCCGTCGCCGCCACCTCGACAAAGCGCAGCTTCAGGCGCTCGCCGATGGCCTTCAGCGGCTGTCCGCCCGAGCGGCCGTCGTCGACTTCGTCGTGCAGCTTCTGGATCTCGACCCGCGCCTTCTCGCCGGCGAGCTTGTCGCGGACCTTGTCCTTGACACCATCGAACGTGCTTTCGACACCCGGCTCGATGTCGGTGACGCGCACGATAGCAGTCGTGAAGCGGCCTTCGATGACGTCCGAGACGCCATCTTTCGGCAGCGAGAACGCGGCATCCGCGATTTTCGGATCGATGATCTGGCTCTTCACGATCAGTCCGAGGTCGATGTCGCTCTCCTTGGCGCCTGAAGCCGTCGCCGCCTCGACGAAGCTCTTGCCATCTGCGATCGCCTTTTTCGCGGCTTCGGCGGCGGCCTTGTCGCGGAACGAGATCTGCTGGATGCGCCGCTTCTCCGGCGTGTCGTACGTGGCTTTCTCCTGCTCGTAGGCGGCCTTTGCCTCCGCGTCCGTCACAGTCACCGTCTTCTTGAGATCTTCGACGGAGAGAATGAGGACGGCCAGCTTGCGCATTTCGGGTGTCACGAACGCCGATTTGTTCGTCTCGTAGGTTTCCTTGAGCTTGGCCTCGTCCGGTGCCGTCACCTTCACGATCTTGGCCGGATCGATTGTGAAGTGCGCGATGCGCCGCGTCTCTTCACGATAGGCGTGCATTTCCTCGACCATTGGCCGCGGGACGACGGAACCAGCCGTCAGAGCGCTCGTCAGATGGCGGCGCAATTCCTCCTGCCGGCGCAGCCGGATCAGCCCGGCTTCCGTCAGCCCGAGCTGGCGCATGACATTTTCCACGGCATCGCGCGAGAACTTGCCGTCAGGACCATGAAAGGCCGGATCGCGCTGCAAACCGTCGATGATCGCCTGGTCAGATAGCGCGAGGCCGAGCTGACGGGCGTGGACATCGACGGACGCCGAACCGATAAGGCGCTGCAGCACGCGCTCGTCGAGACCGAAGGCGCGTGCCTGCTCGGCCGAGATGCGCCGACCCACCTGATAGGACAGCGCATTGAGTTCGTTCTGGAATGCGCGCTGATACTCGTCCGGCGTGATCGGGGTCTCGCCGACCTCGGCGATCGAGGTCTGGCTGGAGCCGGTGAAGACGTCGGCGACGCCCCATACGGCAAAGCTCAGGATGAGAATGGCGAACAGGGCCTTTGCGATGATTCCCTGGGCACCGCGTCGCATCGCTTCAAGCATCAGTGTCTTCTTCCAGCTGTTGGCATAGCGGGGCTTGGACGTTCGCTTCGTCCTGCACCAATTCGCCGCATTCGGATTACGTCGAAAACCCGTGCTCGATGGCCCGAGGCTCGTGTTAAGAAGCGCCATATGAAGCGCAGCCAGCGAGCGAAAGCAAGGGCGGGGTGATGGGGCGCATCCGCACTCTCGCCCTGGATGTGGTTCTTGCGAGACCAAGAGGTCGTGGCGACAGCCCGAGGGAATTGCGCCGCGACCCTGGCCTGCGGCAGAACCGGCCAGGTGCCGCGGGATCGGGCGCCGAGGGAACGGGCGCGGAGGGAGTGAAAACGGCCGGTCTGGTCGAATTTCGGGCGGGCCAAGCCCGGTCTTGCTAAATTTGGCCTTGCGAAGTTTGGCCTCGCGAAGCCAGTCCGGGAGAAGCCTATCAGGGAGAAACCAATTCGGATCTATCAGATCTGAGCGACGCGAACCTCAACCACACCGATCCGGCCACAACAGAACGGAGACCGACCGCCGATGACAGACCAAAGCCCCGCCATCCGTCCCCTTGTTGCCGGCAACTGGAAGATGAACGGCTTGAAAGCGGCCCTGGACGAGGCGCTGGCCGTACGCGACGCCCTGGCGGGCGGCACGGACAACGGCACCGACGTCATGATCTGTCCGCCGGCCTCGCTGCTGATGGTCCTGGCGGAGCTGACGCGGGACAGCGCCGGCCTTCAGATTGGTGGCCAGGACTGCCACACGGCGGCGTCGGGAGCGCATACCGGTGACGTTTCGGCCGAGATGCTGAAGGATGCGGGGGCGTCGGCGGTGATCGTCGGCCATTCCGAGCGCCGCGCCGACCACGGCGAACTCGATCGGCTGGTGCGCGACAAGGCTCTCGCTGCGCGCCGGGCGGGGCTCACGGCCATCGTCTGCATCGGCGAAACCGCCGGCCAGCGGGCCGCTGGACTGACGCTCGATGTCGTACGCCGGCAGCTCCTGGGTTCCGTGCCGGATGGGGCGACTGCGGCCGATACCGTCATCGCCTACGAACCGGTCTGGGCTATCGGGACCGGTCTGACGCCGACGCTCGAGGATGTGGCGAGTGTCCACGGCGCGATCCGCGAGGCGCTTGCGACACGTTTCGGGGGCGAGGGCGCTTCCATGCGCATTCTCTACGGCGGTTCGGTGAAGCCCGACAACGCCCGCGAATTGATGGCGGTCGCCAACGTCGACGGGGCGCTCGTCGGCGGCGCCAGCCTCAAAGCAGACGATTTCTTGAGAATTATTCAGGCATATGGTGCGTGAAGACGGTCGTTGGCATCAGCCAACGTCGCGCCTGGACGGTTCGGGCGCGGGCCCGTTGATGACGCGGTCTCCGGCACTGGATCAGCAACTCGGTGTCGCTCGGACGGGGGCGCACGTGCAGAATTTTCCTTTCGCAGGTGGACCGATGTCGCGGATTTTTTGCCTCGTGTGCCGGACCTCTCCGGGCTTCGCTAGGCGGGCCGTTGGGCTCGCGTTTTGCCTGCTGGCCCTTCCTTTCACCGCCGTCCGTGCCGAACCGCTCCCCGAGGCCGACTGCGCGGCATTGCGCGCCGAGGAAGCCTTGCTCGAGGGCGGTGGCGCGGCCACGAATTTCGACCGGGGTCCCGAGTGGGCGAAACTCAATCTGACCGCTGAACAAACGAAATACGTCGAGCGTCTGATCGGCGTTCGTGAGAGCCTGCTGTTCCGCTGCCGCGCCACGGTGGTTGTTCCGGATGCCCCGCGCCCGGTGGTGGCGCCGGAGAAGGCGCCGTTGCCACGCCGCAAGCCAGCAGTCGCCGCGGCGCGTCTCGTCAAGACGTCGACCGGAACGACGACCGCGCCGGGGCGCCCCGACAACGCGGCCCCGAAGAAGACGCCTGCGGCCGTGCCGGTGCCGATGCGGCGCGTCGACGAAGGTGTCAACGCACCCTCCCGTCCGGCGCTGCGCCCTTCTACCCGCTAGATCAGGTTCGCGGGAGAGGGGGCTCCCGCGGTTGCAATTCCTATGCTGGGCCTGCTCCGCCCAGCCGGTCGATGCAGAGCGCAATTCTCGGATCAGTTGGCCTGGCCAAACGCCGATGGGTGAACGGCGTCGTCTTGCCTCCCGTGACGATCGGGCTCTGGCCAGCCGTTGGGGGATCGTGTATGAGCCCCTACATCAACTCCACATCGACCGTTGGGACCCGTCCGCATGGCCACGATTATTCTCGTCATCCACCTCATGATCGCCGCCGCTCTCGTCGGTGTCGTTCTGCTGCAGCGTTCAGAGGGCGGAGCGCTGGGTATCGGTGGCGGTGGCGGCGGCGGAGGCGGCGGCTTTCTGACTGGGCGGGGTACGGCCAACCTGTTGACGCGCACGACGGCAGGCTTGGCCCTGGCGTTCTTCATCACCAGCCTGACGTTGACGATCCTCGCCAATCAGCGCACCAACGCGCCGTCGGTTCTGGACCGTGCCAACCAGACGGCGCCGGCCGGTTCGACATCTGGCTCCACCCCCGGCGACGCACCGGCAACCGGTCGCGGCGGCATCCTCGACAAGCTGCAGGGCACCGGCGGACCTCAGGTCCCCGATTCCCGCTAGTCGTATTCTGACCCGGCGATTTCCGGCGTCGTTTCCATCGTCGATCCCCATCGGCTTCCGCTGGTTCGAGCGGCAACTCATGCGCCACGGCGACTGCGCGGTGGAACGTACGAAATTGCCTCTTCGAATCGCCCCGCAACTATGTATTCATGCAGGCCCATGCAGCGGTACATCTTCATTACCGGCGGCGTGGTCTCCTCCCTTGGTAAGGGCCTCGCATCGGCCGCACTCGGCGCGCTCCTCCAGGCGCGCGGGTATTCCGTTCGTCTCCGGAAGCTCGACCCCTATTTGAACGTCGATCCCGGAACGATGTCGCCTTATCAGCACGGCGAGGTGTTCGTCACCGACGACGGCGCCGAGACCGATCTCGACCTTGGCCATTACGAGCGCTTCACTGGCGTTCCGGCCAAGCAGTCGGACAACATCACCACCGGCCGGATCTATCAGACGATTATCGCCAAGGAACGCCGTGGCGATTATCTCGGCGGCACGGTGCAGGTCATTCCCCACGTCACCGACGCCATCAAGAACTTCGTGCTGGACGGCAACGAAGGCGTCGATTTCGTGCTGGTCGAGATCGGCGGCACGGTGGGCG
>JAGRKS010000072.1 GCA_020442185.1 Hyphomicrobiaceae bacterium
GCCCCGAGGACATTCACGGCATGCATGCCGCTGCGGGCATTCTGACGGCGCGCGGTGGCATGACGAGCCATGCGGCGGTCGTTGCGCGCGGCATGGGGCGCCCTTGCGTTTCGGGCGCCGGCGCGCTCCGTATCGACGTTGCCGCGCGACGTCTCTCGATCGGACGCGAGACGTTCGGAGCGGGCGATGTCATCACCATCGATGGCGGCACGGGCGAAGTTTTGAAGGGCCGCGCGAAGATGCGTCAACCCGAACTCTCGGGTGCATTCTCCAAGCTGATGGGGTGGGCCGACAGCGTGCGCAAGCTCGGCGTCAGGGCCAACGCCGACACGCCACGGGATGCCGCGCAGGCCCGCGAATTCGGCGCCGACGGAATCGGGCTCTGCCGGACGGAGCACATGTTCTTCGACGAGGAGCGTATTCTCGCCATGCGTGAGATGATCCTCGCGGAAGATGCCGGCGGTCGCCGTGCCGCGCTCGAGAAGCTGTTGCCGATGCAGAGGGGCGATTTCACGGGCTTGTTTGAAATCATGGCAGGCCTTCCGGTCACGATCCGGCTGCTCGACCCGCCGCTCCACGAGTTCCTGCCGCATGAACAGCGCGAACAGCAAGCTGTCGCCGATGCGCTGGGCATTCCGGTCGACAAAATCAAATCGCGCGTCGCGGAGCTCTATGAGCTTAATCCGATGCTCGGGTTCCGCGGCTGTCGTCTCGGCGTGCGCTATCCCGAAATCACGGAAATGCAGGCGCGAGCCGTCTTCGAGGCGGCGATCGACGCGGCGGCGGCGACGGGCAATCCAGTCGTGCCCGAGATCATGGTGCCGCTGGTCATTCACCGGCGGGAATTCGACCTGATCGCCGACATCATCCGGCGCACCGCCGCCGAGGTGGCGGCCGAACGCGGCGTAACACCAGATTATCAAATCGGAACGATGGTGGAGCTGCCGCGCTGCGCGCTTCGCGCCAACGAAATCGCGGCTGGCGATGACGGTGCGGAGTTCTTCTCGTTCGGCACGAACGATCTGACGCAGACTTGTCTCGGCCTCAGTCGCGACGACGCCGGCCCGATCCTGACGAGCTACACCGAGCACGGCATCTTCGCCGTCGATCCGTTCGTTTCGATCGACATCGACGGGGTTGGCGAACTCGTGCGGATCGGAGCGGAGCGTGGGCGGAGCGTCAAGCCCGGCATGAAGATGGGGATTTGCGGCGAACACGGCGGCGACCCGGCATCGGTTGCCTTCTGTCACCAGATCGGCCTGAGCTACGTATCGTGTTCGCCGTTCCGTGTGCCGATCGCGAGACTGTCGGCGGCGCAAGCAGCGTTGCGCGAGGCGGGCGCGTGAGTGGTCCGATGCGAACAACACGGCCTCACACCGCGACTTCTGAGGCAAGAGCGCTGGCGGTGACATGCCTTGCGCGTGTGGGCGGCCTGACGAGTCCTGCGCCGAATGCCAACAGGCGCGCTCCCCGGCGAATTTCGGAGACCGTTCCGTGATCAGGTTCAGGCCCATCGTTTTCGTGGTCGGCCTCATGTTGTGCACGATGGCGGCTGCCATGATCCTGCCCGCGATCGTCGACGTCGCCGACGGTCACGAGGACTGGAAGGTGTTTTTCGGCGCCTCGATCTTCACGTTCTTCATCGGCGGCCTGATGGTGCTGGCGGCTTACGACGACAAGCCGGTGCAGCTTGGCGTCAAGGAAGCGTTCCTTCTGACCACGATCAGCTGGAGCGCGGTGACCGCAGTCGCCGCCATTCCGTTCGTCGGCCTTGGCCTGAACTACACGGATGCATTCTTCGAATCGATGAGCGGAATCACGACGACTGGCGCGACCGTCCTCGTCGGACTCGACAAGCTGCCGCGCGGAATACTTCTCTGGCGCGCGGTACTGCAGGGGCTCGGCGGGCTCGGTATCATCGTCATGGCGATAATCATGCTGCCGTTTCTGCGCGTCGGTGGCATGCAGCTCTTCCAGACGGAGAACTCGGACCGTTCCGAGAAGGTGCTGCCGCGCGCACTCGAGCTGACGATGGCGATCGCCGGTATCTACCTGGCGCTTCTCGTCATCTGCGCCATCGTCTACGCGCTGCTCGGCATGACGCCCTTCGATGCCATCTGCCATGCATTGACGACGGTATCGACGGCCGGATTCTCGACGCACGACGAGAGCTTCGGCTTTTTCAGGTCGCCGGCCCTCGAGTGGGCGGCGATCGTCTTCATGATCCTTGGTGCGTTGCCCTTCGTCGTCTTCATCAAGGCATTGCGCGGCGATCGCGGAGCCATCTGGCGCGATGCGCAGGTGCAGGGCTTCTTGAGTTTCCTCGTCGTCGTCGCGTTGACACTCTCCGCCTGGCTCGTGCTGACCCGCGAAGTGCCGATCGACGTTGCGGTGCGGACCGCGTCGTTCTCCGTCGTCTCCGTTGTCACGACGACAGGCTTCGCGGTCGAGGACTATACGGCGTGGGGTACGTTTTCGGTCGGTCTCTTCTTCCTCCTGAAGTTCGTCGGAGGATGTTCGGGTTCGACGACGGGCGGCATCAAGATCTACCGGCTGCAGGTGGCCGGCATCCTTACGCGCAGCCACTTTCTGCATCTCATCAGTCCAAATCGCGTCGTCACACTGATGTACAACCGGCGGCGCCTACCGGACGACGTACCGTTCTCGGTCGTGGCATTCCTCGCGATCTACATGACGACGGTTGGCATCTTCACTGTCGTGCTTGCCGCTATGGACCTCGATCTCGTCACGGCGCTGACGGCTGCAACGCAGGCGGTGGGCAACGTTGGCCCCGGCCTTGGCGATATCATCGGCCCGTCCGGTAACTATTCGACGTTGCCTGCGGGCGCGAAGTGGGTGCTCTCGTTCGCGATGCTGCTCGGCCGTCTCGAGCTGTTCACGGTCCTCGTGCTCTTCCGCAGCGAATTCTGGCGCAGCTAACAGCGCAAACTTTCAAAGCATCTCGTTGCGGACGGCGCCAGCGCGTTCGCTGACGCTTGACGACCTTCGCCCGGAATAAGGCGTCGGATCGAGAACACTGGCCGCGTGCCTCGTCGTGTGCGCCATCACATTTGCGGAACCGCCTCGACCTACGGACGTTGGCCGCATGAAAGGAAAATCGGCAAAGGAGATAAAAATGAAAGTCCGAGCACATCAAATCCTCACAACGAGTTTCGTCGCCTTGTTCGCCAGCGCGGGCGTCGCGATGGCGCAGGCCGCCGATGCCGGCGGAGCGTCGCGCGGCGGCGGTGGCATGAGCGCCGGCGCTGAGATGCAGGCGCCGGCAGCCGGCGGTGCTGACCGCGGCACGCGTGCTTTCGGTGGCAGTGCCGCCGGTGGCGACGCGGCGGCCGGCGCTGGTGTCCGCGAACGCCACGGCTCCGATGCGGCGAAGCCCGACGTGCGCGGCGCTGAGGCAGCGGATCGTGACGTTCAGAAGCCACGTCAGTCGAGCGAACGCGGTGAACGCGGTGACACAGCGGACGGCAAGTCGATGAAGCAGCGCCAGTCGCAACGTGGCGAGGAGACGACCGACGGCAAGCGAGGCCAGATCGGTGGCCGGGATAGCCGTGACCGCAAGGCCGAAACGCCGGAGAAGAGCCGCGGAGAGAATCCGTCGAGTGCCGAGCGCGCGAAGGAAGCCGCGAGGATCAATGTCGATAAGCAGAAGAAGTCGGAGCTCAAGCGTACGGTCGATCGGGGCGCATTGAAGCGCAGCAAGAGCGTCGACATCAGCGTGAACATCGGCATCGGTGTGCCGCGCACCGCGACACTCTACGCGCTGCCTCCGCGTTGGGTGTCGATCGTGCCTGCCTATGAAGGCTATCGCTACATCTACGTTGGCGACTCGATCTGCATCGTCGATCCTGAAACGTATGTCATCGTCGACGTGATCTACATCTGATGCTGCGGGTTACGCCAGCGATTCGATGATCCGACAAGCGAAGCCGTCGCGCCGCAGGGCGCGGCGGCATTCGCGTGCTGCGCATTGGCATGCATGGTCGTCCGCGATCAGGCGCGGTATCCGTAGATCCAATCGTATCGGGCCATCAACATTTCGGGCGGCGATATGCGCATGGCCGCGTTTCTTGCTTGCGCCAGAAATCCGTCGAGATGGTAGATGCTGCCGTTGGACTTTGCGGCGGCGACGACCCGCGTCGCTCGCGGGCGTCTCTCTCGTTCATAGAGCGTAAAGCCCTGGCAGATGTCGTCTGGCCGCCGCGCAATCATGCGCGCAAGGACCGCGGCATCCTCGATCGCAAGGACGCCACCTTGTGCCAGAAATGGTAGCGTCGGGTGCGCTGCATCGCCAAGGAGACAGATGTTGCCGCGCACCCATGTCGGTAAAGGCGGCAATTCATAAAGCGACCACTTCTTCCATTCGGCCGGCACGTCGAGAAGGTCGCGCAGCGATTTGGCGAAGGCACGTGCCGGTTCGGTGACCCAGCTCGATTGCAACGAGGCACTCCAGTCGTCGCTTGCTGCCGTCTCGTTGCGAACGAAGACCAGAGCGACTTCGCTGCCGCCGCGGACGGGGTAATGCACGACATGGGCTTTCGGAGACATCCAAAGTCCGGTCGCATTCTCGGCCAGTGACTTTGGCATTGCCGTCGCGGGGATCACCGCACGTGCAGCGCACTTGCCGGCGAAACGTAGTGGCTTGCCGGCAAAGAACTCGTCGCGCACCATCGAGCGAATGCCATCGGCCGCAATCATTGCCGAGCCCTCGATCTCGCCGCTAGATCGGGAGCGGACCACGACATGTTCGCCACGGTTCTCCACGGCAATAGCGTCGAAGTCCGTCGTTCGCGCGATCAGTGGGCTGGCGCGGGCCGCGTCGAACAGTGCCTGGTGCAGGTCCGCGCGGTGCAGCACCCAGTAGGGCGCTCCATGCCGCTTTGCGATCCAGCCGCCGAGCGGTAACCGGGCAAGTGTCGCGCCGGTCGCGCTGTCACGCGCATGGATGAGATCGGGCTTGCCGGCGAGCGGTTCCAGGGCATCGGCGACGCCAAGGCTCGCGAGCAGCCGCGAACCATTCGGACCAATCTGGATGCCGGCACCCTCGGGTTCGTAGACCTTCCGCTTCTCGATGACGTGCGATTTCATGCCGTGTTGGGCGAGCGCCAGCGCAGCCGCCAGTCCACCGATGCCGCCGCCGAGGATCAGCAGCGGATGACGCTCGTTGCCGACTGTCGGATGGCGGCGAGGCCGGACGTCGGTCATCGTACCGCTCGTGCTGGTATCCGCTTGTTCCATGGTCTCCAACCTCGTGTCGCGCACCTGACGTTTGGCCCCCGCCTGGGGCCTGTGTCGCAGCCAAACGTCATGTGCAAAAGCTACACGAGAAGCATGATGATGCTCGTGTTCCGGTTCCGGCATTTGCTTGCCAGCCGCTGCTAGGATCCGAGCAAATGTCAGAACCACAAGGAACACGAGCCCATTCGAGGCGCGTCAAGGTCGCTACACGATCGGATGCGGGCGTCCGCCGCCGTCATGATGCACCGCTGCCGCCGCGGATCAGGCGGCCTTGTGCTCGCCGAGATCCACGAGGCAGCCGGGGGGATCGCTTTCGATCGCGGTCAGGCGCGAATCGTGGACGTAGAGCGTCGAGCAATATGGGCAGACGATCTGGCCATCGCTCCCCATGTCCAGGAAGACATGCGGATGGTCAAATGGCGCGCGCGCGCCCATGCACTGGAACTCTTTGATTCCGATAAAGATTTTCTCGACGCCTTTGTCGTTTGCAAAGTGCGGGACGACGCTTGCTGCCATGGCGCGTGCCTCCTGTGTCTTGCGGCTCGGCGATTTGGCCGCGACCATAGCGGTGCCTGGCCCATAATGGTAGGGGAGGCTGCGTGCGCACTTCGTATCAGCGGCGGCCGGGGCGCGGGTAGCCGCGGCGATATCGCGAGCGGCCCGGGCGTGACGTAAGGTCCGGTGTCGGCACCGGAGAACGGAGAGACACGGGATATGCGATCGTTTTCTTCCGATGGCGTCGAGATCGCCTACATGGACGAGGGCGCGGGCGCACCTGTTCTCCTCATCCACGGCTTTGCGTCCAACATCGCGACCAACTGGGTCAGCACGAGCTGGGTCGGCTACCTGAAGGGCAAGGGCTACAGGGTGATCGCGCTCGACAACCGAGGCCATGGACGCAGCCAGAAGCTCTACGAACTCTCTGAGTACGGCGCGCCGCTGATGGCGGAAGACGCCCGCAGGCTGCTCGATCATCTGGGCATCGCCGCGGCAAACGTCATGGGCTATTCGATGGGCGCGCGCATTTCGGCCTTTCTGGCGCTCAACCATCCCGACCGCGTCTCGAGCGTGGTTTTCGGCGGTCTCGGGATCAACATGGTCCGTGGCATGGCCGGAACCGGGCCGATCGCGGCCGCCCTCGAAGCCCCGTCGATCGACGATGTCACAAATCCGACCGCGCGGACGTTTCGTGCGTTCGCCGAGCAGACGGGAAGCGATCTCAAGGCGCTCGCGGTGTGCATCCGCTCGGCGCGCGATCCGCTGACTCGCGAGGACGTCGCGCGCATAACCGTCCCGGTCCTCGTCGCCGTCGGCGAGACCGATGTGGTCGGTGGCTCGGCGGCCGATCTCGCGGCGTTGATCCCGAATGCCGAGGCGCTGTCAATTCCGGGCCGCGATCACATGAAGGCCGTTGGCGATCGCGCCTACAAGGAGGCCGTCGCGGCATTCCTCGAACGCAACAGCGCCAGCACTCTGCCCTGACCGCAGCCGTCGGGGGCGGTTACGCATGTGCGGGATATTTGGCTTGGCAGTGGGCCGGCGATAGCTGCGCCGCGAGCACTGCGCGGTGCGCCTTGCGGGGCAGTGTGATGCGTGTGCGAGGTGGCGCGGTGCGCCTTGCGGGGGTGGCGCGGTGCGCCTTGCGGGGGTGGCGCAGTTCGCCTTAGCGGGGTGGCGGCGGATCGCCTTGCCCGGGTGGCGCGGTGCGTCTTGCGGGACGGCGGCGTGTTCCGAGAGCTTCGAGCAGCGCACGCGAGACTGCAGACATGCGAACGGCCCTAGCAAGCCGAAGATCGGATCTGCAAAGTTAAAGCGCGGGGGCTTCAGCAGACCAGTTCCGGCGAACGCCTAGGGCCGAAAGCACACTCGAGACTCAACGCACGTTACGCAACGCCAACTCATTGATCGACGAATACAACACGCCCGACGCAGAACCACACACGACGCATTACATTCGCTTCATTGCCGGCCCACTGACAGCTCGAACCTCGCGCGGTCGAGCCGTGACCGTCATACGCAACACACAACGCAAACTCTACTCGACACACAATTCGATACGCAACTCGGACCTGGGAAAGCTCAGCTCGTTACCGCACGCTGTTCTTTCTCATGACTTAAACCTAACAGACGGGGCCTCGTGAGTCCTGCCGATTCCGCGCACGGACGAAGATTGGTTGTGGATAATACAATATGACGCTTGCGTGACGGACCGCTTTCGCATCTCGCGTTCGGCGACGCAGCATTGCCCTATTCCGGGCATGAAAGCGCCCGTTCGCACCGTGATGATCTGACTGTCGGGCTGGGGGCTCGTTAACCCGTCGTTAGGGTTATCTGTCTGATAGTCCGTCATCATGTATATGTCGCGTGTTGCATGTTTGCTGTCGTTGTCGGTGCTCCTGTCGGCTGTCTCAGGCTGCAGCAGTGAGCGAACGCCGGCTTTTGTCGCCAAGAGCGAGCCTTGGCAGGCCCTCGAAGAGCGACAATGCCTGGCTTCCGGCATGGTCCGGACCAGCCCCTTCCTCAACGCCCGGTCATCTCTCGGCGGCCCGAGTGCCTGCGGAGCCGAGCAACCGTTCGAGATGTCGGCGGCGCTCGGAGGCCGGGTCCGTTTGACCCCTGCCGCAACGCTGCGCTGCCCGATGATACCGGCTGTCGACCGCTGGGTGGCGACCGTCGTCGAACCGGCGGCGCGGTTTCATTTCGGTGCGTCGATCGTCGGCATGAAGGTCGCCGCGTCCTACGGATGCCGACCGATCAATCACAAGTGGGGCGCCAAACTTTCACAGCACGGCCTCGCCAATGCGCTCGATATCTCGGAATTCCGCCTGGCGGACGGCCACAAGATTTCCGTCAAGTCGGGTTGGTGGGGATCATCGCGTGAGCGCCAGTTCCTGCGCGACGTACACCGCGGTGCCTGCGACAGCTTCACGACGGTGCTCGGGCCGCTCGCCGATCGTTACCACCATGACCACCTGCATCTCGATCTCGCGCGCCACGGCAAGAACGGCACTTATCGCGTCTGCCGCTGAAGGCTGCGCCCTATTTCGGCAAGGCGTTGAGTAGGCTCCGCGCCAGAACGCGGGCTCCATACTCGCTCAAATGATCGTCGTCGCGATAGAGGATCTTGCTGCCCTGAACCAGTCGGCAGTGCGTCTCACCTGCTTTGCAGAACAGATTGGTGGGATCGTGGAAGATTGCATTCTCGTCCTTCGCAATCGCCCTCAGGACTTCGATCACCGGCTTGTTGCGCGCCCGGGCTTCGTCCTGGGTATAGGTGTTGCACCAGGCCATCGCGGTTTCGTGGGATCGCAAGAGAGGGCGCGTGAAGCATTGCAGAACGTCTGTGCCTGGGTTGGGAATCGGTCCAACGACGACGGGAATGATGCCTCGCTCGCGAATGGCTCTAATCGTCTCGCGCAATGCTGTCGTGAACTGCCGTTGTGAGGATGCTCGCGCATAGTCGGCTGGCTTGCCGGTGGGGCCGATGTAGACATCCGGCCTGTTGGTCTCGAACTTCGAACCCCGGCCGAGCCAGTATCGCGAAAATCTGGCGTGCAGAACGATGAACTTGGGCTTCGCGGAGAAAGCGGCGGCGAAATGATCGTTCATCGAGCGTGAACTCGGAGCGGTCAGAAAGTGGCTTTCGGTGTCGAGCAGCGGCAGGCCGTCGTTGCGATGAAGATCGAGGCCCGTCCGGTTCTCATAGAGCAGGTTCAAACTCAGACCGGCGCTCAGCGTCGCGGCATGGCTGTCGCCGATAACGGCCATGTCTATGTCTTTCGATCGGAGGCCGTAGACGCATTGCGGCGCAGCCAGTCCGTCGAGTTTTCTGCCCTGGCAGTTTGGCCGCGGTTTCAACCGTGCTGCGGCCACCTCTTGGCGCATGCCCGGCGCCAGGCGCCAATCCCAACCGCCCTGGTTCCAGATGAGGGATGCGGACGCGATGATGAAGAGTGCGATGGCGCAACTGCCTGCGACAACGGCTAGACGCTCGGTCCTTGCATCGCCACGCGTCCAGGAGCCGCGAAACGGCTGCTCGACCGTGCGGTATGATATCCATCCGAAGAGGATTGTGAGCGCGGTGGCTGAAAGGAGGAAAAGGAAGGTTCGCGCATCCTCGAGATAGTAGAGCAGGAAGATCACGATCGGCCAGTGCCAGAGGTAGACCGAATAGCTGATCCGACCGAGCCAGGCAGACAGCGGATTGGCGAGGATCAGTCTGGCGATCGTGTTCGGCGGGGCCGAGATCACGAGGGCCGCGCCGATCGCCGCCTGTGCCGCGACGAGAACGTCGTTGGCGGGCGCTTGGCTGAAGGCGAAGGCATGGACGATCAGCAGCAGCCCGGCGGCGGTCAGGACCGGAGCGGCAAGCCGCAAAATTTCCGGAGTGCGCTTGAGATCGGCTATGCCCGCGGTGGCGATAAGCGCGCCGATGCCGAGCTGCCAGATTCGAAACGGCGTCAGAAAGAACACCGCTTCGGGAGCGGCGCTCTGATAGATGAGGCTGGCGAGAAAGCTCGCCGCAGCAATGGCGAGGATGGCCAGCGAGAGGAGTGCTCGTCGGCCGATGCGCGTGATCGCGAGCAGCAACGCGGGCCAGAAAAGGTAGAATTGCTCCTCCGCGCTCAGCGACCAGAAATGCAGGAACGGTTTGGCTTCACGCGCCACGTCGAAATAATCGGCTGTCAGCCAGAAATGAACGTTGGCAAGGGATAGGGTTGCAAAGAATGCGGATTGTGCCGCGGCTTCGAGATGCTGCGGACCGAGGAGCGCCAGTCCTGCAAGCAGTGATATGGCGATGGTCGCGAATGCGGCGGGCAGCAGCCGCCGCGCTCTCCGGGCGTAGAAGTTCAAGATAGAGAATTGGCCGTTGCCGATCTGCGAGATGATGAGCCGCGTAATCAGGAAGCCGCTCAAGACGAAGAAGACATCGACGCCGAGGAAGCCACCCGATACGTGAGGCAGCCCGAGGTGGAACGCTACGACGCCGCTGACCGCGACCGCCCTGAGGCCATCCAGTTCCGTTCGATGCGAGGTGGCCGAAAGTTCAGATGCTCGCATGACCGACAGGCTGCCCCTCGTCCGGATGGGTAATGTCTGATTCGTGTTGGTTCGTGTTGTGGCGGGGCGGCGGTTGCTCGGCGCATTTTCAAGGCCGATGATTAGCGGCTGGCCCGCGACGCGGCAAGCTCTGGTGCTTGTGCATGAGGGTCACGAACAACGTCATGCACTCCGTGAGGCGATTGTTGCGCCATGGCTGACCGATGGTGCGACGCCACACGCGCGTGAGTTCGTGCGCGGTTTCGGCTAGAACCGATGTCATGGGATGGAACAAGAACGACGATACGGGTACGCGCCGCGGCTACCACCATGGCAATCTGCGCGAGGCGCTGATCCGCGCCGCGCTGGAATTGATCGCCAAGAAGGGGCCGAGCGGCTTCAGTTTCGCCGAGGCCGCGCGCGCGGCTGGTGTCAGCCCGGCCGCGCCCTATCGCCATTTCCGCGATCGCGACGCCCTGATGGCCGATGTCGCGGAGCGCGGCTTCGAAGCCTTCGCGCACGATCTCGAAGCCGCCTGGAACAAAGGAACGCCCAACCCGAGGGCGGCGTTCGATCGTGTCGGGAAAGCCTACCTCGCCTTTGCGAGGCGCGAGCCGGCACTGTTCTCGGCAATGTTCGAATCCGGTATCTCGTTCGTCGATTTTCCCGCCGTGCGCGAAGCGGGAGACCGGGCCTTCGCGGTTCTGCGCACCGCATGCGAGGCCGTTGCCGCCAGTTATCCGGCAGGGCGGCGACCACCTGCCGCCATGATGGCGCTGCACATCTGGTCGCTGTCGCACGGCATCGCCACCTTGTTCGCGCGTGGTGATGCATCTCGCCGCCCGATTCCGATGAGCCCCGAGGAATTGCTGGAAGCGGCGACGCTGATCTATCTGGACGGGTTGGATCGGCCGGCACCGGATACGCGCTAGTTCGACGCTGCCCCGGGGTTTGCGCTCGGTGATTGGCCGGTGTCGATCCATTCGCGCTGACCTGAAATGGCGGCCGCGCGCTTAATTCCGTACGACTTCCTATCGAATTTGCGGAGCACCACTTGACGCCCGCCGACCCATGCGCCATCTATGTGAATGTTATTCACATTAACATCCAGTTGGTGGAGAACAGCGATGACGGAGATGGTGGCAAGGCTCGATGACTGGGGCAGACCGGCGTGGATTGCCGTGATGGTTCTCGGCTTCGTCGTGTTCTGGCCCGCTGGGCTCGCAATCCTGGGCTACATGATATGGAGCGGACGCATGGGATGTCGCGGATATGGTAGTCGCAACCGCTGGGAGCAGCGGTTTGCCGAGAAGTTCGAACGAAAGATGGATCGTTGGGGGATGCGGGGTGCGGCCTATGCATCGAGCGGCAACGCTGCCTTCGACGAGTACCGCGACGCGACCTTGAAGCGCCTCGAAGACGAACAACGCGAGTTCCGCGATTTCCTCGAGCGACTGAGGGCCGCGAAGGATCGCGCGGAATTCGATCAGTTCATGACGGAACGGCGCGCGCGGCCTGACGAGGGCGGCTCTGCGGCGGGGCCCGGGGCGCCGACAACGACCGGGTGATCGACGGCGAGGCACAAGCAATGTGAATTGAAGAGGCCCGGCGGTCCGCCCCGGAGAAATCCGTTGCAGATCGCCGGGCCTCGTTGGTTGTCGCCCATGCCGTTCGAGCTGGCAATGTGCCGGCAAACGCCTAGCTGGATCTGCTCGTCGCCTGATGTGTGCGGCACCGCGTCGATGCGAGACGCGCGTTACTCTATCGCTTGTTTAACTGTGAACGCTCCGCGCATGTCGCCCGCGGAAAATCCGGTCGCCTCGTCCTTGGGGTAGAGCGCCTTGATCTTTTCGGCGACGGGGGGCTTCAGCTCGGAGCCGTGGCAGGCGAGACAGGGACTGCCCGCCGTCATGATCGGCTTCATGTAGCGAAACACCTTCTTGCCATCCATCTCGACGGTTTCGGCGTGCTCGAGTTTCATGGCGTCGGCACCGCTCTTGATCTTCTCGATGAACTGCTCCATCACGCGGCGCTCGAAATCGTCGGCGGCATTGTTCTGGTTGCGCACCTTGAGCGCGGTCCGCGCAACGCTCATGCCGCTTTCCGCCGATCGCGCGGCGGTGATCTTCGGCGCCTCGATGTTGCAGACGTCGAGCGCGGCGACCGGGCCGCCATCCTTCATGGCCGTGACGAGCTTGGCCTTCAGTCCTTCGGCCAGGCCCTTGATGGCGCCTCGCGCCTTGGCGATGCGTTCGACATCGGCGTTTGGCTGCGCCATTGGCGTTTCAGCGAGCGCGGGGCCTGCTGCGAGGGCGAACAGGGTGAGCGGTGCGATGATGCGAAGCATGGTGCCTCCTTGTTTGCGCAAGCGCCGCGGCAACCGCGCGCTCGCTGGCTCAGTGTGCTCGACCGCGTGGTGTGCGGGCAAGCTGGCGGGCGCATTTTTTGCGCCGAAGAACTGAAGTCGCACGTTGCAGCGGACGGTCGTTGCGCGTCTATGGGTTCGCTACGACAAGACGAGGGCCATGCCGCGACCGCGTGAGATCAGCTAACAGACCACCGCCGCAGGTGTTGGTGATCCCGGTCACCGAGGGACGCGCGAATTCACGGGCCCTGGCCTCAACCCGCCATCTGATCGCCGCCGGGGCCGACGCCTCCGCCTGTCGGCGTCTCGATGATAACGGCTTCGCCCGCTGCCAGCTCGGTTTCCGCGCAGCCCGCTAGAGTCTCGATGCTGCCGTCGCCGCGTCGCACCAGATTGCGCCCTCGCTCGCCCGCGGCGCCGCCGTCGACGCCGACGGGCGCCACCTCACGAAACCCCGATAGAATAGCGCACGACATCGGCTCCAGAAAGCGGATGACGCGCCGAGTGCCGTCGCCGCTGGTGAAGCGGCCCTTGCCGCCAGAACCGCGACGAATTGAAAAGGATTCGAGCAGAACTGGATAGCGCAATTCCAGGATCTCGGGATCGGTGAGGCGGGTGTTCGTCATGTGGACGTGGACCGCTGCCGCGCCGTCGAAGCCGCTGGCCTTGCCCTCATCCCCCGCGCCCTCGTATCCGGCCGGCGCGCCCGAGCATATCGTCTCGTAGTACTGCACGCGGTCATTGCCGAACGTCAGGTTGTTCATGGTGCCTTGCGCCGTGCCGAGCCCTTTGAGCGCGCCGAACAGCACATTCGTCACAACCTGGCTCGTCTCGACATTTCCGGCGACGACGGCCGCGGGGTGGGCCGGCTTCAGCATGCATCCCTCGGGCACGATGATGTCGATCGGCACGAGGCAGCCAGCGTTCATCGGAATGGGCTCGTCGACCATGACACGGAAGACATAGAGTACGGCGGCGCGTGTCACCGGTTCGGGTGCGTTGAAATTGTTGGCCTGCACGGCGCTGGTCCCGGTGAAATCGATGCGGGCGGTTCGTGCGGCGCGGTCGACGGTGATGCGGACGTGAACGACGGCGCCCTGGTCGGTGGTGATCGAGAAGGCGCCATCGTCGAGACGCGCGATGAGGCGGCGGACGCTTTCCTCGGCGTTGTCCTGGACGTGGCGCATGTAGGCCTGGACGACATCGAGCCCGAAGTGCGCCACCATCTTGCGCAATTCGACGACACCCTTCGCGTTCGCCGCCACCTGCGCCTTGAGATCGGCGATGTTCTTGTCGGGCCGCCTTGCCGGATAAGCGGCGCCCGTGAGAAGCGCGCGCGTCTCCGCCTCGCGGAAGCGGCCCTGCTCGACGAGAAGGGCATTGTCGATATAGACGCCTTCCTCATCGATCGTCGTTGCCTTGGGCGTCATGGACCCGGGCGTCAGTCCGCCGATATCCTCGTGGTGGCCGCGGCTCGCCACGTAGAAGAGCACAGTTGGGCCGGATTGCGGATCGCTCTGCCACTCGCTGTCGTCGTCGCTGGCGAATACGGGGGTAACGACGGTGATGTCGGGAAGGTGCGTGCCGCCGTTGTAGGGCGCGTTCAACATGTAGACATCGCCGGGGCGCATCGTGCCGTTGCGCTCGCGAATGATGGTTTCGACGGAACGGTCCATCGAGCCGAGATGGACCGGCATGTGCGGCGCGTTGGCGACGAGACGACCTTGCGCATCGAAGACGGCGCAGGAGAAGTCGAGGCGCTCCTTGATGTTCACCGATTGCGCGGTATTGCGCAGCGCTTCGCCCATCTGCTCGGCGATCGACATGTAGAGATTGTTGAAGACCTCGAGCAGGATCGGATCGGCCGCTCGGCTGAACGTCTCGCGCTGGCGCTTTTCCCTGCGTGTCAGCAAGAGATCGTCGCGATCGGTCACCTCGAACCGCCAGCCCGGCTCCACGACAACTGTCTGGTTGGGCTCGATGATGAGCGCCGGCCCGTCGATCGCTGTACCGATGGCCGTGAGGCCTTGCGCCCGATGGTAGACCGGTGCGTCGTGCCATCGTCCGCCGCTGTAGAAGCGGGTTGCGCCGCTTGGCGTCGAGACGGGCGGTGCACCGGTTTGCGTCTGGTGCTGATGCACGCCGATGAGTTCCCTATCGACATGCGCGGTGCCGCCGCCCGTCGCTTCGACCTCGATGGCTGCGATCACGATTGTCTTGCCCGGCGACATGAAGCCGAACTGGCGGGCGTGCGCGGCTTCGAAGTCGCGGCGCATGATGTGGGCTTCCGTCAGCTCCACAGGCAAGGCCGTGTCGGTTCCCTCGTAGCGCAAATGCAGTCGTGTCGTCAGCGAGATGTCGTCGTGCGCGACATCCTGATCGAGAAGTGTCTCGGTCACCGTCGCGCCGAGCCTCCAAGCGAGATCCTCGATCCCGGTAAGGGCTTCGTCCGAAAGTGGCTGTTCGATCGTCTGCTCGCGGCTCGCCCTCAGCGGTGCGAGGCCCATTCCGTAAGCGGAAAGCAGGCCCGACAGCGGATGGATGAGGATCTTCTCCATACCGAGGGCATCGGCGATCAGGCAAGCGTGCTGGCCGCCCGCCGCACCGAAGCAGTTGAGCGCATACTCCGTGACATCGTAGCCGCGAGCGACCGATATGCGTTTGATGGCATTCGCCATGTTCTCGACGGCGATGCGCACGACTCCGTCGGCGATCTCGACAGCGGTGTGGCTGCCACCCATGTCCGTGGCCAACTGGTCGAAGGCCGCGACGACCGCGTCGCGATCGAGTACCAGATCCTGCGCCGGGCCGAAGACGTTCGGAAAGTGTTCCGGCGCGAGTTTGCCGAGCATGACGTTGGCGTCCGTAACGGTCAGCGGCCCGCCGCGACGGTAGCACATCGGTCCCGGCACCGAACCCGCGCTCGCGGGCCCGACAGCGAGGCGCGCACCGTCGAATGTCACGATCGAGCCGCCGCCGGCCGCCACGGTATGGATGCGCAGCATCGGCACCTTGAGCCGCACGCCGGCCACCTCGGTCTCGAAGGTCCGCTCATAGCTGCCCGCGTAATGCGACACGTCGGTCGAGGTGCCGCCCATGTCGAAACCGATGACATCGTCGAAGCCGGCACGCGCCGCCGTTTCCGCCATCGCGACGATGCCGCCAGCCGGCCCCGACAGTATCGCGTCGCGTCCCTCGAAGACATCCGCCGACTTGAGGCCGCCCGATGACGCCATGAACATCAGGCGGGGCGGCGGCTCGCTGGCATCGGCGGGCGTCAACTCGGCCGAGACGCGGTCGATATAGCGCTTGAGGATCGGCGTCAGGTAGGCATCGGCAACGGTGGTGTCGCCACGGCCGACGATCTTGATGAGGGGCGAAACCTCGTGGCTGACTGAGATCTGCGTGAAGCCCAGGCGTCGCGCGACCGACGCCGCCCTTTGCTCGTGCTCGGGGTGGGCATAGGCATGCATCAAGACGATGGCCACGGCGCGAATGCCGTCCGCGCGGGCGCTGGCGAGCGCGGCTTCGAGCCTGGCTTCGTCGAGGGGCGTTTCGATCGTGCCATCGGCGCGCACGCGTTCGTGCGCCTCGATAACGGCCGAATAGAGCATCGACGGCTTGACGATACGGCGTGCGAAAATGTCGGGGCGCGCCTGATAGCCGATCTCGAGCTGATCGGCGAGGCCGGCGGTGATGACGAGGGCCGTCGGCTCGCCCTTGCGTTCCAGTAGCGCATTGGTCGCAACCGTGGTGCCCATCTTGACGGTCGCGACGCGGCGTGCCGGGATCGGCGCATCGCTGGCGATGTCGAGGACACGGCGAATGCCCTCGAGCGCGGCGTCGGGATAGGCGCCCGGGTTCTCGGACAGCACTTTCAGCACCCGCAAGCGTCCGTCCTCGGCGCGGGCTACGACATCGGTGAAGGTGCCGCCGCGATCAATCCAGAATTGCCAGCGGCCTGACGCGTCGTCATCGGGGCCGTCCTTGCCTCGTACCGGGAACGTATCGCTCATCGCTGGGGCAGGCTCCTCGCGGCGGACGGGATGCACGACGGCGCGACCACGAACGGGCACGGCAGCATCCTCGACGTGTCGAGCTATCCGCTGGACCGGGATCAGTCAATCGCGCGAGCACCGTTGTGCTCGGCCGCATGCGCTGCGGCGGTGCATGTCGCGGCGCATGGTTTCGATATGGGGGGCTGCGGTGGCGCGCCGTTCAGACGCGCCGAAAGGACATGCGAGGTCGGATCCTCTTGGCCTCTCAGGACCCGCGAAGAGCGTGCATGGCATTTGCAAAAGGGCGAGAATTGCCGAAGGTGGCGGATGCGGTCGCGCTTTCGCGGCTGCAGGCCACATTCCGGTTGGCGTGATGACGGCCGGTTGGCGTGATGACGGCCGGTTGGCGTGATGACGTTGGCTTAATGATGCCGTTCAACACCCCATTCGCTGGCGCCCGGCCGCTAGTGCCACGGCGAACCGCCGCCGGGCTCCGCGGAGAGCATTCACCGCGCCGAACGGCGCCGCATTGCGCGGTGAAAACCCGTGCCAGGATGGATCCACGTTTTGCACATCAGACACCGCGGCGCCGAACTGTCTCGGTACGCGACGATCTGTGAGACGAACAGCGATCAGCGTGGTGGATCGAACGACCGATTGGCGACCGGGGCATAGGGTGGAACTTTGTGTGCCACCGGTGCGAAGCCGTCTGCGGCGTCCCCGGTTTGCCGATGGCCGGCCTGTTGAAAGCCATTTCTGGCATGGCCGGCGCCATATTGAGCGCCATATGTGGACGGCCCCTTCAACGAGGACCACTCCGTCGCAGACAGGGCCCTGGGACCGGACGACCAGATCGCCAGCGCCGCCGCTGCGCAAATCGCAAGCAGCAAACTTCTCATACCCGCCTCCTCCAACGAAACGCTCACACCACTCCGACGCTCTTCGGCGCCTTGTATTTTCGGCGTTTCTTGCAGAGGTTCCGCTACGGCTGCCAAAGTAGCCGTTCCTCTCAGCGCAACCTCAGACCTTAGTCTGATGGCAAGGCTCATCACGGTCAAATCAACGCTTGCGAAATATCTTTCACATTCGTCAAAACATGTGGATGACCACTGTTTCACCGCGTCGTACACGTACGCTTCCCGCGGTGGCGTGCGCCGATAGGTACGAAGAATGATTTGGCAAAGACTGAAGGCGATGTTTGGGCTGGATGGCGGCGGTGTCCGCGCGACGCTCGCCGGCATTGCCGCGTCGGTCGGTCTCGAGGGCGGCCGCTGCCCGACGGAGGCGCATCAAAGATCAGCGTTCACGATTGCGTTCGTCGCGCTTGCGGCCAAGATGGCCAAGGCGGACGGCGTGGCCGTTGCCGCGGAACTCGAGGCCTTCGAGCGCTGGTTCAAAGTGCCGGCCGATCAGCGCGATTCGGTCCGCCGCGTGTTCGACGCCGCCAAGCGCGACATCGCCGGCTACGAAAGCTATGCGCGGCAGATCGCAAGCCTTCTTGCCGAAGAACCGGAGTTGAAACGCGACGTATTCGAATGTCTGTTCCACATCGCGTCGGCGGACGGTGTGCTGCACGAGGACGAGGAGCATTTCCTGCGGCGCGTCGCCGACGTTTTCGGTCTCGACGCCGCGGCCTATGCGCAAGTCCGCCGTGTCTTCATCGTCGACGAGGATGACCCCTACGCGATACTCGGCGCCGATTCCGCGATGTCGGATGCGGCATTGAAAGCGCACTATCGCCAGCTTGCGAAGGAGAACCATTCCGATCGCCTTGCCGCGCACGGCGTTCCGCGCGAATTTCAGTCCGTTGCTGACCGCAAACTTGCGACGATCAACGCCGCCTACGATGCGATCGTAAAGGAACGCGCTGCCCTCAACCGCGCTATCGAGGAGGCCGAGGCCTCTGCGGCCAACCGTGGCGGCGCGGGCCGCGGGCCGGGGGAATGACGGCGGTGTTCGATACGGCGGACAGTCGGTGTGTCGACCGCATCGTGGTGTCGCCCAACATCGAGCCGCGCGTCGGCGGCCGCCGGCCTGACCTGCTGTTGCTGCACTACACCGGCATGGAGAATGCGGCCAAGGCGATCGATTGGCTGTCGCGGCCCGAGAGCAAGGTCTCGTGTCACTATGTCGTTGCGGAAGACGGCGCGGTGACGCAGATGGTGCCGGAGGCGCTGCGTGCCTGGCACGCGGGGCTGTCGCACTGGGCGGGGGAGACCGACATCAATTCCTGCTCCATCGGCATCGAAATCCAGAATCCCGGTCATGCGCTCGGCTACCCGCCATTCCCCCCGCGTCAGATGCGGGCGATCGAAGCGTTGTCCGCCGATATCGTCGGGCGCCATGCGATCCCACCGGGCCGCGTTCTCGCCCATTCGGACGTGGCACCAGCGCGCAAGATCGATCCTGGGGAGGCGTTCGACTGGCAGCGACTGGCGCGCGCGGGTGTCGGCCGCTGGGTCGAGCCCGAGCCCGCCGACGCCGCCGATCCCGGGCTCGCTCTCGGCGCGCGCTCCGAGATGGTTGCCGAGGCGCAATGGCTGATGCGGCGCTATGGCTATGGCGCCGAGGTGACCGGGTTCCTCGACCAACCGACGGCGTTCATCGTGCGTGCGGTCCAGCTACACTGGCGGCCGGCGCGCGTCGACTGCCGGCTCGACCGGTCGACGCTCGAGACGCTCAGGCGCCTCGTCGCGATGGCGGAGGGCGCGGAGGCGATTGTGTGACGCCGTCGTTCGCGGTCCAGCCTTGTAGGCATGGCTCGCTCGTCGATCGGGAAAGCGTCGCCCGCCGCTCACGCGCGCGATATCCGGTCCGTCACGTCTCGAAGATCTGCCGCCAGGGGTTCAGACGCTCGCGCAGAGCCGATTGCTGCGCGTCGAATTGTGCCTGCGCCCGACGTTCTGCCTCCTCCGTGCGCTGGGTGATGTAGGTGTTGTTGAGGATGAGAACATCCATGTTCGTGCGCAGATAGCAGGAGATGGCATCTGCCGGACTGGCGACCACGGGCTCTTGCCGGTTGAAGCTCGTGTTGAGGAGTACCGGGATGCCGGTCTTGGCCGCGAACGATTCGATCAGGCGATAGAACCGCGGATTGGCGGCCCGCGCGACCGTTTGGATGCGCGCAGTGCCGTCGACGTGGACGGCCGCCGGAATATCGGCGATGCGGTCCTTGTGGACGCGCGGGGCGAGCGTCATGAACGGGTCCGGCTGGGCGATCTCGAAGAACTCGGCGGCACGGTCCTCCAGTACGGCGGGCGCGAATGGCCTGAACGGTTCGCGCTGCTTGATGCGGACGTTCAGGATTTCCTTGATGACAAGGTCGCGCGGGTCCGCGAGGATCGAACGGTTGCCGAGTGCGCGCGGGCCTATTTCGAAACGGCCCTGGAACCAGCCGACGATCTTCTTGTCGGCGAGATCGCCCGCAACCCTCCCGAACAGTGCGTCGTCGTCGAGCGTCTCGCCTTCGATGCCCGCCTGCTCGAGCGCTGACGCGATTGCGCGATCATCATATTCGGCGCCAAAAAGCGCGTGTGTCATCTCGCCGGTCCGCGGCTGGTCCAGCGTCTGGTGATAGTGCCAAAGCGCGCTGCCGAGAGGCGCGCCGGTATCGGAAGCGCACGGCGGTACCCAGACGCGATCGAAGCGCGTTTCTTCGAGAATGCGGGCATTTGCGACGCAGTTGAGTGCGACGCCGCCGCTGAGGCAGAGGTTGCGCGATTGAGTATGTGCCTCGAGCGATCGCACCAGATGAAGCATGGCTTCTTCCGTGACAGTCTGCAGGGCCGCCGCGATATCACGATGGCGATCCTCGACGGGTTCATGCGGTTGGCGCGGCGGCCCGAACTCGGCGTAGAACTTCGGTGTGAACGGCTGGATCAAGCCGTGGGTGTGAAAGCTCACGTAGTCGGGATCGAAACGGAAGCCGCCGTCTCGGTCGAATGAAATCAGGCGGCGGAAGCGTTCTTCAAAGGTCGGGCCTCCGCAGGCCGCGAGTGCCATGACGGTCCCTTCCTCGAACACCTTGAAGCCGAGATGCGTCGTGACGCCCGTATAGAACGCGCCGAGAGAATCGAAGAAGCCGAGCTGGCGGATGGGCGTCAGCTTGTTGCCGGAGCCGACGTAAGAACTCGTCGCCCCGGCGTCGCCGTACCCGTCGGCCACCAGCACGGCGGCATCGTCGAACGGCGACACGAAATAGATTGCCGCATGCGCATCGTGGTGCGGGACTTCGACGATTTCCGGCGCCCTGCGGCCGCCAAGACGTCGCTTGAGGCCCTGCCGCAATCTCTGCCGCAGGAACACGATGCCGCTGTTCTGGGCGCTGTGGGAAGCCGGCCGCAGCAGATTGAGGCTTGCCGGGAAGTGCCGCAAGACGATCTGCCGGAACGAGCGCCGAAGATTGGCCACATGCCACGGTGTCGTCACGACGTCGATATCGGCGATGCCGACGCCAGCCACGGCCAGCGCGGCTTCGAGGGCCTGCTCGGGAAAGAGCTGCGTGTGCTTGTTCCGGTTGAAACGTTCTTCCTCCATGATCGCCGCAATCACGCCATTGGCAAGCAGCGCGGCGCCCGTGTCATGGGTTTTGGTCACGAGTCCGAGGATATTCAAGGCTGGGAGTTCTCCTGCACGGCGACCGGGGGCGGCTCGACCGTTGGTTGGCTGTCGCAACGGCCGCTGCGGCGGCGCGACGATGGATAGTGGCGGTGCTTCAACGAGCACGTGCGCTCAACGGTTCTGAAACGATCCTGCGACATTGCCACTTGCGTGGTCCGATGTGGTCGGTTCGAGTGTCTGCAAGTTTGCGCCCGACATCTCGGATCGGGCCACAAAGCCTCGACGTATCGGACTTCCTTATCGAGAACAGCTGCCAAGTCCACCGGCAATCCGCAACGTCTTGAACGTGGCGCATGCGTCCTTTCTGGCCGGCGGTGGGCCGGGGTTTGGTGAGGGGGCTCCGTCTGCGGATGGTATTTCGATCCTGGACATCCAGAATAGATATCGCGCGGCACTTGACGCCGGATGGCGCTTCACCCTTATTCCAGGTTCACCAGTCGGCCGGACGGTCGCTGGCGCGGCGGCTTGCGTCGTGGCTACCGGCCATGGCCACAATCTTCGCGCTGGAGGAAAGTCCGGGCTCCATGGAAACACGGTGGCGGCTAACGGCCGCCGGGGGCGACCCCAGGGAAAGTGCCACAGAAAGCAAACCGCCTTGCGGCTTCGGCGGCGGGCAAGGGTGAAAGGGTGCGGTAAGAGCGCACCGCGCGGCTGGCGACAGTCGTGGCAAGGTAAACCCCACCGGGAGCAAGACCAAATAGGGGTGGCCGGGCGCGTGTGGTTCGCCGCATGGCGCCGAGCCCGTTTCCAGGCCCGCTACCCGGGTTGGTTGCTCGAGGCGTCCAGCAATGGGCGTCCCAGATGAATGGCCGTCGCGGAGGCAACTCCAGACAGAACCCGGCTTACAGGCCGACTGGTGAATGACGACCCTGCCGGCGGATTTGCGATCCGGCGTTGCTGGCAGGCAACCGCCGATGTGGCCCGACGGCCTGTCAGACCTCCGGCCGTCGAGCCAAGCGCGACCCGCTGTCGGGTCAACGAAGGAAACCGCCGAGCAAGCCAAGAAGCGCCGCAGGCTGCTCGTCTTGCGGGGAATGCTCGCAGCCGCGAACGACACGCAATTTCGCATCGGGCATGGCCCGCGCCAGCCGCCGACCGCTGCTCAACGGCACGACGCGGTCGTTGTCACACCACACGATCAACGCCGGCTGCCGGATCGAGGGATAACGGCGGACGATCGCGCGCCAGTTCGGCGGTCGAAGCTGGCGTGCCGTGGCGATCAGCGCGTGCCGCGCGCCAGCCTCTCGGAACGGCGCGGCGAAACTGGTGATGTCGCCAAAGTCGATCGCTCCGCTTTGCTGTTCGCCTGACATCGCGAGCGACATCGGCACCTCGGGGGGCACCAGCGTCAACAGCGCGTAGGGGAGCACCGGCTGCTGCAGGAAACGCACGAACGGCGTGGGGTCTTGCGGGTAGGCGGGGATATCGAGAAGCGCCAGCCGCTTGATCCGCTGCGGTTCGCGGCGGTTGAATTCGAGCGTCACCATCAGCGCGACGGCGCCGCCGAACGAATGTCCGACGATGGTGAGGTCGCGGAGACCGCGACGACGAATGAAGTCGGTGATGTGGGCTGCGTGGTCGGCAACGGAATAGCGTTGATCGAAGGGCTTTTCGGACTGGCCGAAGCCGCGCAGATCGACGGCGATAACGCGATGACGGCGGGCGAGAGCTGGCGCAACGCGGCGCCAGGAATAGGTCGAGGCGCCGAGGCCGTGGAGGAGCAGAATCGGGCTGCCGTCGCCTTGTTCCTCGACGTGCAGACTGACGCGCGGACTGCCGTGAGGCTCAACCGGCGCGTCGTAGGACGTGACACCCTTGCCGAGGGCGGGAATTGCAGCTGCGGCCCAGCACGTCAGGGCGAGCGTCAGCGTGCGCAGGGAAAAGATCCAGCTGCGTGCTCGACGTGATGCTCGAACAGGGCATGGGCTCGCCCGACTGGCCGGCGCGCGGCATGAGACCACGGCGCCCGCGTCGCGGAACTGGGAAACAGACGACATCGGTACGCAGGAACCTTCCGAGGCGTGAGTATTACGCTTCGATGTCTAACCTGCTTATGGCTGACGAATTCTTAATGGGCGCCACCAACCGGTGCATCGGGGACGGGCCGCTGAGCCGCTTGGTCAGGTGAACCGGGCGTTGGCGATGTTCATCGCGTGCAACTCTTTATTTGTGACCGGTCTCGGAAAGTGGCCCAAAAATTTTCGGGGAATATCCGGGATCAGCCGAGTCGTCGCGGGAAAAACGTCGTTGATTAACAGTAGATTAACGGGAGAAGCGCGGACGGTGTGTCAGTTCGAGGGCGGTCACGAAAAATGGCCCAAAACCGTCGCGGGTGGGAACTCGGCGGCTCGCAAAGGCTGGAAAACCGAGGGCCGGATACATGGGCGCTCCCCCAGTTCCCACGTCCAGTTCCCACCTTAAACGTCAGTAAATCCGGCGTTTCGGTCGGTGAGAGGTGGGAACCGGGCTAGTTCTTGCCGGGCACGTCGATCCCGGCCGCATAGCGAGCGTCCTGGATGCGTTCGGCGAGCCGCTCTTTTCGGCCAAATCCATCCGGGTAATCGAGGCGTTGCAGGGCGTCGTTGGCGCGCATTATTGCCTCCACAACCTCGACGCTGCCGGGGTGCTCGACCATCAGGTCCATCAGCCTGTAGAGGTGCTTCCGCCAGACCTCGCGAGGCGCGTCGGCCAGGGGCTCGTCGATCTCGATTTTCTTGGTCACTTCAAAAGGCCTTTCGAAGCACAATCATCGCGCCGTCGGCGCTTCTTTACAAGGGGGCGCGCCGACTGAGCGGCCCTGCGGACGAATGTCAACTCGTCGGCCTGGTCGACGATCTCTACATGGAGGTAGTCTCGGGCCTTGTCGAGCAGCCCGCGCCTGACGCCTTTTTCAACGCCGACGACCCGGAACTTCGTGCCCGCTGGCAGCAGGACTTCACCCTCTACTGGCACTTTCGAAATCTTCTCCACCGACAACCCCTTTTTGCCCGCGCCATCGATCACCAGCATAACCATCCTATGACCTTCGGCCTTGTAGCCGTCGTGGAAATGGAACGACTCCTTGAGCTTTCGCGAGGCGGAAACGAAGCCGCGATCTGTCCATTCGTAACCCGGGTTAAAAATAACCTCATCAGTCACAAATTGAGCCCTATATAGCACCGTCTTTTCGGGCAACAAATTGGCCGAAACGGAATTTTGAACTGACTTCGAAATGGTCTCGATGTATCGCCGCACCCGATCCTGCTCTGCGGCGGGCGCCTTGTAGAGCTTGTGGCCCTTGCGAACCGTCACGTCGCCACGGCGCAGGTACCAGTTGATCTGCATAAAATCGTTGCCGGTGTAGGTTGAGACGTGTGCCTGTTCGAGTTTCGACAGGTCGAGGTAGGCATTGAGCAGGCGCTCGCTCTCCTCCGGGCTGAACAGCGCGAAACTGTCCCCCGGCAACTTCTTTGCCGGGATGGGTTCTCCTGGCGTCGTCGGCGGCTGGCCGCCACCTTTGGGCGTTGCCGCCGCACCCGCCGACGAGGGCTTCAGATCGAAGATATTGAAGCTGTGCGTGGCTTCCTGGCGGACCAGCCGGCCTTCTGCGTTCGCCAGCGATATCTCTGCGCGCGCGAGGTGGGAGTCCACGACGCTGAAACTCTCCAAATTGAGGCGCGCGCCGCCCGTGTAGGGCGTCCCGTCGACCATCGCGTTGCGCAATGCGATCTCGGCGCGATACGTCCGGCCGTCGATCGTCCGATAGGCGGTGAGAAACCCGCCGTCGTTGCGGATCACCGCACCCTCGTCGAACACGCGCGGCGCGAGCGCCCACTGATCTGCCGTCACGTGCGACCACGGGTTCACGGTGAGGCGCTCGCCGGAGAGCCAGATCACCCCCGATCGGCCGCCGTGGGACGCCGCGATCTCCGAACCGAAATGCCCGATTGGCGCGGCGATATCGACGGTCTTTGGCAGCTGAAAGAAACCGGGCACGCCAGGCGTGCTATCGATCTCGCCGGCAATGATCTTGCGGAACAGCCATGACGACGGCAGGTCCTTGAGCGCTGCGGCGCGCAGCGCGGGGTCGACGTTTTCGAGCGTGCCGGACAGCAGTTCGTCGAGGTTCTGTTGCCGCAGCTTGCCGGGGTTCCGATGCCAGCCGGGATCGATGCCTACCGGTATCTCCTCGATCTGGCCTGTCCGCTTGTTGAGCCAGTCGCGCATCGCGACCGGCGGCGGCGGGCGTGGACCCAGTGCATCGGCCTCCAACTGCGACACCTGGCGCACCGAGCATTTGCAGTTCCATCCGTTCGGCGGGAACCACGTATCCCAATAGGGATCGTCGACGTGGGCTATCGTGCCCACCTGGTCGAGATGCTCATCGCGCGGCTTAGCCGATGTGGTCTCGACGTAGAGCAGGTAGGGGAGGGCGAACTTGGTGCGCTGCGCCCGCTCCCACTGGCCTGCCGCATGTGCGGTCCTGATATTGGCGTCGTAGATGAGTTGAAGGCGTCGCGGGCTGCCGAGCTGGGCGAGCACCTCCTCGCCGGTCTCGGGATCGACCACGAACTGGCGGCCCCACCAGCCGAGCCGTTGCAGCTGCGGCGTGATGTCCGTGGCGAATTGTTCATACGTCATGCCTTGGGCCAGAGCCCGGCCGACGGCGCGGCGCAGGGTTTCGACGACTTCGGCCTGCGTCGCCTTGGCGACCGTGAAGGCGTGCGCGTGTTCTTCGGCCCAAACGTCGCGCCAGTCGAACGCCGGCACTTCCGTCTTGTTGCGGAAGAACCTCATGGCTTCGGGGCTCGGGTCGTTGCTGAACCGAGGTTCGTTCGCTGGCCGTCTGGGGGCGCGTGCCATGCCTTACGCCTCGACGCCGATGTCGCCGAGCCCGCGAGCGACGGCCATCGACGCGGCGAGTGTCGCGACGAAGCGCTCGGTGTCCATCTTGGCCAGCGCCGTTGGCAGCAGCGCCAGAAAGCCATCGAAATCCCGCGCGGTGTTGACGGCGTCGCGGAGCGGTTTCAGCATCGGGTCGACGACCTCCTCCCAGGCTTCGAGGCCGAACGCGACGACGGGTTCGAGTTCGTCGGGCACGCGAAGTGCGACAGCGTTGTTCGCCTTGGCGCCGCAGCCACAGCCGCAGGCGCTCTTCTGGCCTCCATTCGCAGGTTTGCGCTTCGGCTTTTGCTTTGGCTTCGATTTCGCCTTGCGCGCCGTGCGGCTGTTGCTCGCCTTGGCGCGAGACCGCCGCTGCCGTGCGGGCTTCGCGTCGTCGTCGGTATCGTCGGACGGCGGCTCGGCTTCGCTGGCCGCGTCGTCGGCGGGATTATCCTCGCCGGCGTCATCGTCCTGAGCATCGCGATCGAACGCGATCAATCCGCCGCGACCCAGGATTGCCTCGCCCTCGTCGGGATCGGTGAACCCGAACCGGTCGCGCACTTCGCTTTCGGAGATGCGCAGCCCGAGCGGCACGAGCTTCTTGAGGTTGTCGGAGAGTGCCTTCAGGTCTTCCGGCTCCGCCACCGGCAACGTGAATGCCGGATAGTGCTTCTGCGGTCCGTAGTTCAGATCGATGAACGGCCGGATCAGATCGCGATTGACGGTCGCTTCCAGTTGTCGCGCGTCGGCGATCAGGATGTCGCGGCGCACGTTCTCGTGAACCTTCGCCTGAGCCATGGATGCGCCGCTGTCGGTGGTCATCGTCTGGCCGAGAACCAATTTTGAAATCTGCTGGTCCAGATACTCGGCAAAGCCATGGAATACCGGCTGGCGCGACGAACCGCCCTTCACTTCGGCGAACTCGATGGCCATGCTCTCCGGAACGATCGCGGCGGCGTCCGTGCCGATGTTGCGGACCGCCGTCAACAGGCGGCGGCGGTCTTCCTCGGTCGCCTGCGGTCCATAGCGGCCGATTCGCAGCGGCATGCCGTAGACCTCGCAGAATGCCATCCAGTCCTTGATGGTGTAGCTCTTGAAGATGAACGCCCAGGCCGCAGGCTTGGCGAGGCCGCCGCGCACCGGCAGGCCGCTCTTGAGGCGCGGGATATGGCGGACGAACTTGAACGGTGCGAGCGGCACGCCGTCGGGCACACCGGCATCCGACAGGCGCAGATCGCGGCCCGTCAGGCGATCGAACAGGAAATGGCGCGGATCGCGGTCGCGAAACGCCCTCGGCCGCCACTGCTTGGCGCTCGTCTCCCAGATGATTTCGGAGACGGCGTAGCCCTTCCCGAAGGCGTCGACCAGATGGTCGAGCAGGTCGCGCATCTCGGGCATCTCGACGACGTCGCGCACCGCATCTGCGATCTCGATATCGCGATCCTCGTCGGTGGCAGCCTCGATCACGATAGGCAGACCGGTCAACGCGCGCTTCCTGGTGCCGATCACCGAGATGTAGTGCAACTCGCGCTCCTCCATCTCCTCTGCGAGGGTGAGGTAATCGCGATGGTCGCCGTCTTCGGCGGCGCGCAGGATCGAGGCCAGTCGCTGCGGCGTCAATCCCGGAGCGACCTGGTCCCACATCGTCGGCCGCGTGCCGCCGAGCGTCGGCGCGGCGATCTCGTGCTTCAGGTTCGCCGTCGAGATCGGCTCGCCGTCCGGGCCGAGCAGTTGTCGCTTCACGCTCGCCATCACCAAAGTCCTTTTTTCACGCTGAAGCCGCCCGTGAGCTTCACGGGCCGACTGTCGTCTTCGTTGTGGGTGTCGCCGGCGCTCGTCGAGGCCGACGTGTAGTCATACTCGGCGATCGGCATGACGGTGGCGTAGAAGCCGAGCGCAGCGGCGATCGCGGCGTCGCCGTGGCGGGTGCCGCCGTCAGCGCCACGGCGCCGCGCGCTCTTGCCGAGCTGCGCCACTCCATCGATCATCTTCAGCGCGCGGAAGTCGGTCATCACGTCGGCATCGCGCGGCACTTCGATGCTGTCGTCCTCGAACGCGCTCTTGAGGCGCGGCATGTGCTCGCGATACCACTCGGTCGAGAGCTTCACCTGCGCCACGCGGCCCGTGCCGTAGCGCTGCGCCGCGACTTCGGCGAGGTAGGCGCCGTTGCCGGTGGCGTCGAGGGCTGCGGCCTGGAAGCGGGGCAACCGGTCGCAGATGTAGAACAGCACCTGCCGCTGCTGCTCGAAGGGCATGTCTGACAGCTCGACGATAAACGGCGTCTGCCGCCGCATCAGCCGTGACAGCTGGTAGGGCCACAGCACGGTGCGGTCGACGAGACGGCCGAAGTCCTCGCCAAGGAAGCTCAGCAAACGCTTGTCGAGGCCGTCGAGAAGCGGCTTCAAATGCTCTTCGCACCAGCGCTCGATCTCGTCGCGGCGCATGGCGTCGGCCCATTGCACGAAGTCAGGCGCCGGCGGCTCCCACCGCAGCACCGGCGCGTCGACCATGCGCGCCTCGATCAGTGGCGCGGGCAGGAACGCGCCCTTGCCGCGCGCCGGGATGCAAAACAGCTCTTCGTCGGCATCCTCGCCATATTCGGCGATGACGCCAGCGCGCCACTTGGCCTCGGCTGCCGGCGACCAGGCGTCGCCGGTGACGAGGCAGATGCGTTGGTAGAGCCCGTCGCGCAGCGCCTGGTCGAAGTCGCAGCGCAGCAGGGCGTAGGGCTTGCGGCCCGCTCGGGCGTCGTTGACGAGGCCGTTGAAGGTGTTGTCGTCGCCGTCGTGCGTGGAAATGACCAGCACCTTGCCGCCCCAGATGAGCAGGGCGAGTGCGGCCTTCAACATGCCTTCGAGATCGTCGTGGAACGCGGCTTCGTCGAGGATCACGTAGCCCTGCTTGCCGCGCAACGAGCGCGGCTTCGACGACAGCGCGATGATCTCGAAACCCGAGGCGAAGCCGATGCGGAACGCCTTGATTCCTGCGTCGGCGTCACCGTCGTCGAACAGCGTGTCCTCGATCTCGGTGGCGGCCTCGCCAAAGAGGCGCGCCCACATCGCGGCGACATCGATGAACTCGCGCGCCATTTCGAGGTTGTAGCCGATGTAGAGCGTGTCCATGCCGCCGTTGGCCTTGGCGGCGCCGGAGGTCAGGATGGCGTCGGCGGCGACGCCCCAGGTGTAGCCGGTGCGGCGCGACTTCTCGACGACAGTGACGCGGTTCGTCGCGGTCGTGCGCAGTAGCTCCGCCTGATAGGGCAGCAGCAGGTCGGGCAGTTCGCGCCCGGCAAGCCCGGCCGGCATCGTCTGCACGATGGCCTGGCGATGCTTCTGCCATTCCTCGGCGGTGATGGCGCGCGGGTTCTTGTCGGGAAGCATCACTTTGCGTTGCTCCCCTTGGTCGCAAACCTGTTATGGCTCGTGCGGAGCAGCGAAAGTGGAGCTTGAGCGATGGACCTAGGCGAGGTTTGGATGGAGTACTGCTTCGAGGCGATCGGCCGACCGGCGAAGGCCCCGGCGCTGCGGCCATTGGCGCCTATGGAAGTCGTAGAGCGTCTGTTCGATTTCCACCCATTGTTTACCGCGCGGCTGGACATCATCAATGCCGCGCCGTACTCGACTGTATTCGACGAGGATGCCGACGCGGCACTACTGGCGCTTGCTCGCGACGACGATCTAGCGTCATGGGAGACGCTGAGTGCTGGCGGATGGCGCGTGCTGCTCGAACGCCTCATATATTCTGAGGTCGTGGTAATCGCCAACCAGGTTGCCGGGACGTTGGTCATCGCCCGCCTCCCGCCCGGCCTGACACGTCAGCAAGAGGCGCGCACATTGCTGTTGCAGTTTCTGCTAGGCGGCGGGCGGACCATCGATCGGCGATTGCTGCCTGCGCAAGCGCCCGGCAGAGCGCCAGCGTTTCCGGCGCTGCCGCTGCGGCAACATTGAAGGCGCGGTCTGTATCCACATGCGTCTCGCTCCAGGGCGTCATGGCTTGCGCTTACTCAGTTGCTCGGCGATGCCGACTGTGTCGACGAAGGCGTGATACTGGATTTGGCATGACCGCCGGCCGCGCTCGTCACGTCCCTTGCAATTTCGGCGCATCGTCTCCATCACCGCGCGCGGCTTCTGCGGCACGCCCGAGGCCGTCTCGCAGCTCCGACGTGAACCACAAACGGCGCAGTAGACGACGGGACCTGACATCAGACGCATCCCTCCGCACAACGTGGCCTCGTGCGATCGTCATGGATGCGCAAGAACGTCAGAAGTTCTCGCTCGGACGTAGCGATGCCCGACAGGAGGAGTGCCATCAACTCTGGTTCCTCCCCGTCGCGGGTCAGCACGTAGACAGGCTTTCCCGCGCCGGCCATCCATCCCGCTTCGAGGTGAGCCGAGCGCCCTGAAGGCAACAACAGGACACACACGTCGGCCCACTTCATGCCGTCGAAGTCTGAATTGAAGCCGGCCTGTGCGATCGGCGTCGAAAGGGCGTCTCGATACTCGTCGGCTGTCCAAGCCTGCCAATTGGCATCGATCTCCGCCCAAGCAAAGCCGCCGCGCCCATGGGGCGGGTTGCGGAAGTCGTAGACCTCGTGTCCGCGGTCCCTCAGAAGGTTCACGAGGTCCGGTTGGCGAATGTTTCGCCAAGATGATGCGAGGTAGATTTTTGCCACTTTTAACCCCCTCACAGATCAGTGACGCGTTCGGGCTGGAACACGGCGCGGTTGACGGCCATGAAGCCCTGTTCGATGGCGGTGCGGCCGATCGCGGCGTCGATATCTTCGAAGCTCGGATCTTTCAGGCGCAAACGCTTCATGGCCCGCCTCCGACATCGTCAAAAAGAGCGGCGGCGGCGGGCGCCTCGATTGTTGCGTCGAGGCCCGAGCCGAGGGCGGGCTTCCCTTGTGCCGCAAGAGAGGCATCGATGCCGTCCTCGCGCGCTTCGTCGAGTGCTGCGATCACGTCCGCGACGAGGTTCAGCCGGCTCTCGGGCGGCCAGTCCAGGGTCGCGATTGCCAGGTGCCGGATCAGCGCACGCTCCGCAGTACGGGGCATGTATCCGGGCTCCGTGCGGTCGAGCGTCGGCGGTCGCATCGTCATGCCTTCGCCTCCAGCTTCGCGCGGCGGCAACCCCACCGCACCGGCCGCCACTTCGGGTGTGCTTCGAGCCAGCGCGCGATTTCGCTCTGGCCATAGAGGTTGCAGGCGTGAGGCGTGACGGTCTCGGCCATGTAGGAGAGCCGAACGTCCTTGCATGTTGCTGGCGCGGCGGCGAGGCAGACCGACAGGATCAACTCGATCATGGCCGCATCTCCTCACGGTCGGAGTGCAGCGTGACGGCTCGCTGTCGCAGGATGTCGGCGGCGCTCGGCGCGTTGCGGTCGACCTCGGCGGCGAGCACGTCGAGCAGGCGGGCCTGTTGAGACTGCGGCACACGCCAGCCGCGACCGTACTCGTTGCGTATATCGATGCCGTGAGGGGCGAGCTTTTTTCTCAGCCGAAAAATGACGTGACGAACGACGCTTCCCGCGTACTCCGCGCCACCTCCGACATCGTTCGAATAGAACGCACGAATCATCTCAGCCAGAAAGATTGGCCGTCGCTCGGCGAGTCGCCATGCCGCGACCCGCTCCTGTGGGCCAAGGCGAAGCTGTTCAGATTTTGCGTCGAAAGATGCGTGCCCCATGTGTGAACCCTCCATTAGAACCCCACACGCAGCCTCGCTCAACCGTCCCGGAATTGCGCCGGGGACGTAACTCGGATCACGCCGCGGCGCGGACGCCGAGGATCTGGCTCTTGATCGCGGAGATGGTGTCCTTCGACAGCCCCTTCTCCTTTGCCACGCGATCGACGGCCTTCTTGGCGTCCTTGATGAAATCGCGCTCGATCTTGACGCGTGTCGTCACCGAGAGTTCGCGCGCCTTTTCGAGGTTGCGCAGCGCCTCAGAGGCGACGCCGAGCATCACCATCGACGGACTTTGAGCCGACAGCGTCGTCTCGGTCAGGACATCGAAGATGAGCGTCTTGAGCGTCTCGCCGAGGAGCAGTCCGACGTCGCCGTCGGGTGTCTCATCCAAACGCTCCGCCCAGACGCTGGCGATCTCGCGCGCCTGCTCCAGCTGCCGGCCGTAGCTCGCCAGCCAAAGGGCCTTGCGGTTGAATGCCGACTTCGAGATCGGCTTGGCGCCGAGCGCCTCCAGTTCCATGTTGAGCACGCGCAAAATTTGCGCCTGCGGGTGTTTGCGGTCCTTCAGGGCCGCGAAGGCGCGTTGCACGGCGGGCTCGGCGTCCTCCGGCAGGATGTCGATCGACGACAGCCGGCCGCGACCCTTGCGGCGCGGGCGCTCGCCAGCGGCCGCTTTGATGGTCTTTCTCTCGGCATCGTCCCCGGCGGCGGGCGCCGCGACCGGCTTGCGCTTCGGCGCGGACTTGCCGCGCCGTTCGGCCTTCTGCTTCGACCTGGTCGCGCGGGAGCGGCTGGCCATGTCACACCACCGGCTTCGGCTTGGCGATGCCGGCGATGAGCTTGCGGCGCTCGACGTGATCGAGCCCGGTCTCGGTCAGTTCAGCGATGACGATGCCGCCGACATCGGCGAGCGTCACGGCGCGGGCGCGGGCCAGCCAGTCGAGTTCGGCGCGCAGATAGTCGCGGTTCTTGTTGTGGCCGTACGTTTCCAGTACGCGCAGCAACAGGTCGTCGTTGAGGCGATAGCTCGGCTGCCGCGACAGCTCGTCGAGAACGATGCGGCGGATATCTTCGGCGACGAACTTCCTGTAGTCGGTCATTTGCCTCGGCTCCTCGGTGCTCGGGCGGTTGCCGCGGGCGCGACAGTCATGTGGACGAGATACTCTTCGAGTCGCTGGATCGACGTCTGCACGCCGCGCCACTGCGATGTCGCCTGTTCGACGTCGCCTTGCAGCTTCTGAATGGTCAGCTCGATGCGATGCACCGCATCCTTGTTGGGGATGTGCTGCAGGTCCTGCTCGATCTTGCTGATCCGCAAGTCCTTCTCGGCGAGGCGCTTGTCGCAGGCATCGTCGCGCGCGTTCGACTTTGCGAACATCTCCTCGGCGTGGCGGCGTACGTCGTTGATCTCCGCCGCCGTCGCCTTGCCGTTCGCGATGAACCACGCGAACACCGGCGAGCCGAGCGACAGGAGGAACATCACCACGCGCATGAGCATGTCGAGATCGATGGTCACTTGTAGCTGCTCCGCCTGCGGCACACCGAGAGGTAGCGTGCGTTGTGACGGCGCACCTCGTCGACGGTCTGCACCGTGTCGAGGATCGACCAGCTGATCTTGCGGAACACCTTGCAGCTCACGTCAGTGCGGACGGTCACGGCAGGCGGCGTCGCCGGTGCACACGCGCTCAAGAGTAGCGCGAGTGCCGGCGTGACGAATGCCATCGGCGGCATCTTCTGCGGTCTTGGCACGGGCCTCTTCCTCGTCTTGCTTTACCTTGTCTGCGGCGGCGATCCGCGCCTCGCAGGTCCTGTCGGCCTTGGCGGTAGCCGCGGCGACGATTTCGTGGCGGACATAGAGCGCGCCACCGAGAATGATTGCCGCGACGGCCGCGACGCCGCCGAAGCCATGGAGGGCGGCCGGAACGCCGACGCGAGCGGCGATCCAGCGGATCATGCTCATTGCGAACGTCAGGGCGGTCATTCCCGCCTCCCCGTGTGGACGCCGGTGTTGTCGTCCTCGACGCGGTAGGCGATGATCGCGGCGGCAGCGGCTGCGATGACGAGCCCGACGGCGACGATGGCGAGACTGACGTTTCCGGGCGACAGCAGCCACGTCAGCTGTTCCCTGCCGGCGGTGACGACCTCGCGCCCCTGTCCGACGGCATTGACGGCCGTCGTGGCGGCGCCGAGCGGATCATCGACGATGACCTTGGTTGCGACGCCGACGGCGACGGCCGCCTGGCCTGCCCGCCGGATGGTGCGCGCGGCCTTCACGGTGCGCGAGCCGGCGGCGAGCAGATCCTTCGCGGTCCGCTCCCTGGGGACCGCGCCGGAGGCGGCGGGGTAGAGCGTCCACGGCAGCTGGAAGTGCGGCGTGTCGACGAACGACCTCCAGTCGCCACCCCACTCGATCGGGATTTCAAGTTCCTTCGAAGCCTGTTTGAAGGCCTTCGAAATCGTCTTGTAGAGCGGGTAGTCCCACGAGATCGTCGTGTCGTCGATGTAGGCGACGATGTCGATCGCGTGGCCGGACAGGTGGCGCGACTTGAGCGTGCGCGAGGCGCCCTGCTTGACCAGCATCAGCTGGCGCTGGCGCGTGCGCAGCCCTTCCGTCACCTGGAACGGCACTTCGGTGAGTTCGGCAGCCCTGAGCACGACCTTGATCAGGTCGGGATGGACGCCATCCAGTCTTTGGATCGAGCGCGCGTTGAGCGTGCAGGACATGCCGGTCTCCTCGTAAGTGCGAGGAGAGCTTGCGCCCGCGCGGCAGCTGGCGTCACGGGGACGCAGATGTCAGCATTCACCTTGGCTTGGGGGGGGCGCTTGTTCGGCGTGCGGCCTGTTGTTGAGCGATGATATCTCGCTTTGCAGGAATCCGACAACCATGTCGACGGGGGCGATCGCTTCCATCAACTGGACGAGGCGCGCCAGCGTTTCGCGGGCTTCGCGTTGAGCGCGGCTCATGCCGTCGCGGTTCGTGCTCATGGCTCGCTCCGTTGGTCTGGTTTGGGTAGGCTCGGCATCGCTGTCCCGGCCTCGAACATGTCGAGCTGCGTGCCGTCGATCATCCGCCGCAGCGCGGCGCGGTTGCGTTTGACGGTGCGGCGCGTGCAGCCCGTGCGTCGCGTGATCTCAGTGGAGTTGAGCCCCTGGGCGATCAGCCGCTGGACGCGCGCCTGCCGCTGTGCCCGGTTCATCACCGGACCGCGCGGCAATTCAAGTTCGATGCCGGACGGCGAGCCGAAATGCTCGCAGAGCAGATGGGCGGCGTGCTCGCCGACGCACAGCGTCAGCCAGTGATGCGGCCCGGCGGTGCGCGGGATGTAGACGCGGTTGCCGCCGTAGCGGTCGGCCAGCGTCAGCGCCGCCTCGATACCGGCGACGTCGGCGATCTCGACGAGCAGCTCCGGGAGGTCGCCGAACGCGGCATCCTCCTCGTCGGCTGGCACCAGCGCCACCGGGCTCGGCCGTTGCAGGAGCTCGCTCACACCCAGACCTCTTTGATCTGCGGCTGGTCGCCCTCGGTGCGCCCGATGTTCGTCAGGCCGTCCGGCAGCGCCGCGCGCGCCGCGTCGAGACTGTCGTAGGCGTAGCCGATAGGATCGACCCAGATGCGGCCGGAGTGACGGCCGAACATGGCGCGCTGCCGGCGCACGATGTAGCCGTCCGGGTAGTCGGCGGGGTGCTCGAAGATCACCCAAAGCTCAACGTAGTCGTGATGCGAATCGCGTGCGTGGCCCATGCCTAACCTCCCCTTGTTGCCGCCTTGGCGAGCGCCCGCCGCAGCCGTCCGCCGAGTGCCGCGATGGCGCGGTCCCAGTCCGCCGCGTCGAGATGTGCGAGGCCGCGTGATTTGCCGGTGACCTTGCAGACGTAGTCTTCGAGGAATGACGCGCCCTGCCAGTAGCCGGGCTTGACGTCGCCGAGTTCTTCGAGGCGACGCACCTGGGCCTCGACGACGGCGCGGCGCGGGTTCGTCGTCTCGTCGCCCCAGTCGACGCCGGCGGCGCGGGCGAGCCACGCCTTCAGCCCCTCGATCGCCTTGTTGGCGGACTGAGCCTCGATGAGGAACCGGGTGTGCTCGACGCGCGTCTGCCGCTTGACGAACGCGATCATCGCCGCGTCGCTTCTGTCGCGCACGACACCGAGGTGCCACGCGGATATCCACAGCGCCCGGAGCTTGCCGGCATAGGGGCCGGCGGCGGCTGGGTAGACCGCCGCCGGCCTTACGCCCGACGGGCGGCCGAGCTTCTCACACACAAGCCGAAGCTCGCCGTCGGAGAGGTTGCGCGCGCTGCGCTTGCCGGTCTCGCGCTCCAGGAAGTCGCGATAGGCCTCGTCGTCGAGGCCGGCCTGCTTCGCCAGCACATGCACGCGTGCCAGTGCTGCGCGAGATGGCGTTGAGAGCGCGCGTGTCATCGGTCAGGCTCCACTGGTCGCTAGCTGCGCGCCGGGCAGCTCCAGCACAGCCGAATAGCGCGGCACCAGCCGCCCGGAGACGCGGTAGCAGGCGGAGACGATGACGTCGTCGGCTTCGCGCACGACGACGAGCGTCGAGCGGCGCGACTGCGCGATCGCCCAGCTTTGCAGGCTGTGCTCCAGCCCGTAGACGAACGCCTCGGCCGCCTCCTGCGCGGTCCGCGCCACGATCGGCTTCCACTCGTTCGGCTCGACAGCGAGCCTCACTTCGAAACGCTTGTTCATGTGCCCCTCCCGATGCGGCCGTCAGCCGTTGGTCTCGATGGTGATGGTTTCGCTCGCCTCGATGATCTCGACGCCCGGCACGCGCGCGGCCTGCGCCGGCTGGCGCAGCATCTCCGCCTTGTCGACCTCCTCGACGACGCGGATGAAGCGCGTGAGCTTGGCCGCCCTGAGCGCGGTCAACACGTCGTCTTCCGCGCTGCTGAGCCGGACGCGCATCCGGCCCTTGCGCCACGAGACGGTTCCGGTCGCGAGCCGCACCGACTTGGATCGGCCGCCGTTGGTCAGTTCAGCTCGGTGCGCGTTGCAATAGTCGCGCACTTGGGTTTCGAGGCGCGCCACCTCGGCGTCGAGGGGGGCGCGTTGCGCGACTTCGCGTTCCCGCAGGATGGCGATATGGGCTTCGACAGCAGCGGCGTTTTCCTTGAGCGTCGCGGTCAGTTCGCCGATGCGGCCGAGGATCGCCTCGACCTCGGCGATCGACTGCGGCACCTGCTGGCTCGGCGTCACGGATTTTCTTGAAACGGCCATTTGGCGGGCATCCTTGTTGTCAGGCCGCGTCGCCGCCGCTGGCGGCGGTCGAGGGGCGGCACGTGGGAAACGTCAAGACGTTGCTGGCTGGCGGCACGTCGACTGTCGTCAGCGGGCTGGCGGCACGCGGCAGTTCACCGGCCTTGAGGCGGCGCTCCAGCATGCGTTCGAGTTTCTGCGCGTCGCGCGCGGCTTCGAGCAGGAAGGTGACGATCGACTGGACGGCGTCGGGCTTGAGCACCGCGCCGTCTTCGCTGTAGGCGTCGAGGCTGTTGGCGAACGACGTCAGGGACAGGGATAGAAAGCTCATTTGGAACCTCTGAAGTTGGGGCACGTCGGACAGGCGCGATAGAGGCGCGCACGCATAGATGACGCGAATGGAGGTACGGACTTCTTTTGGTGATCGAGACAGACATCACGCGGAATTTCATCGCAGATGGGGCATTGCACGGTCGCGGCCATCAGCGCGCCACGGATCACGTCTGCCGCCCGTTCAAGGTCGCCCTTGTAGGAGCCGTTGAGCAGCTGGCTGATGACGCTAGGGCTGTAGCTCAACCGCTGCGCTACCTTCGCTCGTGTGAGCGCGTCGCAGGCTTCGGCCAGAACGAGCATCCAGTCGGGCACGCGTTGTGCGTCGCCGCCGCCCCAGGTGTCGACGACGGTTGCCGTCGCCGACACGACATTGCGTCCCGAGCCCTTGGCAAATCCACGCTTCATGACCGCACCTCTTCGAGCTTGGTCGCTTCGCCCATGACACATCCGAGGTTTGGGTCCCATACAAAGCGGGCACGCAGCACCTGCGGCGCAGCCGGGCCGGTGTTCATCTTCGGCCGCATCCGGTAGAGCGTGCCGCGATCATCTGTCCTGGAGATCAGGTAGCCGGCGGCGGCAAGCTCTACGACGTAGCGCTCTGCGAACGCATGTGTGATCGTCAGTTCAGGGCTGCTGACCGCGACAACCAGATCGTCGATCGTGAAGAAGCGCAGCATCTTCATGCCGCGCCAAAGATAGCTCTGACGTGTCGCTTGGACGCGCGGCCGGCCGGCTTGCGTTAGGCGTGGCGCTTCGGCTTGCGGTCGCAGGATGCGCAGGATGCGCGATGTGCTCGATCCGCCGATGAAACCGGCCCTCGTGAGCGCGTCGAGATAATGCGAGAGTGTTTCGCGGGCGTCCATCGGCACGCGCTGCAGCACCTCGGCGGATGTGAAGCCACCTCGGCCGTCGAGGTAGCGCAGCAGTGTCCAGTAGCCGTCCTCGCTGCGCGGAATTGTCAGCGTCACGCAGCGCGCTGCGAACGCGTCTCGAATGCGCTCGGGGATGGTCTGGCGTGGCGGCTTTGTCGGGGGTGCGGTAGCCAGCATCACGCGGCCCTCCGGCGCGGCGGCTCGCCGGTGAAGAATGGGGCGTCGCCCCACTCGGCGAGCGACAATTGTTTGCGACCCTTGAGCTGCGCCTTCTCGCGGACGCGATCGAGATTGACGGCGATTCGTCGCGCGCGGCCGTCGCTCGCCTTGAGGATGGCGGCGAGCAGGTCGTCGGCAATCTCGGCGCCCGCAGCATAGATGCGGGCGAGGTGTCGCGTGTCTTGGATGTCCGCCGGCACGGCTGCGACCCAGTCGAGCATCCGATTATGCGTGCGCTCGAATTTTTGCAGCTTGACCGGCAACAACTCCTCGCCGATCAGGATCACCGGAGCTTGGCTCTTGTCATGGATCTCACGAACGAGATCGATCATCCCTTTCTTGGCCAGAAAGTCGGCCTCGTCGATGATCAGCGGCCTGTCGCGCTCTTCGGCCAGCCGATCCACGATCGACGAGACCAGGTCGGGCAGCGCCCCATGCCCCAGTGAGCCGAGACCGAGTTCACGCAGTATTGCCAGACACAGCGTCTTGCGCGTCCACGTTTCACCCAGTTCGACATAGTAGGCTCGTGACCGGTTTGCAGCCCAGATCGCTGAGAAAGTTTTACCGTAGCCCGAATGGCCGTAGAAGCAGGCCATGCCCGGCAGGTGGCTGGCGCGACCGATGACGCGTTCCACCAGCTCGTTGAATAGTGCCATGTTGCGCAGCGGCGCGTAGGATTTCACGCCGTCTTCGGATGCACGTGTCATCCTCTCTCCCTTCCCCTGTTAAGGCGCACTTCGCCGCGCCAAGCGGCACACCACTGGTCACGTCACCCGAATAACCACTCAACGCCGAAGTCGGCGAGCATCGCCTTGTGTGCCGCGTACTCCGGCATCGTCCTGTAGCCGCCGAGCCAGACGAGTTCGTCGGCCGGCACGTCCACGCCTTCAGCCAGCGCCTGCTCCATCTGGTAGGCGCGGCGGAATCTGTGTTTCGGGGTCTCGGGCAAATCGACGACGCGCGCGGCTTTCGCGCGCGCGGTATGCGCCGGAGCCCGTTCGGTGAATTCGGCCTCGAAGTGCCGCCGCTTCTCGTCGTCAGCGCTCGCCGGCACGTCGGTCGATCGGCCCAGCGTGCCGGCCTCGGCCTCGGCAACGAGTTGGGCGTAGGTGTCGGCGGCCTTGCCGGTGAGTTTCTTCTCGCGCGGCCGTTCGGCTCGTGGCGTCGCAGCGTCGGCGGCGGCTTCGAGGGCCGGTGTCGTGTGTGCGTCGCTCCGTGCCGGGAAGGCGAGAACGGTGCCGGCGTCCTTCTCGGCCTGCCGAAGCACAGCCTCGATCATGTCGCGTGGCTTGATACGCTTTGCCGCCCGCCGGATCGGCTCGACCTGCTCCTTCAAGACGCGAGCCTGTTCGGCGCGTGCGGCGGCCACCGCCGCCGCACGCTCGATGCCGAGCCGCTCGGGACAGATGGCTTCGGCGAGAAACCGGGCGCCGTCTGCTTGAAAACAGTAGACGCGGCCCATGTCGCTCGGGTCGTGACGAACGAGAACTTTCTCGCCCGGCATGATCGTCGATGAGATGAAGAACGCGCCGTCGATCTTGATGCCCTGCTTGCCGACGGTGCGAATGCCGTGCTGGCCGGGCACCGGGGCGAGCAGCATGTCGAGTGCGCGCACGTCGTCGACGCGCTTGATACGGCCGGCATGGCTCGCGGCGCGTGCGAACGGGCTCATGCGCTGAGGCAGCGCGGAATGCGGAGCTTGGCCATATTGAGCATCAGCCCAGCGGTCGGCATAATCCTGCAGCTCGGACGAGTTCAGCTCGACCGCGAACGCCTGATCCGCCTTCTCGCCGAGCCGTTGAGCGAAGGCCTTCCGCTGTTCGATTGCCTTGCGATCGGCCACCGAGTGACCGACGAAACCGGGGAGCAGCGGCATCAGATCGCGCTGCAGCGTTCCAATGGCCCGTTCGACGATGCCCTTCTGCTCAGGCGAGAAGGGGTCGCACATCTCGTGCGTGACCCCGAGCGCGGCGAACGCGCGCCGGACGGCATGCGCCTTGAAGTCTGCGCCGTTGTCGGTCTTGACCGTCTCGGGCACACCCCAGGCGAGGATCGCCTTGCGCACCAGCAGCAGCACCGCCTCGGCGGTCGGCGTCCGCGACACGGAGATGATCATGCGCCGCGACCAGATGTCGATCAGTGCGTAGATTTGGTATCGCCCGTCCGTGCAGAGCATGTCTGCCGGCGACGCGTCAACCTCCCACACCTGGTTCAGTCGTTCGACGGTCTGGCGCGCGAGTCCTGAGACCCTGTAGGCCGACTTGAACCGGTCGGGGTTCGTCATGCGCGTCAACGCGAGTTGGTTGCGCCACTTCCACGCCGAAATGAAGCGGCGAAAGGCGCGCTCCTGCGGCAACCCGACAGAGATCACCTCGCCGGCGTCGGATGTGATCTCGAAGAGATCGCCGAACGTGGCGCGCACCAGGGCGCGAACGTGGGCGGCCGTCAGGTGCGGCTGGCGCGCCAGCGCGCCGCCGATCAGGTCGGCGACCGCACCGTCATTGGCGGCTTCGAGAATGCTCGGCGTGGCAATGCGCCCCTGCCGGCCGGCCAGTCGACTGCCGTCGGTGTCCGTGCGCCAGCGGCGGAGGGTGCGAGCTGAAACGCGCTTGATCGCAGCGCGAACCCACTCGTCGGCCGCGATGTAGCCGGAATTGTAGGCATGGGCGAAGCCGTCCTCGGCGGCGCGCGGCGACAGTCCGGCCGTCGCGGCATAATGGCGATGCAGGCCGAGGATCGCGGCGCGTGCGTCGCGCAGCAGCGTGGCGTCCGTCGCTGGCGCTGCGGCCGGCCTCTGCGGCCGGATCGCGTCTCCGGCGAGCACGATGCGCGCCGCCTCGGGCAGTAGCGTGACGTGGTACTCGATGCCGCTGGCGCCACCGCGCGCCGTACGCGTGAGCAGAGAGCCGTCAGGGGCGCGCGCGGCCAGCCAGCCTTCGCGCTGCGCCAGCTTGTGGATGCCGCGCTTTGACATCGGCAGCCCCGGCAGGGCGCGCTTGGCGATTTCGGCGGCGGTCCACCACTCCCTCATGCGGCACTCCCGAAAGTTGCCGGACGGGCGTGGGCCGCGCCCGTCCGGGCCGGACGCCTCGAACATGGAGAGAGAGGGCCGCGCGAGCACGCCGGGAGCGCCGATGTTGAGGCGGTCGCCACAGAAACGTGACGGGGACGAATGCGCATCACGGGCGCCCCCCCATTTGCGAGACGGGCGCGCGCTTTTTGCGTAAGGTCAATCGACGGCCCCGCGAGTCGTAGCGGTCGGGCCAAAGCACGTGGAGCGGCACCTTGATGAACTTGGCGATGGCACGATCCGCCGCGGGGAAAGGCACATGCAATGATGTGCTGCACGCGCGCCGCGATAGGCCGGCGTCTTCAGAGAGTTGCGCAAGCGTAGCGCCTCGGCGATGCACTTCGGCCACGATTCTGTGACGGTCCCAATTAGATGCAGTCGGCATGATGGAGAATGCACCCTTTTCGATGCGCTCAGGAGCGAGTGACAATTATCTGTTACCTAAGAAAGTACTAATTCGTTACGTCGGTCAATACGGAAATGAGGCGTGCCGCCACAAAATTGGAGTGGCGTCATGAATTTGTCGCGCCCGACAGCCGAGCACAGTTTGCAGGATCGCATCGAGTGGCTGGTGACGGAGGTGGGTGGTCCGACGAATGCGGCGCGGGTCGCCGAGGTCAGTCGGCAAACGATTGACCGCTGGCGCTCTGGCGACGCCCGACTACCGTTCCTCGAAGCCTATCGTCTCGCGCGGCGTGCTGGCGTCTCGCTCGACTGGCTGGCGACCGGCTTCGACGTGGTGCCGGACCCGAGCGATAAGAAGCAATCGGAAAGCCAGCAGTTCGCCGTCGTCCATCGCTATGAGCCGGGGCAGGGGGGAGAGCTGGTCGAGATCGTCGACAGCCACGATACGCTCATTGCGTTCCGAGAGGGGTGGCTGCGGAACTTGAGTATGCAGCCGCAGAACGCGGCGCTGTTGCTCGTTTCCGGCGACGTAATGGCACCAACGATCCGCGACCGCGATCTGATCCTCATCGATCGTGCCATAAAGGCGATCGCCGGTGACGGGATCTATGCACTCTTGCGCGGCGGTGCGCTGACCATCCGGCGCGCTCAGGTCATGATCGATGGATCGGTCATGTTGATTGCCGACAACGATCGCTATTTGCCGGAGAGGATCGCTGTTGACGACCTTGGCCAACTCCGTGTCGTCGGCCGCGTCCGGCTCGGCATCGGCTTCCCTTGATGTTGCAACACAAAATTGCCCGACGACCGGTTATGCCGCAATCTTGGCTATGACCGGCGCGGCACAGCCCCGCCGTCGCCCTAGGATGCTTCGAAAGTCGTTTTAGCACCGCTTTGGCGGCCCGACGGCGGCCCCCGACACATGTTGGCGGTCGTGGCGATACAACATGCGGCAGGTCATCTACAACGCGGGTTGGCGTGGGCTGCCCAGAGCGCGGTCGTCTTGTCGCTCAGCTCAAGCGTGGGGTCTATACCGTCCTCGACGGGGATTTCCATATCGTCGCGAAGCACTGTGAGGGAGTTGGCGCGGGAGCGCGTCAGTCCGCTCACCGCGAATGCGCGGTCGCCTACCAGCACGAAGGAGGTGAAGACGGCGAGGCGTGGCACGCAGCCGACGATCGCGCTCTCCACAGCCAGTGGCCAGTCCGTGCCGCCATCCGCTTTGCGCAACTCTATTGCGGCGACTTCGCGGGTGCCGTGCGGCGGGGCGACGACGTGCGCCGGCATGAACCCGGGCCCGATCCGCAAGCGAAGTGACGGAGCGCTGTCGCTGGGCCATAGCCCCCAGACCGCCGCGGTGCCAACAATGATGAAAAAAGTCGCGCGTCTTCGAAGGTGGAGCGACTGGAGTTCGCGTTCGTCCGCCATACTCACTCACGCCGACAATGCAATTGTCCCCGTGACGGGGCTTCTGTCGATTGCGCCATGATGCGCACATGACGACGAAACGCGCAACATCGACTGGCCACGCATCGGGCCTCGCCTTGAACCTCGCCTCGGGCACTGTCCCGGAATGGATCGAGGTGCTGCCGGCGGGTCCGGAGATCATCGGCCGCGACGGCCGCAACTGGATCATCAACAGCGCCGACGCGATCATCGCCGCGAGCATGGCCGCTGGCGCGCTGCACGTCGACTATGAGCACGCCAGCGAGATCAAGGCGCCGCAGGGCGACATCGCTCCCGCCGCCGGCTGGATCGACACGCTCGAAGCCCGCGACGGCGCCATCTGGGCGCACGTCGACTGGACGCCGAAGGCGCGCCAGATGCTCGCCGATCGCGAGTACCGTTTCATCTCGCCGACGTTCTACTTCGACAAGACGAGCCTCGAAATCCTGAGTCTCGTCTCGGTCGCGCTCACCAACCAGCCTAATCTGTCGATGACGGCGCTCAATCGCCGCTCTGAGACGACGCACGTCACGCCAGCCAAGGAGACACTGATGGACAAGGAGCAGCTGAAGGCGCTGTGCCGCAAGCTCGGCCTGAAGGACGAGGCCTCGCCCGACGCGATCCTCGCCGCGATCGATGCGCTCTGCGCCGACAAGGACAAGGCGCTCAATGCGGCCCAAAGTCCTGACCTCGCCAAGTTCGTGCCGCGGGCCGACTTCGACAAGGTCAAGGGCGAACTGGAGACGGCGACCAACAGCCTCGCGCAGATCGAGAGCGAGACGCGCGAAAAGGAAGTCTCCGCGATCGTCGACGAGGCGGTGAAGGGCGGCAAGATCGCGCCGGCATCGAAGGACTTCTACCTCGCCGTATGCCGCAAGGACGGCGGCCTGGACGAGTTCCGCAAGTTCGTCGCCTCGGCCCCCGTGCTGACGGGAGCTAGCGACCTCGACAAGAAGCCCGCAGCCGGTGGAGATGCCGGCGATTTGACGGCCGACGAGAAGGCGGTGTGCGCCGTGATGGGCCTCAGCGAAGACCAGTTCAAGAAGGCGCGCGGCTGATCGCCGGCAGCGCATAGGGCTCGGCCAGTCGTCGCGGATCAGAACGTCGCGACAACTGCCGAGCCCACCCGAATACCCGCAGCGAAGAGCGCCGCGCGGGGAGGGTCCCCTGGCAAGGGCTGTCAGTCGAGCGTGGCGTAACCCTCCCCTCAATCCGCATTCGAAGGACGTTCGAAATGGCACTCACCCAGGACCGCAACACGCCGCATCGCGACGGCGCCATCATCCGCCATGCCGTCAAGGGCGGCGTCACCATCTATGCCGGCGCGCTCGTCGTGCTCGACGGCGGCTTCGCCAAGCCGGGCGTCACCGGCGTCGGCCTCGTCGCTGTCGGCCGCGCCGAGCGCCAGGTCGACAACGCCGCCGGCGCCAACGGCGACGCCTTCATCGACGTGCGCCGTGGCGTGTTCGCCTACGACAACGCCGCCGCCGATCCGCTCGATGCCGCCGATGTCGGCAAGACCTGCTTCATCGTCGATGACGCGACCGTCGCCGCGACCGACGGTGGCGACCCCGCCACCCGCTCGGCCGCTGGCCGCGTGCTGGTCGTCGAGGACGACGTCGTCTGGGTCGAGGTCGGCTGATCCGACGCATCACAACCACATGAGGCGCCGAGCGCCCTGGAGAAGGACACGACACATGATCATCAACCAGTCCAATCTGCAGACCCTCTTCACGGGGTATCGCGCCAACTTCCAGTCCGGCTTCAGCGGCGTCGCGCCGGTGTGGGGCCAGATCGCGACGGAAGTGCCGTCGACCACCAAGACGGAGAAGTACGGCTGGCTCGGCCAGTGGCCGCGCATCCGCGAATGGGTGGGCGACCGCGTCGTCCAATCGATCGGCGCTCACGACTACTCGATCTCCAACAAGCCGTTCGAATCGACGGTCGCCGTGCCGCGTGACGACATCGAGGACGACACCTTCGGCGTCTACGCGCCGCTGATGACCGAGATGGGCCGCTCGGCCGCCGCATTCCCCGACGAACTCGTGTTCGCGCTCGCCAAGCAGAGCTGGGACGCCAAGTGCTACGACGGCCAGCCGTTCTTCTCGGCCGCCCACAAGGTGCTCGACGAGAAGGGCAAGGAGGTCGCCGTCTCCAACACCGGCGGTGGCGCCGGTGCGCCGTGGTTCCTGCTCGATACGAGCCGCGCTCTGAAGCCGTTCATCTTCCAGAAGCGCCGCGCCTTCGATTTCGTGACCAAGGACAACCCGAAGACGAGCGACCACGTGTTCAACCGCAACGAGTATGTCTACGGCACCGAGGGCCGCGGCAACGTCGGCTTCGGCTTCTGGCAGATGGCGTTCGGATCCAAGCAGGCGCTCGACAAGGCTGCGTTCCGCGCGGCGCGCACCAAGCTCATGAAGATGACCGGCGACTACGGCCGCCCGCTCGGCATCACGCCGACGCTGCTCGTCGTCGGCCCGTCGAACGGTGATGCCGCCCGCGACATCATCCTCGCCGAGCGCGACGCGGCCGGTGCGACGAACACCGATCGCAACCTCGTGAAAATCCTCGAGACGCCCTGGCTCGAGTAAGCCCAACCGGCGCGGTCTCCTCCTGCCGCACCGGCAACGACCGGCGGATCACCCCTGCTCCGCCGGCATCTCCTGAACCGGGTGGCTGGCCCCGCCCCGGCCGCGTATGGCCACCCGGCCCCTTTTCTCACCGCGAGGACGCCCATGGCCTACGCGACCGATACCGATCTCGTCGCGCTGCACGGCACCGACGCCATCGATCGCCTCGGCGACCGGACCGGAACCGGCGTGCGCGACCCCGAAACCGTGGCGCGCGCACTCGATGACGCGGCGGCCCTGATCGACGGCTACATCGGCGTGCGCGTGGCGCTGCCACTCGCGCCCGTCCCGGCCGTCGTCAAGAATTTGTCGATCGACATCGCCGTCTACCGCCTCGCCGTCGACGCCGGCCTTCTCGCCGAGGATATGCGCAAGCGCTACGAGGACGCGATCCAGTTCCTGCGCGACGTGGCGCGCGGCGTCGCGACGATCCCGCAGCCGAAGCCGGGCGACGCCGTGGCATCGGCCGAGGCATCGCCGCAATCCGTCGTCATCGACGCGGCCCCACGCCTCTTTGGTCGCCACCAGCTGCGCAGGCTGTGAGCCATGAGCGGCGTCAATGTCGGCATCGAAATCCACGGCCTCGATCGTCTCGCCGATCGTCTGGCGCGCCTGTCGAGCCTCAACCACGCGTTGATGCTCGAAGCGTTGGGCGCCACCGTCGAGAGCCAGACGCGGCGGCGCATTACATCCGAGAAGACGTCGCCCGATGGGGCCGCCTGGAAGCCTAACCGCGCCGGCACGTCGATCCTGGTGCGTCGCGGCGGCCTGCGCGATTCGATTCATTATCGGACCGGTGCCTCCGAGGTCCGCATCGGCTCCGGTCTCGTCTATGCCGCGATACATCAGTTCGGTGGCACGATCCGCCCGAAGGCCGCCCGCAAGCTGGTGTTTCCCGGCAGCGGCGGCGGCCTCGTCTTCGCCGACCAGGTGACGATCCCGGCGCGACCCTACCTCGGCGTGTCGGCGGCCAACCGCGTCGAGCTGGAGCGCGTGCTGCTGACCGCCATCGGCCAGCTGTTGAACTGACGGAGACGACTGGATGCCAACCGAAAGCCGCCTCGTCGAGCTGCGCGACGCACTCGTCCGGGACTTCAAGCAGTTCATCCCAGATATGCGCTCGGTCGAGGCACACTTCGGCCCGTTCGATCTCGACGAGTTGAAGGCGTTCTCGCTGAAGGCGCCGGCGATCCGCGTCTCGATCCTCGGCGGTCCGCTCGATGCGGTCTCGACGCGCGAGCAGGACGTGCGCCTGCAGTGCGCCGCCTACATCGTGACGCGCCCGCTTGCCGCGTCCGGCGCCGACGTCATCGCGCTGAGGATCGCCGAGGCGCTGGTCGAGCGCATCTCTGCGAGGAGCTTCACGCGCTGGTCGGAGCCTGGCACGCAGCTGCAGCTCGACAATCACTACTCGGGCGCCGTGCGCGAGGCCGGTTCGATCGCCCTCTTCTCGCTCGCCTGGCAGACGGTGGTGCGCGTCGGACGCAACGTCGCCTACGAGCGCCTGATGGCTGACGGAACACCCGAGGAGACAACGCCATGAGTGCCGAATTCGAGGACCTGCTGCGCCGCATACCCGAGATCGAGCGTCGGCTGCGTAACATGGTGCGCTACGCCAAGGTCGAGGAGATCGACGCCGCGAAGGGCCTCGTCAAGCTCATCGACGAGGGCGAGGGCGACAACCAGACGATCAAGACCGACTGGATTCCCTGGGCCGAAGTCGGCGGCGGCATCAAGACGTGGCGCCCGCCGACCAAGGGGCAGCGCATGATGATGTTCTCGCCGTCCGGGCAGCTGCACGACGCCATCGCCGTCTCCGCGGCGTTCTCGAACGAGAACACGCAGCCGTCGAACAAGGGCGACGAGATCAAGGAGACGATCGGCTCGTCGAGCGTCACGGTGCGCGGCGACAGTCACGTCATCAAGAGCCCGCGCATCGATCTCAACCCGACGAGCTCATAATGCCCAAGCTCGCACGCCTCGGCGATCCCGGCTCTCACGGCGGCGCCATCATCACCGCATCGGATGACACGTTCTGGAATGGCATCGGCGCCGCGCGCGTCGGCGACATCTACGGCTGCCCGATCCACGGCCCGAACCCGATCGTCGAGGGCTCGCCCGACGTCTACGTCAACTCCCGCAGGGCGGCCCGCGTCGGCGATGCGACGGCGTGCGGCGCCGTCATCGCCGACGGCTCGCCCGACACCTACGCCAACGATTAGCGCGCGTTGCGCTTAAAATGACTGTCCCCGTGACGCCAGCGCGCGCGCCGCGCCATGGTTGACCGATCGACGCATCACGCGCGCGACCGGCATCAACTCACGGCACGGAGATCACGGATGGCAGCGACGATCAGCTACGAGATCAGGCAGGCTTTCTGGCACAAGGGCCAGCTCATGACGCCCGGCACCGAGGCCAGCCCGAACACGATCTCGCTCAGCGAGCGTGAGGCCCGCTATCACCTCTATGCCGGCGACATCGCCTCGCCCGAGGGCGCGTCGAAGACGTCGCGAACGGCGTTCGACGCCGCTTCGACGGGCGACGAGTAGGAGCCGCTCCGTGGCTGGCATGAACCGCAGGACCGGACGCTGGATCAGGGGCCGCGCGCATCTCGCGCAGTCGGTCGAGATCCTGTTTGCGACACGCGTCGGCACCCGCGTGCAGCGCCGGCCCGTCGGCTGCGACGACAGCACCCTGCAGGACCGGCCGATCACCGAGAACGACGTCGCGGCGGCGGCCATGCCGATCGCCGTCGCGCTCGATGTGTGGGAGCCGCGCATGCTGTTGACGCGCGTCGAGATCGCCGAGGCGACGGTCACGGGCCGCCTCGGTCTCGCGCTCAGCTTCATCGAGCGCCTGGGCGCCCTCAAGGGTGACATGGCGGAGACTGGCGCGGAAAGCTATCTCGACCTGCCGGTGACGACGAGGCTCGCCGCATGAGCCGCTTCGTCGCCATCGAATTGGACAGGCTGCCGCCGCCCGACGCCGTCCAGGTTCCGGACTTCGAGGCGCTGTTGGCGCTGCGCAAGGCCGACATCATGGCGCGCGTCCGTGCTCGCACCGACGACGCCGAGCTCCTTGCCGACCTCGAAGCCGTACTCTACCGCTCCGAGCTGGAGCCATTGGTTGTCGATCAGGAGGTCAGCGCCGAGCGCGAGGTGATCGTCCATGAGCGCATCAACGACGCGGTCCGCGCCGTGTTGCTGCCGACGTCCCAGGGCGCCGACCTCGACAATATCTGCTCGCGCCTCGGCGTCGAGCGCATGCGTCTCGCCGCAGACCCCGCCGCATCCCCGCCGACCGCCGAGATCGTCGAGGACGACGCTCGCCTGAAGCGGCGCTACCAGCTGGCGCTCGAAGCGTTCTCGACCTGTGGCCCCTACGGCGCCTACCTGTTTCATGCCATGACGGCATCGCTCGACGTCCTCGATTGTGGCGTCTACGGCCCCGAGGAGGACTTCGTCGACCTCGGCCACGTGCATCTCTACGTGCTGTCGCGGACAGGCGATGGGGCCGCGCCGCCGGCGCTCGTCGCCGCCGTGCTCGATGCCTGCTCGGCAGACGACCGCCGCCCGCTCGCCGATTTCGTCCACGCGTACCCGGCGACGATCGCCGACTACGTCATCGCCGCGCACCTCGTCATCCGTCGCGGCGCCGACGCCTCGCTCGTCGTGGATGAAGCCCGGCGCGAGCTTGAGTCCTACGCGGCGGAGACGCATCGCGTCGGCTCGATCGTTGCCCTGTCCGGGCTCTACGACGCGGCGCATTCGCCGAACACGATCAAGGTCACGATCTCATCGCCAGCCGCCGAGATCGACCCAGGGCCGCAGGGTGCCCCCTACTGCACCGGCATCACGATCACGCACGAGGTGATCGATGGTTGACGTCATCGAGACGCCGCGGGCCGAGCATCTGCTGCCCTACGATCCGCGCGACGCGACGCCGCTCGAAGTGGCGATCTCGGGCGCCGACGCGCGCCTCCTGGCCGCTCCATCGCATCTGATCCGCGCCGTCTGGTCGCCGGATGATTGTCCGGTGCATCTGCTGCCGTATCTCGCCGCCGCCTGGAGTGTCGATCACTGGAACCCGGCCTGGCCCGAGAGCGTCAAGCGCGAAGTGATCCGTCGCGCCCCTGAAATCCACCGCCTCAAGGGCACGCGACGCGCCATGCAGCGCGCGCTCGATGCGTTGGGCGTCAAGACGCTGATCAAGGAGTGGTTCGAGCAGGCCCCTGCCGGCGAGCCCTATACGTTCGCGGTCACGGCCTATCCGACGGCGCGCCTGTTCGGTGATGCGGACGCGCTGATCACGCCGCAGCTCACGCGCGACATCCTGGAGACGATCAAGTCGGTCAAGCCGGTTTCGCGCTGGTTCTCGTTCGAGATCGGCGTCGGATCGGCGCGCGATCTCGCGGCCGTCGCGCGCTATCGCCAGATCGGCGCGCCGCATGTCCCGCAGGTGGCTCGCCCGCGCACCGATGCCGGCAGCCAGGCCGCGGCGGTTGCGCGCGTCCGTTCGCTCGGCGTCGCGACGGTGGGGCAGGCGGCCCGTCCGCTCGTCGATCTCGTCAAGGGCGCCGCCGCCGTCTGCCGCGTGCGGTCGCTCGGCTTTGTAGCATTCAGCATGGAGGCATCGCCCGCATGAGTGTCGAGAACATCATCGCGCCCGTCATCACTCAGGCCGGGATCAACAAGACGATGCTGGCGGTCAATGCCGGCATGAAGGCCAAGGTCACGCACGTCGCACTCGGCGACGGCAAGCTCGTCGGCGCGACGCGCAACGGCTATACGCCGACCGGCACCGAGACGGCGCTCGCGCACGAGTTCGCGCGCTATCAGATCGGCAGCGCCGAGAACCTCAGCGGCAATGAAGTCGCGCTCTCGGTGCTGTGTGATGGCGCGCCGCAGGGCTGGGTCCGCGAGATCGGCTACTTCCTCGACGACGGGACGCTGTTCGCGATCTGGTCGGCGGACGCCACAGCGCTGTTCTACAAGCAGGCCGGCGTGCCGATGGCCTCGGTGCTGACGATCGCGCTGTTCGGGCTCCCCGCCGACAGCGTGCAGATGATCGTCGGAGCGCCGAACGTCAATCTGACGATCGTCGGCCCCTTCGCGGCGCTCTCCGCCGAACTGCTGCGGTTGCAGAACCGCGTGCTGATCGACGACGTCGCGACCTACACCGCCCAGGTCCAGAAGACCTACAGCTAACCGCACCCGTCATCAACCGCGACAAGCGAGGACATCATGACAACCACCGAGCAACAGATTGCCAGCCTCGTCGAGATCGGCGGGCAGAACCTCTCGTTGCCGCAGCAGATCGCGACGGCGGCGCAGGCCCAGATCGCCTCCGTGACGACGACGTACAACAACCGCATCGCAGGGCTGACGGTGTCCTGCTACGTCGATCAGGTTTCGGGCGTCGACACGAACCCGGGCACGCAGGCGTCGCCCTACAAGACAATGGCGAAAGCCGTCGCGTCGGTGCCGCGTGGCGGCCTCGGCACGATCTACGTCATCGGCGACTACACGATGGACGCCGTGGTCATAATCGATGGCAAGCGCATCAAGGTGAAGGCGATCGGCTCCGTTCGCACCAACCTGCAGTTCACCCGGCAGACGCAGGTCATCGGCGCCACGACGCATCGCGTTCTCACCAACTTCGCGCTCGCCAACGGCGGCTCGATCGTCATCGAGGGATTGACGGTCGTGATGCCGACGCTCGACGGCAACTGGGGCACGTTCCCGGTGCACGCCAACCTGACGGGCATCGTCACGCTCACCCAGAGCGCCAGCTCGGTCAACGGCATGCCGTTTATCGGCCTCATCTACTGCGACCTGGTGATCCCGGCCGCGCCGTTCTGTCCGCTGTTCGGTTCCTACAACATCCCGCATGCCCTCTACCTCACCGCCGTCGTGAACACCGACCAGGACTACAAGGGCAAGCTCTACGCGAACTACACCAGCACCAGCGGCACGGACCCCGTGACCCTGCCGCAGCTGGTGACCAACCTCGCGCTCGTGTGATCCTCGATCCAGAAGGTGATTGAAAATGCTGCTCAGTCTCACGCACAACGGCCGCCAGTTCATCAACTGCTCGGCTGCCGAACTCGCGGAGGCCGGCGTCCCGGCCGCCACGATCGACGATGCGGTCGCGGCCGTCGTCACGTCCGACGCGCATCGCGCGATCGACGCGATCTGCGACGCGCTCTACACGCATTCGCCGTCGCGCGACGCTCGCTACAACAACAAGTACGACGAGGCGATCCGCTACCGCGACGCCAACTGGCCGTCATCGGTCGCCGAGGCGGACTACCCGACGCTGGTCAACGAGGCGCCGAAGCGCGGTCTGACGAAGCGCCAGCTCGCCGAGCAGATCATCGCGCGGCGTGATGCGTTCAATCTGCTGGGTGGCAAGGCCGAGGCCACGCGTGCCGAAATCGAGACGTCCGTTGCAGCCGCCGCCGGTGCCGATGCCAAGCGCGCAGCCGCAGCCGC
>JAGRKS010000073.1 GCA_020442185.1 Hyphomicrobiaceae bacterium
GGTTCTCGCCCGAGCGCGAGATGCTTCAGGCGCTGATCGACAAGAGCCAGGAAAACGTCGAGGGCGAGGTTCGCCTCAAGCTCTACAAGGGCAACACCATCGTCATCGGCCGCAAGAGCGCCAAGTCGCTTTATTCCAACCAGCTCGTGACATTCGAGGACGACCGCGGCGCCTNNGAAGGACGCCGAAGGCTTCATCCGATTGCAAGCGCTGCGGTTGCGGACGCTGGGGATGCGCGACAAGTCATCGTGAGGAAGGGCTTGGTTCCTGGCTCGCATCATGCACGCCGACTTTGATGTCCGCAGAAGCGGTCCTGGCGACATTCAGTCGATCAGAGCGCTCTACCGCGCCACGTTGGCGGGTGAGGATCTATCGCCGCTGCTCGACGGACTACTGGTCCGACGCGACGACGTCTTGTCGCTCGCGGCCACATCAGGCGACACGCTTATCGGACACATCGCCTTTTCGATATGCCGCGTTGATGGCATTGATCAGCGCATGGCGTTGCTCGGACCGCTGGCGGTAGCGCCGGAGCGGCAGCGGCAAGGAATCGGCAGCGCGCTGATCCGCGACGGCTTCGCCCGCCTGGGTGCCGACGGCATATCGCGCGTCCTCGTGCTGGGTGATCCTGCCTACTACGGCCGACTGGGCTTTTCGACCGAGGCCGATATCGCGCCGCCGTATCCGCTCGTTGCCGAATGGCGTCCGGCCTGGCAATCGCTGGCACTTTTGAACGGCTCGACGCCATGCAATGGGCGGCTGATCGTGCCGGAGTTCTGGTTGCGCCCCGAACTCTGGGCACCCTAGAGCAACCTTGAGCGAGCCCGGATCAGCAGTCGACAATCCGACGGCGCACACGGACGCACCCGACCCGGTCGCGATCCTTTAGTCATTGACCCGCGTACGAGCCAGCGCGACGAAATTGCCTCAGATCATCGATCCGACTTATCGACGAAAGCATATTCGATCCGCTCGCAGTGCCGACCGCGCGCGGTCGGCACCCGCCGCGGACGAAGTTCAGCGAGAGCGGACCGACCATCATAATAGCACCTTATGAGATACATCAGTCAGTTAAACTTTACCTGATGACCATCATTCGATACGAGCCTGAGATGAAAGCCCTCATCGGCTCACGCGATCACGACAGGGAGACGACACAATGAACGAAATCAGCAAGTGCCCGGTGCACGGGGTCATGGCAAACGTGACGTTTGCGCGCCAGTCGAACAAGGATTGGTGGCCCAACCAGCTCAATCTGAAGATCCTGCATCAGAATGCTCCCGCCGGTAACCCGCTCGGGGGCCCATTCAACTACGCCGAAGAATTCAAGACGCTCGATCTCGCCGCGCTGAAGAAAGATCTGACGGCGCTGATGACCGATAGCCAGGATTGGTGGCCAGCTGACTACGGTCACTACGGCGGCCTCTTTATCCGCATGGCCTGGCACAGCGCCGGCACCTATCGCACGGCTGACGGTCGCGGCGGTGCCGGCACCGGCAACCAGCGTTTCGCGCCGCTCAACAGCTGGCCCGATAATGGCAACCTCGACAAGGCGCGCCGCCT
>JAGRKS010000007.1:0-5244 GCA_020442185.1 Hyphomicrobiaceae bacterium
CCGCCGCCGACGCTGTTCGAATACATTCCCGACAATGCGCTGGTCTTCGTCGACGAGAGCCACGTCACGATCCCGCAGATCGGCGGCATGTATCGCGGCGACTTTAGACGCAAGGCGACGCTGGCCGAATACGGCTTCCGGCTGCCGTCTTGCATGGACAACCGGCCGTTGCGCTTCGAAGAGTGGGACGCGATGCGCCCTTCCACGGTCGCGGTGTCGGCGACCCCCGGCAATTGGGAAATGGAGCAGGCCGGCGGCGTGTTTGCTGAGCAGGTTATCCGGCCCACCGGTCTGATCGATCCACCTGTCGAGGTGCGTCCCGCGAAAAGCCAGGTCGACGACGTTCTGGGCGAAATTCGCGAAACGACGGCGATGGGCTATCGCACGCTGGTGACGGTGCTCACCAAACGCATGGCGGAAGACCTGACGGAATATCTGCATGAGCAGGGCATTCGCGTCCGCTACATGCACTCCGACATCGATACGCTGGAGCGCATCGAGATCATCCGCGACCTCCGCCTCGGCGCCTTCGACGTGCTGATCGGTATCAACCTCCTGCGCGAAGGTCTCGACATTCCGGAATGCGCACTCGTCGCGATCCTCGATGCCGACAAGGAAGGGTTCCTGCGCTCGGAGACGTCGCTCATCCAGACCATCGGCCGCGCGGCGCGCAACGTCGACGGCCGCGTGATCCTCTACGCCGACCAGATCACCGGCTCGATGGAACGCGCCATGGCCGAAACCGAACGCCGACGCGAGAAGCAGGTCGCCTACAACGTCGCAAACGGCATCACGCCGGCGAGCATCAAGCGCAACATCCACGACGTGCTGCAATCGGTCTACGAGCAGGATCACGTCACCGTCGATACCGGCCTTGCAGCCGACGGCGCGGCGGTCGGCCATAACCTCGCCGCCGTCATCGCCGACATGGAGGAGCGCATGAAGAGCGCGGCCGCCGACCTCGAGTTCGAGACGGCAGCGCGGCTGCGCGACGAGATCAAGCGGTTGCGCGAGACGGAGCTTGCGATCGCCGACGATCCGCTGGCGCGCCAGTCGGCCATCGAGGATCAGGCAGGCAGCTTCAAGGGACAGCGCAAGTACGGTGCAAGCGCCAACTTGCCAGTGGCGGCGATTGCGGCCGGCGCGTCGCGCGTCAGGAAACCTTCGCTCGACGACATGGGGCCTGGCACCGATCGCGCCGTGCCGCGCCGTCGCGATGCCAACGCGACAACCAGCGCTGGCGCCTATGGTGAAGGCATTCGCGGACCGCACAAGCCGACGCTCGAGGAAATGGGGCCGCACGCGCTGACACCGCCGCGTCAGGGCGGCAAACCGCTACCGGAGCGACCGACGCTGACGCGCGACATCGACGATGCCGCCGAGAAGAAGAAGCGCCGCGGCCGCCCGAAGAAGACGGGACGCCCAGGCGCGTAACAGCGTACTTTACGAACAAACGAGGATAAGGCAGAAGAGCACGATGGTGAGGTGTACAAGGATCACGCCTGGCGCACCAACGGATCCGCATCGAACTGGCTGAGGTCGCATGCGGAACCATCCATGATGATCGCCGATTTGCTGACGACACGCCTAAGCGCTTCTGCTCCTGTCAACGCGTAGTTCCGGTTGATTACCCGGAGTCACAAGCGGATCACACGTCACAGGAAATCGGCATCGATGAGGAAACGTCGATCGCCGCGTCAATTGGACTGGCGACGGCGGCGGCGTTGCAGCATCCTTCACTTCAGCCGCACCATCACCGGTTACGATAGTTCCGTTCCCGATCACGACGAATGGGTCGGCCGTGTCGCGCAGCGGCATGTGGCGAGGGGACGAGACGCACCGAGGAGCATTTCAAGACATGGCGGCAACGCAAAAGTCTGGGCGCGGCCTGTTGTTCTGGGGGACGATCGTCGCAGCGTTGGCCTGGATGGCGGCGATCGCCGCGCGTGCCTACGGCACCTGGCCGCACATCCCCATGGACGTCAGCGCCATCGATCCCGCGACGCAAGCGGCTTTTCACGATGCCGTCGGCTGGCATTTGACCTGGTACGGTCTGGCCGCGGTCGTCCCGGCCGGCCTGGCTGTCATGTTGGCCACTTTGCTGACGCGGCGGCGTGGATGAAGCCTGATGCCTCGTCGCGCAGATGGCAAACTTCGCCGACCCGGCACCCGCTCCCGGTCGCTAATCTTGCTCAACCAATCGATCACCAGGGAGCGGCCGTGTACGTCGTCGCCGATGCCCACCCAAATGAATGGCCTGAGCATTTGAGGTTCGCGGACCGCATACGCGGCCCGTGACCGCAAAGCGACATCTTGCGATATTAGGGGTCCAATGCTCGCAATTTCGCCAATTAACATGGATAATGCCCGTCGCCGTGATTTGGAACACTGAATGGGAGGCACTGGTCCAATGAGATTTGTCCGCGATGGCATGGCTATCGCTGCCATCACCAGCATGGTTTCGCTGTTCAGTGCGGGCGCCGTGGCAGCGGAAAGCCCGTTCGCCTCGCTGGCTGGCACATGGAGCGGTTCGGGCAAAATCAAGCTCGAAGGCGGCAAGTCCGAAGCGATCCGCTGCAGGGCCTATTACACGACGAATAGCGGCGGCGCCGGCCTCGGCATGGCGATCCGCTGCGCAAGCTCTTCGAACAAGATCGAGATGCGCGCCAATCTCAAATACGCGGGCGGCAACGTCTCCGGCGATTGGGAAGAACGCACGTTCAACGCATCGGGCCAGGTAAAGGGTCAGGCGTCTGCCGACCGCCTCAGCCTGTCGATCGACGGCGGTGGCCTCAATGGCCGCATGTCGGTGCGACTTGGCAGTTCGTCACAATCGGTATCGATTTCGACCAGCGGCTCGGCCTTCCGGGGCCTGAACCTGTCCTTATCCCGCGGTTGAGTACGACCTGCCGTTCTGGCCAACGCCACCGATGCCGGCGGGCCACACAAAGTTCGATTGGGCGGCACGCGAGGGAACTCGCGCTGCCGCCTTTACTTATTGATGGTAGCTTGCGGCACAAAATTCGCTGTCGCCTTGTTGGGACAAGGTTCGGGCTCGTCGCGTTGGAAACTGCACAGGCCTCGGGTGGCGCGGCTGTGCCGGCACGGTGGCACAGGACGGCCGTCCGATCCGGTGCTCGACGTCCGTGCGGAGCCATCGGGCCAGAGAACCCGAAGGCGACAGACGAGAGCTCGATGATTTCGGCCGTGGCGACCACGGCCATCAGGAGAACTGAGACATGACGCACCGCCCGCAACTAAAAGCAATCGCCGCTGCCATCGCCCTGTCTGCGTTCGCCGTATCTTCATTCGACGCCTCGGCCCGTTCGCGCGACCGCGGCTATGATGGCTACGACGCAGGCTATGTCACCGCGCACAGTCGATTTGGCAATGGCTCCGTATCAGGCCCCGTCCGAGAAACCCGCCTAGGACCGCAGGTCCGTTTGCCCGGCGGCACTTGGGAGTATTGCCGCCGCAGTTGTTCCGAGACGCTGCGCGTCGAGACCGTGGATATCTGGGAAGGTCGCTCGGATGGCCGTTCGGGCCTCGCGCAGGAATGCGGGATCTTGGGTTGCCTCGATCTCGGCCGGCGGCTCTTCGACCGCTACTGACGGCCAGAGCAAAGCGAGGCCCCGGACTGCTCCGCGACACGGACCGGCATGCCACCGCACGACGGCCCCTTTTGGCTGAAGGGAAGGGCCACGCGTTGTGAGCCGACGTCGTCACGCAATAAATGGGTTCGTGCGGCGCTCGAGGGCAATCGTACTGCCCGGACCATGACCGCAGATGAAGGCCCAAGCGTCACCGAGCGGCAGCAACTTGGTCTTGATGGCGTTGATCAGCGCATCGTGATCGCCATAGGGAAAGTCGGTCCGGCCGATAGAGCCGCGGAACAGCACGTCGCCGACGATCGCGAATTTCTGCGCCTTGTTGAGCAACACGACGGATCCCGGCGAATGGCCAGGGCAATGGCGGATATCGAACGTGTGGCGACCGACGGTTACGACGTCGCCCTCGTCGAGCCAGCGGTCGGGGGTCACGTTGTCGGCCGCAAACCCATAGGCCGCCCCCTGGTCCGCGAGCCCGTCCAGCAAGAACTTGTCGGCGAGATGCGGTCCTTCGATCGGCACCGAGAGCGCAGCCTTCAGTTTGGCGGCACCGCCCGCGTGGTCGATATGCCCGTGGGTCAGGATGATTTTTTCCGGCGTGAACCCGAGTTTGGCGATGGCCTCGCGCACACGGTCGAGATCGCCGCCAGGGTCGATCACCGCCCCCTTCCCACTCGCGTCGTCCCAGATCAGGGTGCAGTTCTGCTGGAAGGGTGTCACCTGTACGATGGCCGCCTTCAGACCCTCGGTGCGGGGATTGGTCTCGCTCATCTCGTCTCTTAAGTTGCGTTTCGGGCAGGTCGCACATAGCGGAATTGAGGGCTTATGGCCAATGCTGGTGTTACGCTCCGGTGGCTGGCACCCGCGTGCCGCCCGCCTCGAAGCCGCACGTCAGGCCGGAAAGCTAAAGCAGAAGCAGAGTGTTGGCAGCCTTCCTCCTGGGCCGAACATGCGCCAGAACCACGCCGCAAATGCAAGAATACGCCGAAAGCGGACCGCGATTTCCGGGGCCGCTCCACATGCGGGACCGCACCTTGGCAACCGGAGCGGAACGCCGTCATGCGCGTCGCAGTCCGCCTCCTCCGCCGTGGTCGTGGTCGTGGCGCGTTTGGCGCAATGCGACGATTGCCGTTTCAAAGCTGAGAAAAGACATTTCGGGCTTCGCGCTTTGTGAATGCACGTTCCGCATTTGGGGTGCGACGGTGTGAAGAAGTGAGGCCCGGTGCGCGAAATGCCGCATGATCGGTGACTGTGACGGCGTGGGCCGCGGATTGCGGGTGACAATCGTTAATGCGCGTTAATTCGCCGGCGCTCGCGGTGTCGCATTCGAGCGATTACGCCTCGATCATCCGGCGATCGAAGCAGCCGCTAGCCTGCATGAAGCGTTGGAATTTTTGAGGCGGGTGGCGGGTAGCGAAAGCCGACGGCATCTCCCGCGATGTCCAATTCAAGAAAAAAGGGAGGGCGTGAAGCCCTCCCTCGAATTACGTCCGGGATGCAGTTGCGGAAGCAACGTCATGCCGCCGCGTGTTTGTCGTCATTTGGATCGCGCAGAACGTAACCGCGCCCCCAGACCGTTTCGATGTAGTGCTGACCACCCGTCGCCGCCTGCAGCTTCTTGCGGAGCTTGCAGATG
>JAGRKS010000007.1:5289-29878 GCA_020442185.1 Hyphomicrobiaceae bacterium
TGGTTCAGGAACATCTCCTTGGTCAACGTCGTGCCCTTGCGCAGCGAGAGCAGTTCGAGCATCTGATATTCCTTGCCGGTCAGATGCACTCTCTGGCCATTCACTTCGACCGTCTTGGTGTCGAGGTTGACCTTGAGATCGCCCGTCTCGATGACTGACTGTGCGTGCCCTTTCGAGCGCCGCACGATGGCGTGAATCCGTGCGACGAGTTCGTCCTTGTGGAACGGCTTCGTCAGGTAGTCGTCGGCGCCGAAGCCGAGACCGCGAACCTTGTCCTCGATACCGGCATGGCCGGAGAGGATCAGGATCGGGGTCTGCACCTTGGCCACCCTCAGCATCTTGAGCACATCGTATCCGCTCATGTCCGGAAGGCCCAGATCCAGCAGAATGATGTCGTAGTCGTAGAGCTTGCCGAGGTCGACCCCCTCCTCGCCAAGATCGGTTGTGTAGATATTGAAGCCCTCGGACTGAAGCATCAACTCGATGCTCTGCGCGGTCGCGCTATCGTCCTCGATCAATAAAACTCGCATCCCTAGTCCTCTCTTCCCCGGCTTGTCGCCGGGCCGCTGCCCCGATCAGAAGAGAACGCTGAACAGCTCTCGCTAATGCATCATTAGGAAAGTACCCCGAAGAGGTTAACAAACCCTAATTTTCTGTTGCATCGGATCGCTGTCTTCTACCGCCACGTACCAACGCCTTGTTCAGACTCTTCGAGTGCACGCGGGAACGAACAGTCCACGGGAGCCCCCCGCATGCCCGGCGATACCTCGCCCGACACGCGCGCCGACGAGGAAGCCGCCGGCCAAAACCTTCACAATTCGGAATAAGTACGATCTCGCCCCTCGATGTGCCGCCCGGACGACCGGCCCGCCTATTGATCCGCCACCACGACGAATGAATGTTAACGAACCAGCCTGCCCTGCCCGAATTCGGCACGACTCAAGAGGTAACAGAATTCGCCGGCATGCCACAGCTTCTACGCTGCCTTTTTTTAATTGCACGACAAAGAATAACGTCATCGTCCGGGCGCGTTGCTTTACCGCAACTTAAAGTCCTTCGTTCATAGTAATAGTCATCGAATGTTGCGTCTGCAAAATGGCGGCATTTGCACAAAAACAAAAGAGCGGCGGCGAAATCGTCAGTCGCGGGGCTCGAATTGGCACGGGAATTGTTTTATTCCATGCTGAAGTTCGAATTTGTTTGGGGTATCGAACGATGAAGTCACCAGAGGCGGCAATCCGCGCAATTCGTTTTGACGCAGACGAGAAGAGCCGAAAAGTTTCGGATCTCGAACAGATGATCCGCGAGTTCGAGGTGATGGCCTCCGATCTCGAGCGCCAGATCCAGGCGGAAGAGGACCGCACGGGCATTCGCGATGCGGCTCATTTCGCCTATTCCACGTTCGCGCGCTCGGCCGCCCAGCGCCGGGACAATCTCGTCGCTTCCGCAAACGGGCTGCGCGGCAAACTCGAGGCTGCCGTCCGCGATCGCGATGAGGCGCTTGAACAGGTGACGAAAGCCAATTCGACAGATCCGCGAACGAATTCGCGCAATCGCCCACGCACCGACCGCCTGCAAGGTAGCCAGTTCCGCTAGTATTGCGTCGCGCCATCGTCGACCGATGTTGCGGCCAGGCTGGTGTCGACCGTGACGCGATGAACGCCACACGAAGTCCAAGATGCTGCTCTTGGGCCTTATGTCGCGTCAAAATCGGACACGGGTGGGTCAATGTTGCGAGTTTGGCGCGACAGACCACCAGGCCGACGTCCAGCCGGGCAGGGCCTATCGGAAACCGTACCGGTTTGTCGCAGGGCTGGTCCTGAAGGTGCCGGTCCAGATGGATTTGAATAGGGGCGGTTTGCACCGCCCTTTTTTGCGTGTGCGGCATATCCCTGTTCCCAGACGGGATTATGCAAAGCATTCCAGCGCACAACGCCGCGCTTTTCGAACATTTTTGAAACGAGCTGGCATCGCGGCTCGAAGCAATATAGCCACACCGGCCGCGTGTCCGTTGCCAGCCGTCTTGCGTGCGTCCCGGCCCAGCGCTACCCATCTTAATGGGCTGAACGCTGCGGGCAGCGCCCGCCGGACTGGACCGTGCTGCCGTCAGCGACACGACGGCTTCATGCGCGCCTCCGGTCGGTTCGGCGCAAAAGGATCCGAGCCCGAGAGAACTGGCGAAGTTCACGATGGGACGACTGACAATTTCTCGATCGAGATCACAGCGGCACATCCGGGCGCTCGCCGCCGGCTTCGCCGTACTCGTACTCGGCGGGTGTGCGAGCGGCGGCCTCGAAACCTCGGCGCTCCAGCCGTCCGGCGCTGGCGTGTTCTCGTCCCTGCCGTCGCTGCCGAAGATCGAGCTGCCCTCTGCACCGCCGCCGATCGTCGGCACATCGACCGAACTCTACGAGCGGATCGGGCGCGGGCTTCGCCGTTGCTGGCTCGGCCTCGACAGTCCGATGCGACAGACGCATCTTTACGAGGCGATCGCCGAGCCGGCCCACAAGGGTGGGCGCGCCGAAATCATCATCCGTGAAAAGGACGCCGTGGAGGGGGCAGCAGCTGGCTCTGGCCAGAGGGGCGGCCGCGCCCTACGCATCGCGATCCAACCCGATGTATCGTCGGCAGACCGCGCTACGGTTGAAATCGAGAACCTGAAACTGCCGGAAGCCGATGCCGCCCGCCTGAAGCGCGATGTGAATGCCTGGGCGATCGGCGGACTTGGCTGTGAAGCCGCAGCCGAGGCGGATGCGTGGACGCCAAGCGCGCCGCCAGCCGCCGACGCCAACCACAAGCCCCCAAAGAAAAGCAAAGCGGCCCGGAAGCCGGACCGACCTGCGAAAACCGGTGGTTGATCAGACGCGGGTCCACAACACCCACAGGCTGCAGGGATTGCGCGCCAACCGGTGAACCCGGCCGCTCCTGCAGTCCCTCAACCGCGATATTTCTGGATCCTCGTCGCCCGCAGGCCCGGCAGACCGTGACGGTCGATCGAGCGTTGCCACGACAGGAACTCGTCGACGGTGAGCTTGTAGCGCTCGCAAGCCTCCTCGATGCTGAGGAGACCTCCACGCACTGCCGCCACCACCTCTGCCTTGCGCCGGATCACCCACCGCTTGGTATCGCGCGGGGGAAGATCGGCGACGGTCAGGGGGCTGCCGTCGGGCCCGATTACATAGCGCACGCGCGCTCTCATGTGATGTTCGGTCATTGGACTCAATACAGGTTGAAAGACCAGACGCTATTGATAACGCATCGGGATTAATTCGGGCCTAAGCCACGCAATAAACGTACAATAAAACACTGTATCAACTCACCTATTTGGCGTTGTTAACCTTTACGGATTTGTTTAACGCAAGTCCAAATCGAGACGCCACCCAAGTCATTCTGCAGTCTTCGGCCCACCTCTTGGCTCAATTGGGGACAGTGAGACACGATCGCGACACACCGTCGGCTGAGGCGGACGCGCCACCTCTGGAGAGAACAAGAGCGCACTATCCCGGAAATTCGCCCAATTGCTTGGCTCCTGCGGCGCTAGCGCGCTTGCAGGAGCCCCTGCAACGTCCTAAAACGACGCCGTAAACCAAGTGATCGGTCGGCGCCCATGTTTCGACACGGGCATCCGGCATTACTTGGCGCGAGGGTTATGCCGTGTCCGGTTCGCTCGCGGGGTGTCGTCTGGTTTGAGCGATGGGGGCGGCCGTATCCTGGCTGAACAATTCCCCCTCGTGCTCTGGCGTCATGTCGCTTCGACCAGGAATACCACAGCCTCGCGATGCGCTGACCCGCGCCGGCCCCGGACAGATCCTCCGGTCGCGGCGCATCAAAACGAACCCTTGCCGGTCGACGAGACACCTGGCGATGACGAAGGCGACAATGAGCGGCACAATCCCTGCGCCAACGCAAAGCGTTGCCCGGCGCCGCATCGTCGTGGCGATGTCGGGAGGGGTGGATTCATCCGTCGTCGCAGGTCTACTGAAGCATGCAGGTCACGACGTTATAGGCATTACATTACAGCTCTATGATCATGGCGAGGCCGTCGGCCGCGCCGGCAGCTGCTGTGCGGGCCAGGACATCCACGATGCCCGCCGTGTCGCGGAGGCCCTCGAAATCCCCCACTATGTGCTCGATTACGAGCGCCGCTTCAGCGAGGCCGTGATCGAAAGCTTCGCCGACAGCTACGCCGCGGGCGAGACGCCTATCCCCTGCGTTACCTGCAACAGTGAAATCAAGTTCGGCGACCTTCTCGCCACCACCCACGACCTCGGCGCCGACGCTCTCGCGACCGGCCACTATATTCGTCGCGTCGACGGACCAAACGGTCCCGAATTGCGCCGCGCCGTCGATGCCGAGCGCGATCAGAGCTATTTCCTGTTTTCGACCACCCGCGAGCAGCTCGCCCGCCTGTGGTTCCCGCTTGGCGGCCTGCCGAAGGCCGAGGTTCGCCGCATCGCCGAAAGCCTCACCCTGCCGGTCGCCACCAAGCCCGATAGCCAGGACATCTGCTTCGTGCCGACGGGGCGTTATGCCGACGTCATCGAACGGTTGAAGCCGACCGCGATGCAGCCAGGCGACATCGTCCATGTCGATGGCCGCCACCTCGGCACGCACCAGGGAATCATCCATTTCACGATCGGCCAGCGCCGCGGACTTGGCATCGCGGGGCCTGAACCCTTTTACGTCGTTCGCCTCGACGCCGAACGCCGCGAGGTCGTGGTCGGCCCGCGTGACGCCTTGCAGACGCACGCGCTCGGCCTTCGCCATGTCAACTGGCTGGGCGACGGAGACATCCGCACCGCGGCCGAAGACGGGTTGGCGATCTGGGCCCGGGTGCGCTCGACGCAGGCTCCCGCACCCGCGACGCTGTTCGCCGACGCGGACGGGGCTGTCCGCGTCGTGCTCGGAGAAGGCATCGAAGGCGTATCCGCTGGCCAAGCCTGCGTTTTTTACACTGACGGCAGCGCGCACGCGCGCATCCTTGGCGGCGGATTTATTGCCAGGACGGAACGCACGGGGACGACACGGCATTCGACTACAGGGACGACGATCGAGCGTAAGGACATTGTCTCGCACGCCGCCGCGACGGCGCGTACGGGATGAGTGAGAGCGAGGAGCGAGTGGAAAGAATGAAGACACTGGAACGCACGGCGGTAGACCGGGGCACGCCGGTGCTGCAGCGTGATGGCGGCCGCATCGTAAGCATCGGCTACATCGCGGAAAGCGACGTGAAAGATGCGTACCGCCGCTGGGCGCCGGTTTACGATCAAACCTTCGGATACATCGCCGCGCAGGGCCGACGCCACGCGGTCGAATGCATCAACAAGCTCTCCGGCCGTGTGCTGGAAGTCGGTGTCGGCACAGGGCTGTCACTTCCGGACTACAATCGGAACCTCGAAATCGTCGGCATCGACCTTTCGCCCGACATGCTCGAAAAGGCACACGAGCGTGTGACCGCTGAACGGCTCGACAACGTGACGGGCCTGCACGAGATGGACGCCGGCAACCTCGAGTTCCCGGACGAATCGTTCGACGTCGTGGTCGCCATGTTCGTGATGACGGTCGTGCCAGACCCCGAGCGCGTCATGCGCGAACTGGCCCGCGTCACGCGACCGGGCGGCACCGTGATGCTGGTCAATCACTTCAGCCAGGAACAGGGCGTGCGCGGCTGGGTCGAGCGGCGGATGGCACCGTTCGCCGACAAGATCGGCTGGCGATCGGTTTTCGACGTCAATCGCGTCATGGTTTGCGACGAGCTGACGCTGACAGAGCGGCGCTCGATCCGTCCCTTCGGCCTGTTCACGATGATGCAGTTCGCCAAAGATGCCGAGCGGATGCGCCGTCCGGTGGCAGCCGAGTGATCGGGGCTCGGCGCTACTCTTGACAGGCGATCGCTCGCATTCCTATACACACAGCCTCACGCGCCGGTCGGTGCGTGGGGCTGTGGCGTCCTCGAGGGCGGCAGCGACGCGTTAAGCGTCAAGCGATGGCGGGATAGCTCAGTTGGTTAGAGCGGCGGAATCATAATCCGTAGGTCCCCGGTTCAAGTCCGGGTCCCGCTACCATTCTCGTTCGGGCGACCTCAGTTGCGCGCAATCGCAACCCTCGCCTCGAGCGGTCCACGTCGATCAACACATTGCGGAAGAATGGCGGCCACTGCTCGTTTGGCTCGCGGCCGGCTGGTCGAGAGTATTCGGGCAACATGGCGATTGCCAGACGGCGGATCGAGAGATGCGGCACGGGGGCCAGATCGGGCGCCTCCCGCTCGAGCCAGCGGACATGATCCGGCATCGGCCTTTGGTCTGCCCGCCTATAGACCCAAGCAGGCGATGATCTCGTTTTCGGCTTCACGCGCCCGCGGCGTCCAGTTCGCCACGCGCGAGGCGATCAGATTGGCCTCGGACATCAAGATCACGCCGTCATCGAGAACCTTGAGCCCATTGGCTTTCAGCGTTTCGCCCGTCGTCGTGATGTCGACGATGAAATCCGCCGTACCGGCCGCCGGCGTGCCCTCGGTCGCGCCAAGGCTTTCGATGATGCGGAAATCCGTCAGGCCGCGCGACGATAAAAACCGTCGTGTCAGGTTGAGGTACTTGGTTGCGACACGGAACCAGCGGCCATGCGTCTCGCGGAATGAAACCGCAATCTCGTCGAGATCCGCCATGACGCGAACGTCGATCCAGCATTGCGGCACCGCGACGACGACATTGGCCTGGCCGAATCCGAGAGGCTTCAGGATCTCGACGCGGTCCTGCCAGTCGCTCATCTGCTCGCGCACCAGATCCTCGCCCGTGACGCCGAGATGCGCCCGCCCGGTCTTGAGATAGCGGGCGATCTCGGAAGCCGAAATGAACGCCACGTCGACATTTGCGAGGCCTTCGATCTCGCCGCGATACCCGCGGGCGTTGCCGACCTTGCGGATGTTGAGACCAGCGGCGGCCAACAGTTCGGTCGTCTGCTCCATCAACCGTCCCTTCGACGGCACGGCGAGCACGAGGCGATCTTGAGTGGCGGACATCATACGCCTCCGGTAAGCGCGGCCAGAAGGCGCTCGGTGTGAATTGCGCCGCCGACCGCTGCGACGCCTTCCGCGGCACCGCACTGGCGCATCAACTGATCGTAGCGGCCGCCACCGGCAACAGGGCTCTGGGCGCCGAGCGAGGGGGCGACGACCTCGAAAACGAAGCCGGTGTAATATTCGAGCGTGCGTCCGAACTCCGCTTCGAAGTCGGCGCGGGCGATGTCGACACCTGCCTCTGTCAGCAATTGCAGCCTGCGATGGTAGGCATCGAGAGCCGGCCCGATATCGATATTCTTTTCGCGCAGCAGGTCCTTGATGCGGGCACCCGCGGCACGCGCCGGCGCCACGATGCCGATATAGGCCTCGAGTAGCGTTGCCGTCTCGATACTCAAGGGCTTGGTGTTGGCATCGGCGACGATCGAAAGCAGATTTGCCGTGATCTCCGCCACGCCGCGCGTGCCGACGATTTCTATCCCCTCAGCGTCGAGGTGGCGGGCGACGCGCTTTTCGGCGTCCGAAGGCCGTTCCGGGTCGAGCTCGGCCAGCAGTGCCTTCGGTGCATCGCGCGGCAGGTCGATCGCCGCCGTCGTCAGCCGCTTCAATTCGTTGCGGAACGCCTGCGGACGCCAGAACTGATGCAGCAGCCGCCGACGCCAGCGCTCCGGCATCTCGGCGGCATCGAGTAGTGCGCGAAACAGGCCGAGATCGCCGAACCGCAGCTTGATGTCTGTGAGGCCGACGGCCTTCAAGGCATCGATGACCGTGACAAGGGTCAGCGCTTCCGCGCGCTCGAGATCGACGGCACCTATCGATTCGATGCCGGCTTGCCGGAACTCGCGCGGATGAGAACTCGATGACCCCGATGGCTGGAACCGGAACGCCGGGCCGTTGTAGCAATACCGCGCCCGCGTCGTCGGGTCCTCGTGTCGTTCGAGATGCAGGCGGCAGATCGGCACGGTGAGGTCCGGCCGCAGGCACAGCTCCTCCCCGTCCGGATCGGTGAACACGTACGTTCGCGCCCTGAGCGTTTCGCCGATCACGTCGAGGAAGACGCTGGCCGGTTGGATGATCGCGGGTGCAACCGCCTCATGTCCCGCCTTGATGAAGACGCTCATGAGCTTGTGCGCCTGCAGTTCGAGCGCCTCGAACTTCTTTGCGGTTTCTGCAACCATGTTTCAGGCTCGGCTTTCGCTGGTGCTCATCGAGAGATCAGGCCGCGCTGGCGTGACGCGCGAGGATCTCGCGAACCGTGGCAACGAGATCGGAGACCGCGACGGAGATCTGCGCCGGCCGTGCCTCCTTCCATTCCTTGTTGTCGGTGATCGCGGCGGCAGCCTTCGCGCCTTCGATCAGGTCCTTTATCTGCACTTCACCCTTCGCGATCTCGTCGCCGCCCTGGATCACCACACATGGCGCGCCACGACGATCGGCATATTTCATCTGTGCCTTCATGCCCGAGGTGCCGAGATACATCTCGGCGCGAATTCCCGCCGAGCGGAGCGCCTGCGCCATCGACTGATAGCGCGGCAGCTGGGCACGATCCATGACGAGGACGATGACGGGGCCTTGGCCCTCGGCCTTCGCCGCGCCGCCAGCCAACGCAGCCAGCGCTGCCTGAAGCCGCGACACGCCGATCGAACAGCCGGTTGCCGGCACGGGCTGGCCCATGAACCGCTGGACGAGCCCGTCGTAGCGGCCGCCGCTGCCGACGGACCCGAACCGCATGGGCTGGCCGTCTGCTGAGACGATCGTCGATGTCAATTCGGCCTCGAATACGGGGCCGGTATAATATTCGAGGCCGCGGACGACGCTCGCGTCGATGGCGACACAATCGTCGCCGAAGCCGGCCGCCGTCAGTAGCGAATCGATTTCCGCGAGATCGGCGACGCCAGCTTCACCCGTGGCGCTGCCGGCGACGAGCGGCGACAATGCCGCCAACGCGGCCGAGCGGGAAGCATTGGCCGCCGAGAGAAATCCCAGAACCTTGTCGATCGAACGTGCGTCGAGCCCGGCGCCAGCCGTAAAGTCTCCAGATTCGTCCTTGCGACCGGCCCCGAGCAGCAGCGCGACACCCTCGGTTCCGAGTCGGTCGAGCTTGTCCATCGCCCGCAGAACGCCGAGACGCTTGGCATGGTCGCCGTCCGCGCCTGGTGCGATGCCGATGCCCTCGAGCACGCCGTCGAGCACCTTGCGACTGTTGAGCTTGACGAGATAGCCGCCGCGCGTGACGCCAATGGCTTCGAGCGTTTCCGCAAGCAGCATGCAGCACTCTGCATCGGCCGCGACGCTATCAGTGCCGACGGTATCGGCGTCGAACTGCGTAAACTGCCGGAAACGGCCCGGCCCCGGCTTCTCGTTGCGGTAGACGGTGCCTGTCGCATAGCGGCGGAATGGCTTCGGCAGGGCCTGGAAATTCTGCGCGACGTAGCGCGCGAGCGGCGCCGTCAGGTCGTAGCGCAGCGACAGCCATTGCTCGTCATCGTCCTGGAACGAGAACACGCCTTCGTTGGGCCGGTCCTGATCGGGCAGGAACTTGCCGAGGGCATCTGTATACTCGATGGCCGGCGTCTCGAGCGGTTCGAAGCCATAGCGCTCGTAAACCGAGCGGATCTTGTCGAGCATCGCCCGCGTGGCGCGCAGTTCCGCGGCATCGGTATCGTGGAAGCCCTTGGGCAGTCGGGCCTCGGGGCCCGTGTCTTGTTTCTTCTTGGCCATTTGAAAAGGGCGCCTCGTGGCAATCTCGAGCGATCAGGATCGTTGATGTCGGCGCCTTATAGCGGATCGGTCTGCGAGGGGAAAGGCGGCACGAACCCCGACCCGTACCATGGGATACCTCGTGCGGAAGATGCAGCGGATGCCATGACATCCAGGGCTACCAAGCTAGATGCGGTACGCTCATCGCCAATGGGCGCCGCCCGAGACCTGCCGGTTGGCGCCAGCCGTGTCGTGGTGGCCCTCGATCAACTCTCGTCTTGGCCGTCGCCGTCACGCGGCTCAGAGCCGCCAGATTTCCCCGCGCGGCCCTGGGAAAAGCGCTTGATTTGCTGAAAGGCCCGACGAAGCTGCTCGTGCCGCCGGGCCCACGACTTCAGCCGGTCGAGGGCGACATAAGGCCGCCCCTTGATCGAACGCGCCACCACGAGATCCACGAGACGGTAGGGCTCGCAACCGATCCATCGCTTGAACGGATAATCGCCGATGCCCATGTCAATGCTTCTGACGTCACGCGCGACCTCGTAGCGCATCATTTCGAGCACGACCATGCGCCCGGGCGAAACCGGTTTCCAGACGCCGCCCGCATCCGCAATCCGAAGCAAGGTGAACGTTCCCTGGTGCTCGGTTCCGTAGAGGATCGCTATCGGCACGTCATCGACGGCCAGCTCGAAGATGCTGACGAAGCCCGTATCGAGATGCGCCAGGGCAAGGTCGAGATAGAAGTGGCGTATGTCGGGTTCATCGAGGCAGTAGACGTGGCCGGCGTCCAGGTGGCGCTCGCGCTGCCAGGTTTCGAGCTGGCGATAGGCCGCCTCGGCCTCGGCAGCCGACGCCATGCGGCGGAACCTCACCGTGCCCATTTCCTCTAGTCGCCGCCGGCAGCGCTCCGCCTCTTTGCGATAGCGCTTTCCGCGCAAGGCGACGAAGGCATCCACCGTATCGGCAATCTCGAGGCGATTGCCGCGAAATTTGCTGTCGCGTGCCAGTGGATGGGCGGCGAGCGCGGTTGCCTTGCCCACAACCGCCTCCGGAATCTTATCGAGAGCGATCACGTCGACGTCGCCGAGCGCTCCTGAAAATGCCGACCAGATGGCCCCTGCCACTGCATCGACATCGGTCGGCATTCCATGACCGACCAAGGGCGCGCAATAGTCGGCGACGCTCGCATCGATGCCCTCCGCGAACGTCAAGCCGCGACGACGGCCGACGACGAGTGGCATCGCGAGAACCAGTTCGCCGGTCACGGTATCGTCGATGCGGATCAGAACCGGCTCGCCGATGCCCCGATGCTGAATGATCGCAAGCGCGTGCTCGATCCATTCGGCCGATTGGAACGCGAGGCCTGCTGCCCCTTCGGCGACGACGGCCGAGAGGCCGCTCAGCACGTTGTCACGACCGTTGAAACGACGTGCGACAAATCGGTCTCTCACCAACGCGTCGGCACGCGGCCTTTCAGCTGCCGCGGATTGCACCGCGACGCGCGCGGACGCAAGCTCAGTCTTTCCCGTGGCGGCGTCGATTCGAGCTACCGCCACGACCATGCCCTCACGGCTTCCATTCTCAAGCCTAACTCTCTCAAGCCGAACTCTCTCAAGCCGAACTCTGGGGAATGTCGATCACCTGGCCGGGGTGCTGTTGATCGAGGCGGAACTCGATGGGACGGCGCGCCCGGCGGTCCTTCTGCAGCAGACCAGCACGGCGCACGCCGGCCTGCAGCGCCGCCTTGGCCCAGAACCCCGGCCCGCTCGTCGCGACGCTTTTGGGATCGAGCCCGATTTTGTGACGCAAAATGCCGTTCGCCATGTTGATCATCTGCCGCCGGCGAATGGCCTCCGTCCAGTATTCGGTCGTCATCGATACGTTGAGGCAATCGAGGTTTTCGACACGGTGCGGCGCATTCAGCGGCCAGTGCAGCATCTCGCCGCCGCCGATCTCGAAAACACTGGCGTGCTCGTCGTACCAGGGTTCGTAGGGGATATCGACCTCGACCTCGAACAACGCGATGCGCTCGAGTTGCTCGGGTGTCAGGAACGGCGCGCGGTCGGGATAGAGAAAGACGCGCTTGCGGCCGTGAACCTGCCAGAGCGACTGACCGGGCAGATCCATGTGATAGTAGACCTGAGCCAGCGGCGACGAGATGAGTATGCCGGATGTCCGTGCATAGGTGTCATAGCCCGGAACATTCTGGCGCACCTCCTCGAAGATCGCGTCGAGGACGTCGCGATAGCGCCGATCGACGGAACCGACGTTGCGCAGGTTCAGCCACATGCGGCCGTTGCGGATCGCGTCGATCACCGCGTGGCCGGCCATGCCGCCGATATCGCCCTCGCGCCAGAGCCGACGCTCCTTCTGCGCCCCCATATGGACGAGCGCGTACTGCTCACGCGGATAGCGTTCGATCAGATCGGCCAGCGCATCGAACGAAAACAGTTCGTGGCGATGCAGTCGGTGCTTGATGCTGAGCGGCGCCTTGCCCCACTTCGCCGTGTGCTCGGCGTTCCAGTTGGTGAAAATCGGTTCGTTCATAACGCGCTACGCCCGCACAGAATTGGTTCATTTGTCGAAACGCGACGCCAGGGAGAGCGGCGCGGACAGTCGTGGCTCGAATTGGGACGCCACGACGCTGCCAGTCAGCAACGTGAACGCGGCAGCAGCTATCGAATAGCCCGACCGAGGGGTATTCTGCAAACCTTGCGCCAACGGATTGCCCGACAAAGCGGTTCGAAGCCGCGCGGCTGGCCGGCGGGAAACTTGAACACTCGCGATCGGCCAGACCCACCGGCCATATGGTCCGTTCAAACGCCCGGAGGCCTGGCGCGGGGATGACCGAACGGACGGATCGGCCGGGCATAGGTCTCACGCGCCGGAACGGAGACAATTTCCCGCTCCGGCCAGCGGAGCGCGGTCAGCCGGCCGCCGAAACAACAACCCGTATCGACACAGAGCGTGTTGGCGACCCATTCCGCCGCAGGCACCGGCGTATGCCCATAGACGACCGCTGTCTCACCGCGATAGCCGAGCGCCCAATGGTATCGCACAGGCAGCCCGTAATCGTCTTTTTCTCCGGACGTGTCACCGTAGAGGCAAAAGCGCCTGACCCGTGGCGTCGCCCGCCCGATCATGGCTTCCTTGATGCCGGCATGGGCGACGACGAGCGCGCCGCCGTCGACCCAGACATGGCTCCACAGACCCTGGAGGAGGTCGGTCACGTCGGAGCGAAACTGATCGGTCTCCTTGGACACGTCGCGCACCGTGGCGTCGAGACCATGCGTGACAGAGACGTTTTCACCTTTGAGCCAGCGCAGGAACTTGACGTCGTGGTTGCCGGGCACCAGAAGCGCCGAGCCGCGCCGCGTCATCTCGAGCACGATCCGCAGCACGTCGGCCGAGCGTGGTCCGCGATCCACCAGATCGCCGACAAAGATCGCACGGCGGCCGGCTGGCGGGTCGACATAAACACGCCGATCAGCGCCCACGCCCTCGTACGACACCACGTATCCGAGTTGGGCGAGCAGATCCTCGAGTTCGCTGGCGCAGCCGTGCACGTCGCCGATGATGTCGAAGGGACCAGCCTCCCGGCGCCTGTCCGTTGGCATCCGCTCGCGCCGGATGGCCAGCGCTTCGAGTGCTTCAGGTTCGAGCGTGACGACTTCGCGATAACCGTCGATCCGCAACCGTTCGGCGATGTTCGGCTCGCCGATCGGTGCATCTGGCAGCACCAGCGCAAACCGTCGCACGAAGTTTTCGCGCGCTTCCGATGCCAGTGCGACGCGTAGCTTGTGGGCGCCATGCGGCGAGCCGGCCTCGACGATCGCCGTGGTGAGGCCGGCAGCGCAGCGGCGTGCTGCAAGCGCCAGCAGGTCCTCGCGTGAGACCGCCGACATGTCGAAAATCTCATCCGATGCGAAGAGCCGCCGGGCAAGGGCCGTTGCGGCCGCGTGTGACGCGCCGTGCAGCAGGACGAACGATATTTCGGGCAGTGTGACGAGCATGGACCCTTGCGATGGTTTGGTCATGGGGCAGCACCGTGCCGGGCAGCGTCATGGCAACGACGACTTCGCCGACGCCGACTGGCACAGGACGAGGCGCTGTTACGAATGCGGATGGACCATCTCACGACGTGATGAAGCTCTTGTAGTCGCGCTTGGGCTTCGGCACGTCGGAGACGAAAGAGGCAAGCGATTCGAGCCCCGTCGGGACGGGGCCGCCATAGGCCCAGTCGAGCAGCTCGACCGTATGCGCGACCGGTATTTCCATGCCGCTCGCAAGTTGTGTGATGCAGCCGATATTGCCAGCCGAAACGAGATCGGGGCGCACCTGGCGGATGTTGCGTACCTTGCGTTCCCTGAGCTCCCGTGCGAGCTCTGGCTGCATAATGTTGTAGGTGCCGGCGGAACCGCAGCAGATGTGCCCTTCAGCGACGGTCAGCACGGTATAACCCGCAGCGCTCAGCAATGCCTTCGGCTCCTCCGTCACACGCTGGCCGTGTTGCAGCGAACAGGCCGAGTGGTAGGCGACGCGCAGGCTCGACCAGCGCACCGGCGGGCCGAGGTCATAATCCGACAGGAACTCGGTCACGTCCTTCGTAAGCGCCGACACGCGCGCGGCCCGCTCCGCATAGTCCTTGTCGTTGCGCAACATGTAGCCGTAGTCCTTCACGGTCGTGCCGCACCCCGATGCATTGATGATGATGGCATCGATCGGACCCTTCTCCATCTCGTGCATCCAGGCATCGATGTTGCGGCGCGCCTGCTCGTGCGCCGCATGTTCCTCGCCCATGTGGTGCACAAGAGCGCCGCAGCAGCCCGAACCGTTGGCGACGACGACGTCGACGCCGCGGCGCGCCAGCAGGCGGATGGTCGCGTCGTTGATCTCAGGCCGCAGGACCTGCTGCGCACAACCGGCCAGCATGATGACGCGTGCGCGTCTTTCGCCCTCGGTCACCGCGGTGCCAGGCCCGCTGTACTTCGATGGCGTCGGCAATTTCAGCGGTGCCAGCGCCATCATCGCCGCCAACTCCTTGAAGCCGAGCCGCCGCATGATCGGAACGAACGGCCGCCCGAGCGGCGCCAGCCGGAGCGCTCTGCGGAAGCGGTCGGGATAGGGAACGACATAGGCCAGCAGCCGCCGCATCATGCGATCCTTGAAGCTGCGCGATCCTGTTTCCGCGATGTGCGCCCGTGCGTGATCGACAAGGTGCATGTAGTCGACGCCGCCCGGGCATGTGGTCATGCACGAGAGGCACGAGAGGCAACGATCGATGTGGTGCTGAACCTCGCGGCTGGCATCCACACCACGCTCGAACATGTCCTTCATCAGGTAGATGCGGCCGCGCGGGCTGTCACGCTCGTCGCCAACGATGACGTAGGTCGAGCAGACGGCGGTGCACAGTCCGCAGTGGACGCAGCGGCGAAGAATGCGGTCAGCTTCCTTGGTGCGCGGATTTTCAAGCTGCGCGGCGGTGAAGTTCGTTTGCATTGCGTCTCACGTCCGTCCCACGTTTCATGCCTCGTCGCCGGGTCGCGCCGGCGCGATGTCAAATGCCGGCATACATCCGGCCCGGATTGAGCAGCCCTGGCGGGTCGAATGCTGCCTTGATGCCGCGCGTCAACCGTTCGAGCACCGGGCTCTGCGGCTGGAATACCTCGACGGACGCGCGCACCTGCGGCTCGGCGCGGATCAGCGTCGCATGACCGCCGTTGACGGCGACGGCGCGTCGGACGTCGGAGGCGCCAGCATCGGCACTCGCCGGAACTTCGATCCAAACAAGGCCACCCGACCAGTCGTAGTAGGCCTCGATCTGCATGTGCCGCTCGATCGCGGCGACCACCGCCGGCCCATTGCGCGGCGAGGTCGAAACCCGCCAGAGGCACGTCGACTGGTCAGAAAGCATCTTCAGCTGGCGCAGCGCATTCCACAGTTCGAGGGTATCGGCATATTCGAGCTCGATCGGGTCGCCGTATGCCTTGAGTGCATCCTTTATGCGCTCTTTGCGGTAGGCCACCGACTTGCTGAAGTTCTCGATCCGCAGCATCGTCAGCGCGCCGCCGGCCCCCGCCAGCGCCGCGATATCGAGCCGGCGCGCAAGGGCTTCGCGCATGTGACCGCTCGCCGAGACCTCGTAGGGCGTTCCCATGGCCGTGCAAAGAAGCTCAACCGCGATGTCGTCGGGCAATCCGGCATAGACGAGCGTCGTCGCAGCCTCCGGCCATGGCAAAACCTTGAATGTGACCTCGGTCATCACCGCGAGCGTGCCCCAGCTGCCGCAAAGCCCGCGGGCGACGTCATAGCCCGTCACGTTCTTGACGACACGGCCACCCGACTTGAAGATCTCCGATCGCCCGTTGACGCCCTTGGCGCCGATCAGATGGTCGCGTGCCGCGCCGGCGACGACGCGGCGAGCGCCCGACAGATTGGCGGCGAATATACCGCCGATGCTCTGCATGCCGGGCGCAGCGCCGACCGCGATGCCAAGATCGATCGGCTCGAAGGCAAGCATCTGCGAATTGGCCGCGAGTTCGGCTTCGACCTGCGCCAGCGGCGTTCCAGTGCGCGCGGACATCACAAGCTCCGTCGGCTCGTAGAGCGTGATGCCGCGCATCGACTGCGTCGAAATCGTCGCAGCGGTCTGCATTGGGCGCCCGACCCGCTTCTTCGTGCCGTATCCCGCGATTTCAACCGGCTGGTTGCGTGCGGCAAAACCGGCGATCATGCTCGCCAGCTCCCAGTCGGTCGCCGGCTTCAATGCATCCTTCATTCCAACGGTCCTCGCGTTGCGCTGCCGCTCGTGCGTGCCACTTGTGTTCCGTCTCCGACACCTGGTTCCCCTTGCAGCCCCCGATCGACCAAGTGTCGGAGTCGTAAGGAACGCTAGGAACTTTCAAATTCTCGTGTTGCTTTTGTCGCTAACGCTTGGCAGCCCACCTTGAAGCAACCGAGGACCAAGCGTTAGTGACGCAACACGAGCCTCCACTCTGTCTCACGGCAGTCGCGGTCATGCCGCCGCTTGCCCGCCGCGATCCTCAGGCGCGCCTGCGTCGAGCGGGAACACCTTCGCCGGGTTGAGCAGCCATGTCGGATCGAAAACCGACTTCAGCCGCATCTGCAGCGCCAGATCGGTATCGGTGAACTGCGAACGCATCAGATCTCGCTTCTCGATTCCGACGCCATGCTCGCCCGTCAGGCAGCCGCCGACCTCGACACAGAGCGTCAGTATCTCCGCCCCCGCGATTTCGGCACGCGTCGATTGCTCGGCGTCGTTCGCGTCGTAGAGAATGAGCGGATGCAGGTTGCCATCGCCGGCATGGAAAATGTTGGCGACCCGCAGGCCGTGCCGGGTGCAGATCGCGGAAATCTCACGCAGCACTTCGGGCAGCCGGCCGAGCGGGATGGTGCCGTCCATGCAGTAGTAGTCCGAAATACGGCCGATGGCACCGAAGGCCGATTTGCGACCCTTCCAGATCTTGGCACTCTGCACCGGCCCGTCGCTGATGAGAATGTTCTTCGGATTGAATGGCGTTGCGATCGCCGTGACGATGCCGAGGAGATCGGATATCTCCTCCTCCGAGCCTTCCACCTCGACGATGAGCAGCGCCTCGACGTCCAGCGGATAGCCGGCCTTGGCGAAGCTCTCGCACACTTCGATGGCGGGCTTGTCCATGAACTCGATCGCAACCGGGATGATACCCGACGCGATGATCGCGGAAACGCAGCGGACCGCATCGTCGCTCGAACCGAAGCCGAGCAGCATCGGGCGGGCGCCTTCGGCCGCGCGGATTATTCTGACGGTCGCTTCCGTTACGATGCCGAACTGTCCCTCCGATCCGACGATCAACGCCATGAGATCGAGGCCGTCGCTGTCACAGTGAGCGCCGCCGATCTCGACGATTTCGCCGGTGATCAGCACCATCTTCAAGCCAAGTACGTTGTTGGTCGTCACGCCATACTTCAAACAGTGCGCTCCACCCGAATTCATGGCCAGATTGCCCGCCAGCGTGCAGGCGAGCTGGCTCGACGGGTCAGGCGCATAGAAATAGCCCTGCTCTCCGACAGCGCCCGAGATGGCGAGATTGGTGATGCCCGTCTCGACGCGCGCCGTGCGGCCCGCGAAGTCTATCTCCAACACGCGATTCATCTTCGAGACGCCGATCACGATCGCGTCTTCAGCCGGCAGCGCCCCGCCGCACAGCGATGTTCCGGCGCCGCGCGGAACGATCTTGATGCCGGCGTCGTAGCAGTACCGCATGACCTTTGCGACGTCCTCGGTCGAACGCGGCAGCACGACGGCGAGCGGCATACGGCGATAGGCTGTGAGCGCGTCCGTCTCGAACGTGCGGCGGCCGTCCTCATCTGAAATGACGGCGTCGGCACCGATCAGCGCTGCGAGATCGGCGGCAATCTCATCGCGGCGCGCGACAATGGAGCGATCGGGTTCGGGGAGCGCTATGTGCGTCATCGATCTCTTCCTCAATTCACTGGCCAATAACCCGTGTTGCAGGTCTCGGCCCGGGGAGCGTGCGGCAGGTCGGTCGCGGCCGGGACGCCGCATCTGTCTGGCGGTGCCACGCGACGATCGCCGAACGGGCCATGCCGATTGGCCACGGGAATGCAATGCGTCGCCCTGAGTCTAGACCAGAAGCTCACACCTCGCATCTCATTCAGCGCATTCGGGCGCCGCGCATGGATCATGGGGCGTGACCATCGGCAGGGGCCAGATAGTGGAGCGGGCAGCGGATCGTTCCGCCTCGAAGTGCGTCGCAGACATGCGGCGGCCGCACCGCCCTTTGCGCGTTGTAACGGCTCAGCCGACTAATGAGGCAAAGCGGGTTGCGTTTGCGCGACCTTCACCCGCCGGCCAGCCCCGCCGCACTTCTCCCCTCACCGTTCATCACAGTCCACGGAAGGCAAGCAGCTTCAGGCCGGCCACTGCCGTCTCGCGCGGGCCGGAGCGAACGGTCCCAGTCCGCCGAGGCCATTACTTTCAATGAATCCGAACAACTCATATGCCTCATAGCCCTTTCGCTGACACACCATCACCGATAGAACGGGCAATAGTTTTTGGAGGCGGAATTGACCGGTCGCCTGCGGAATAGGCAAATTTGGGGATCTGAACGCCATGACAGCCATCAGCGATCTTGAGATCTTCGCCCGCGTCGCGCGGACGGCCAATATGTCCGCCGCGGGCCGTGAAATGGGCCTTTCCCCGGCCGTCGTCTCGAAGCGGATCAGCCTCCTCGAAGAGCGGCTCGGCGCCCGCCTGTTCCAGCGCACCACGCGCCACCTCACCCTCACGGAAACAGGCGAAGGCTACTTCAAGCGCGTCGTCGACATTTTGAGCCTCATCGAAGAGGCGGAAGACTTCGTCAACCGCCGCAACACCCGCCCGCGCGGTGTCCTCAAGGTGACGGCTCCGACGGCGTTCAGCCGGCTGCACATCGCGCCCTTCCTGCCCGATTTCCTGGCACGCTATGCCGACGTCGAACTCGAGATGCACCTGACCGACAACATCGTCGATATCATCCGCGACGGCTTCGACGTCGCGATCCGCATCGGCGAACTGCGCGACAGCTCGCTCGTCGCCCGCAAACTCGCTCCCGATCATCGTGTCCTGTGCGCCGCGCCGAGCTATCTCGCCAGCGCTGGCATGCCGAAGACCCTTGCAGACCTCGAAAGCCACAACTGCCTGCTTGCCGGTGCCCAGGACATGTGGCGCCTCGAAGGGCCGGATGGGCAGACACAGGTCAGGGTCAAGGGCAATATCCGGTCGAACTCCGCCGACTTCGTGCGCCAGGGATTGCTGGCCGGCCTAGGCATCGGGCTCCGTTCAACCTGGGACATTGGCGCCGAACTGAAATCCGGCGCTCTCGAAGTGGTGCTGCCGAACTATCGCAGCGTCTCGGCGGTCTCGATCTTCGCGGTCTATCCGTGTCGCGAGTTCATGCCGAACAAGGTCACCGTTTTCATCGAGTTCCTTGCCGAGTTGTACGGCCGGAACGGCTACTGGGAGCGGGCCGCCGGTTCTCCGCTCCGGTCAGCTGCAGGAGATGATGCCGCACCGAACGCAGCCGCGTTCGAGGCCGCGGCCGCCGATGTCCCGGCTCCCGTCGCCGCAGCGAAATCCCGTGTTAGCGGTCGCAAGAGCGGCAATAACCGTGCTGGACGAGAAACCGCCTAGTTGTCGTGATCGCCATTGTAAACCCGGTCCCGATCAATATCATCTGGCGTCCCGCGGCATCGCGGCCGACACCCGAAAGACCAGGTCAGTCGGCGCGGTCCAGCCGCTATCGAGATTGCCCCCTGAGCCTCACGGGCCGAACCTGCCCGGACGGCCACTCTGGAGCCATGACGAATGATCTTCGAGAACCGCTTTCCCAAGTTGGCATCCGCCTGTCTCGGGCTGTCGAGCCTTCTTGTCGTGTCGGCACTGGCCGGCGCCGCCCACGCCGAAGACCTCGAGAACGGCGCCAGCGTCTTCCGCAAGTGTCGCGCCTGCCATGATGTCGGCCCGGCCGCCAAGAACAAGGTCGGCCCTCATCTCAATGGCGTTTTCGGCCGCACGGCAGGTAGTGTCGCAGGCTTCAACTATTCGAGCGCGATGTCTGCTGCTGGCACCAAAAAGCTGGTCTGGGACGAGGAAACCCTCAACGGCTATCTCGAGCAGCCGACCACATACCTGCCGAAGAACAAGATGGCGTTTGCCGGCATCAAGGACGAGAAAGATCGCGCCGACCTGATTGCTTTTCTCAAGACCTTGAAGCCTTGAACACTGCACCTCGCGCGCCCGGCGTGATACGACGCACTTGAAGCGAGCGACGATTGGCGCGACGCTCTGCATCATCAAGGCGTCTTCAGGCGGGCCAAATGACTTCAACCGATACCATCGCCCAGCCCACCATCGAACGGCCTCGCGTCGGCCTGTTCGTCACCTGTCTCGTCGACGTCGTACGGCCTTCGATCGGTTTTGCCGCCGTCAAGCTGCTCGAGGCCTCAGGATGCGACGTCGTCGTTCCCGCCGGCCAGACATGCTGCGGCCAACCGGCCTATAATTCCGGCGACAGGGCAGATGCGCGGGCGATCGCAGTGCAGACGATAGAGGCTTTTGACGGCTGCGATTACGTGGTCGCGCCATCCGGCTCGTGCGCGGGCATGCTCAAATCGCATTATCCACGCTTGTTCGAGGATGAACCAGCAGCGCAGGCCAGAGCGCATGCGTTCGCAGGGCGCGTCCACGAACTCGTCTCTTTTCTGGTCGATGTCAGGGGCTGGCGCGAAATACCACCCGAGTTGCAGACCGGCCAGCCGATGCGGATCACCTATCATGACAGCTGTTCGGGGTTGCGCGAGCTCGGCATCAAGGATCAGCCACGGCAGTTGTTGACCTCGATCAATGGTCTCGAACTGGTGGAAATGGCAGACTCCGAAATCTGCTGCGGCTTCGGCGGCACGTTCTCGGTCAAGTTCCCCGACATCTCGAATGCGATGGTGGAGAAGAAGACCGACAACATCGCCGCGACGGAACCGCTGCTGGTCCTTGCCGGAGATCTCGGTTGCCTGATGAACATGGCTGGCAAGCTCTCGCGTCAAGGTCGTCCGATCGCTGCCCGCCACGTCGCCGAGGTGCTGGCGGGAGAAACAACGACGCCCGCTCTCCTCGCGCCGACCGATCCCGCTCGCCGGGATTGACCCCGCGCCAGGAGCTACACGGCAGAACCCTTCGAGGAGTTAACGACTGATGTCGCATGTCCCGCACGAATTGGCCGAAGAGTTCCCGGAACACAAGGCGAAGATCCACGATCTGAAACTCGCGAACGGTCACTTCAGTCGCCTGTTCAACGAATACCACGAACTCAACCGCGAAATTCACCGCATCGAGGCGGCCGGCGTCAACGTCGCCGACGAGGATTTCGAGAACCTGAAGCTCGTTCGCCTGCGTCTCAAGGACGAAATCTATGCGATGCTGACCGAGCAGGAGACTTAGGCGCGGAGGTCGGAGGCGCGCGAATCCCGAATGCGATCCCGAAGCCGCCTTACCCAACTCATCGGGCAACACCTCGCCATGTCCGACGAGGTCTGGGACCGGCATGCAAACCCTTGGAGCGTTTGGACTCGCGTCGTCTCTCTTCCGCCGCTGCTCGCCGCGATCTGGAGCCACACGAGCCTCGGCTGGCTTTCGCTCGTTCCGCTTGCCGCGGTCGCTGGCTGGCTCTGGCTCAACCCGCGCCTCTTTCCGCCGCCCGCCTCGACGAAATCGTGGGCCTCGCGGGCGACACTTGGCGAGCGTGTCTGGCTCAACCGCCACCGGATTGCCATTCCCGATCATCATCAGCGCGTGGCCGCGATCCTGGCCGCCGCCGCCGGCGCAGGCTTCGTCGTGGCGGTCGCCGGCGCAATCCTGAACGATCTTCTTTTGACACTCCTCGGCGGCGTCGTATCGTGGTTCGCCAAGATGTGGTTCTGTGATCGCATGGTCTGGCTCTACGACGACATGAAGGATCAAGAACCTGCCTACCGGCGCTGGTCGAGGTGACATGATCGCCACCGCGCCTCGAGGCTCGACGAGGCAACCCGAATGATCCCCGAAACACCGAACTTCAAGGACAACGCCCGGCGTGCGCTCGCCGACGCGCAGCTGCAAAGTGCGCTCGGCGGCCTGCCGGGGGGGCTCGTGGCGCAGCGTACCGCCGCGCGCTCCCGGCTGCCCGAGTTCGAGGACCTGCGCGAAGCCGGCCGCGATTTGCGCAATGACACGCTCGATCTTCTCGATACCTACCTCGAGATCTTCGAAGAGAACGCGACAGCGGCGGGCGCCAACGTGCATTGGGCCGAGACGGCCGGCGATGCCTGCCGCATCATCCTCGACATCTGCAAGGCGGCCGACGCACGCCTCGTCACCAAGGGCAAGTCGATGATCTCGGAGGAGATCGGCCTCAACGCCTATCTCGAGCGGGCGGGCCTCGAGGTGATCGAAACAGATCTCGGCGAATACATCCTGCAGATCCGTGGCGAGACGCCGAGCCACATCATCGCGCCCGCGATCCACTTGACGCAGGATCAGGTCGAGCAGGATTTCAGGCGGGAGCACACCGGACTGCCGGCCGATCGCCGACTCGTCGAGCCCGCCGAACTGGTCGGCGAGGCGCGCCAGATCCTGCGCCGGAAGTTCATCGAGGCCGACGTCGGCATCACCGGCGCGAACTTTCTCATCGCCGAAACCGGATCGTCCATCATCGTCACCAACGAGGGCAACGGCGACCTGACGCAGTCTCTGGCGCGGATCCACATCGTTATCACCTCGATCGACAAGGTTCTCGCAACGCGTGAGGATCTGGCGACGATCCTGCGTCTGCTGGCACGCTCGGCGACCGGCCAGGAATGCACGACCTACGCGACACTCTCGACCGGGCCGCGCCGCGACGGCGATCCCGATGGACCGGAAGCCTATCATGTCGTGCTGCTCGACAACGGCCGCGCCGAACTTCTCGGCACCAGATTTCGCGAGGTGCTGCGCTGCATCCGCTGCGGCGCNNTGCATGAACCACTGCCCGGTCTATGGCGCTGTCGGCGGCCATGCCTACGGCTGGGTTTATCCCGGCCCCATCGGCGCGGTGCTGACCCCAGCACTCATCGGTATCGGCAAGGGCGCCAACCTGCCCAACGCATCGACGTTCTGCGGACGCTGCGAATCCGTTTGCCCGATGAAAATTCCGTTGCCGAAGCTGATGCGCCACTGGCGCGAGGCGGAATTCCAGTCGGGCGCGCCACCGTGGACGCAACGCACCGCACTCGCGGCATGGGCCGCGCTGGCACGGCGGCCCCGGCTCTATCATCTCGCGATGCGTTTCGCCGCGGCGACACTCGGCGCGTTTGGCGGCGCAGGCCGCCGCTTCAGGCGCCTGCCGTTGGCCGGCGGCTGGACCCGCCACCGAGATCTCGCAGCCCCCGAAGGCCGCACGTTCCAGCAACTTTGGGCCGAAACACAACGGGGCGTACCGAAATGACCGCGCGCGACAGGATACTCGGACGCATCCGCACCTCTCTCGATGCCGGCGCCGACGATGCGCGACGCCGCACGCGTGCAATCGATCGCATCACGCGCCATCGCGACACGCTCGTGCCCGCACGCGCCCGCCAGCCACGGCCAGAACTGTTGGCGCAGTTCCGCGGTTTTCTAGAAGGTCAGACGGCCGTCGTTCTGGACGTTGCGAGCCGGGACGGCGTACCAGCCGCCGTCGCGTCGTATCTGTGTGGCGCCGCCGATACCGCAAGCGATGCCCCCTGCCACCCGCATGCCGTGCGCTTCGGCGCGGACCCTCGCTTCGACGCGATGCCCTGGCACGAGCAGGCCAAAATCGCGACGGCGCGCGGGCCGGCATCTCCAGACGACGACACTGGTCTGTCATATGCTTTGGCCGGAATTGCTGAGACAGGAACGCTGGTGCTGGCGTCTGGCGCCGACAACCCGGTGACGCTCGGCTTCCTGCCGGCGACGCACATCATCGTCGTCGATCGCGCCACCATTGTCGGCAGCTATGAGGATGCCATTGGAAATGTGCGCGCGGTCTTCGGCGACAGCGCCATGCCGCGGACGCTCAACTACATATCAGGGCCGTCACGCACCGCGGATATCGGCGGACGCATCGTGATCGGCGCGCACGGCCCACGCCGGATGTGCGTCCTGATCGTCGGATAGCGAACCATCCCCTCACGCGCAAGCGCCGCCAGCTCTTCTACTTTGCGCCATCCGACTCCCCTCCGGGGAGCCGGCCCGGATGGGCCGGTCAAGATAGGTAGAGTACACGTCTGAACTCCAGTAACTATTCGCGCTCTACTATGCAGGATTCGCCTTCAAAAAAA
>JAGRKS010000074.1 GCA_020442185.1 Hyphomicrobiaceae bacterium
GGTAGATCTTGCCGTCCTCGGTGCGGCTGAAGGGCACGCCATAGTGCTCGAGTTCATAGACGGCGTCGGGCGCATGCCGGCACAGGTACTCGATGGCATCCTGGTCGCCGAGCCAGTCCGATCCCTTGACGGTGTCGTACATGTGCCAGCGCCAGTTGTCGGGACCCATGTTGCCGAGCGAGGCGGCAACGCCGCCTTGGGCCGCGACGGTGTGCGAGCGCGTCGGGAACACCTTCGTCACGCAAGCCGTCTTGAGGCCAGCTTCCGCGGCGCCGAGTGTGGCGCGCAGACCGGCTCCGCCCGCGCCGACGACCACGACATCGTAGGTATGGTGGATGACCGGGTAGGCCTTGCCGTTCAGTGCCGGGCCCTTGGCCGCGCCGTTAGCTTTCGTCGCCATATCGCTCAAGCTCCAAAGCTCAGTTTCAACACTGCGAAAACGCAGCCGGCGCCTATCAGGATCGCAAAGAACGTATTCAGCATCAGAGCGACGATCTTGCCGAACTCGCCGTGCACGTAGTCCTCGATGATCACTTGCATGCCGAGACGCATGTGGATCGTGCCGGACAGCGCCAGCAGCAGCAGCAGCAATGCGTTCACCGGATGCGCAAGCCGCGCCTTCACGGTCGCGTAGTCGGCGCCGACCAGCGACACGATGAGCCACACGAGAAACAGGCCGAGCACCAGATTGGCGACGGCCGTCACCCGCTGCTTCCAGAAATGGTCGGCACCTTCCTTTGCGGAGCCGAGGGCGCGGACATTCTTGAGGGGAGTTCTCATGCTCATGACTTTTTCTCGCTCATCAGCCCAGCAGCACCACGGCCCAGATCGCCAGCGTCAACGCCAGGGACGCCACGATCGACCCCCACGACAGCAAGTCGACCGTCTTGAGGTCGTAGCCGCGACCGGTATCCCAGATGAAGTGCCGGATGCCGCCCATCATGTGGTGCATCAACGCGAACGTGTATCCGAACAGCACGATGCGACCGAGGAGGGTGCCGAACAGCCCGTTGACGTAGTTGAAGTAGTCGGGCCCCGACGCCGCCGCGATCAGCCACCAGGCGAGCAGCAGCGAGCCGAAATAGAGCGCGGCCCCCGTGATGCGATGCAGGATCGACATCACCATGTTGACCAACGGCGAATAGATCTGGAGATGCGGGGAAAGCGGGCGGGCTTGTCCGCTGCCGCGGGCGGTTCTGGCGTCGGCCATTCGGGTATCCTCGACGGTGGGCTCAGCGGGCGTTGTAGCGCGCCTGTTGCAACGCGGCAATTCGTCGAATGACAAAGAAGCTCGCCAAGTTCACAGCACCCGATTGGAAGGCACTGGCCATTGGTGCCAACCCCGGCGTGCGGCTCAGTCGAGTGACGCGACGATCGCGCGACCCAACGCCGAACCGCTTTCGAAGGCATGCTCGCCGAGCCGGCCGAGGCACCAGTCGCCGGCGATACCTACGTTGTGCTGGCTCGAATATATGAAGGATTCGCCGAGCGACTGGTCGACGAGACCGTAGCGCCAGAGATGCGCCGTCATCTGGCTCGGGCGGACCGGTGGCAGCGCCAGCACGTGGCAAACCTCCGACCACATTTCCTCGGCCACAATTTCGGGCTCCTGATCCTCGACCTCACGGCTCCATTTGGGTGAGGCGTGGACCACGATCGTCTCGCCGCGCGCGGTCCGTCCGGGCTTCGAGTTGTTGCGTGAAATCCAGCGAATGACGTCGGACATATCCGAAAAGACGTCCTGATCGGGTAGCGAGCGCTGGTCCAGCCTGACCATCAGCGCCCAGCACGGCAAGATGCGTACGCGCCGCAGCGATTCGCCGATATCGGCAACCGGGCCGAGCAGGAGTTGCGCCTGCGGTGCGGGAACCGTGATGGCGACGGCGGCAAACGGACCGGCCTTCGTTTCGTCGTCGAACCAGAGATACCAGGCGCGATCGACGCGGGTGATGGTATGGACGCGGCGTCCGGTGTGGATGCGAACGCCCTCGGCCAGTGGCCGGACGATGGATGACATGCCGGGCGTGCCGACGTACCACGGCATCATTTGACCGCTGCCGTCGATGCCGGCGGCGGAATGCGGCTTCCAACGCGACACGTAGCCGGTGGCGTTGAGTTCGTCGAGATAGGCCTTGAACTGGGCGGATCGCGCGGTCAGGTATTGCGCGCCGTGATCGTAGGAAACCGAGCCTATTCGTGCCGTCGCCATGCGACCGCCGATGATCCGGTCCTGCTCGAACATCTCGACGTAGGCACCGGATCGGCGCAGCACGCGCGCGCAAGAAAGGCCCGCCAGTCCCGCGCCAACGACGGCCATGCGCTTAGTCAAGGCTGCACACCAACGGCAGAAGCCGCCTCCCCGCAGTTGTCCGAACCGGAGCGCCACTATGGCGGCTACGGACACTCGGACAACAAATCTACTCACAGCAATATTTGCGTTGATCACCAGCGTGTCTTGCGACGGCGCAGTCTAGACCAACGCAAGACATCTAACGACCTGGATCGTTAGCGCTGGAAGACCTGCGGTCAACGCCGAACGCAGGGCACGAGCTGATGTTTGCAACAAATACACAGCTTCATGCCGCGCCAGAGCAGAATTCGCAACGTTTCGCACATCAATCCCTGGGCGGATCGTCTCTGTGCGTCAAATGACCATTGCGACACTTGGCTTCCGACGGCCGCCGATCCCAGCCAATTGGGTCGGCCACCGCGGCTCGCTCGCCCGTGCTGAAGCGAAGTTCAACGCGGCAATGTCAACCACAGGTCGAGATCGAGGACGACACCATCCTCATACCCGCCCTCGGCCGTTTTGAACGGCAGGTCGGTACACGGCCGGTTCTTGCTGGCGATGAGCCGCGTTCTGAGCGCGCCGATATCGGATCGGCCCGGAATCTCGGCCTTCTCGAGCACTTCCGACCACGCATAGACCGTATCTCCGGCAAAACATGGCGCGACATGTCGGCCCGCATTGATGGCCGCGACGTGAAACGCATTGCCGAGCCCGTTGAATGACAGAGCGCGCGCCAGCGAGATGACGACGCCGCCGTAGACGATCCGCTTCCCGAACCGGCCCTTGGCTTCGGTGTGCTGATTGAAATGCACTTTCGCGGTGTTCTGGTAGAGCCGCGTCGCCATCTGATGCTCGGCTTCCTCGAGGGTCATGCCGTCGACGTGGTCGATCTGCTCGCCGGCGTCGTAGTCACCCCAGCGAAACCGCGAGCCGGCGAGATCGTCGTCGTAGCGGGTGTTGTCGATCGGAGGCACGGCGCTGCCGATGTCTGCCGGATCGACGCGTTCGGGTAGATTTGGAACAATCGCTTCGGGTGCCGGACTCGCCTTGTCGCGCTTGCGGACCATCACCCAGCGCGAATACTCGAGCACGACATCGCCATGCTGGTTGCGCCCGGTGGAGCGAACATAGACCGTACCGGTCTCGCGGTTCGAATTCTCCTTGAGGCCGACGACTTCGGAGACGGTCGAAAGCGTATCGCCCGGATAGACGGGCTTCAGGAACCGGCCGCCGGCGTAGCCGAGGTTAGCGATCGCGTTCAACGAGACGTCGGGCACCGTCTTGCCGAACACGACGTGAAAGGCCAGCAGATCGTCGACGGGTGCTTGCGGATAGCCGATGGCCTTGGCGAAGGCATCGGAGGATTGGACCGCGAACCGCGGCCCGTAGAGGCTGGTGTAAAGTGCGACGTCGCCCGCCGTCACCGTGCGCGGTGTCGCGTGGCGGATCACCTGGCCGAAGCTGAAATCTTCGAAAAAGTTGCCAGCGTTCGTCTTGGTCGCATGCATCGTACTTGCCCCGGGTTTCTCGTGGTTGTGTCAGTGGGTGGCCGGCACGCAGCCTCCGCGTCGTGACGGATCTTGAGCGCGACGTGCCCGCCCGCTATGCGTCCATCGCCGAGATGGCGTCGGCGATCGCGACCGTGCGTTCCGCCATGACGAGATGCAGGCGCTCGACCATCCGACCCTCGACGGTGATGACGCCGAGCTTCTCGTTCTCGGGCTTCTGGAACTCCGAAATGATCTTGCGCGACCACTCGACCTCGGCGGGCGAGGGCGAGAACGTCTCGTTGGCGACCGCCACCTGGCTCGGATGGATCAACGTCTTGCCATCCATGCCGAGCGTGCGGCCATGCTCGGCCTCGGCGCGGAACCCCGCCTCGTCGCGGAAGTCGTTGTAGACGCCATCGAGCACGTCGAGGCCGTAGGCGCGGGCGGCGACGATCGTCATCGAGAGCCAGGGCACGACCGCGAAGCGATCCTTGTAGGCGCGGGCGTGGCTTTCCTTCAGCAGGTCATTGGTGCCCATCACCATGCAGGTCAGCCGGTGCTCGCGTTCGATGCCCGCCATCGCGATCTCGCGGACGTTGAGGATCGACATGGGCGTTTCCATCATCGCCCAGAGCTTGGTCTTGTCGGGTGCGTCGGCGGCCGTCAGAACCTTCGCCGCTGAGATGATGTCGCCGGGACGTCCGACCTTCGGCACCAGGATCGCGTCCGGAGCGGCCGCGGCGGCGGCGAAGAGGTCTTCCGCACCCCACGGGGTCTCGAGGCCGTTGACGCGGATCACCAGCTCGCGCTTGCCGTAGCCGCCGCTCGCAACGGCGGCGCAAACCTTGTGGCGGGCCTCGACCTTGGCGTCGGGCGCGACGGCATCCTCGAGATCGAGGATCAGACTGTCGGCCGGAATCGATTTGGCCTTCTCGAGGGCGCGTTCATTGGAACCGGGCATATAGAGGACGCTTCGGCGCGGACGGACCGTCATGTTCGGCACCTTTCGGGATAGTCGGCTCGGCGGTAGAGCCGTTGACAGGATCACTTTTTTGCGGCGCAACACCAATGGTCCGGAGCGTCAAAATCGCATCATGGCCCCACCCGCGTCCGATTTTGACGCGATACAAGGGCCACTAGCAATATCATGGACTTAGTGTGGCGTTTCTCGCGCCCCAGTTGACACCGGCCTTGTTGCACCGTCGGTCAACTATGGCGCGGCGCAACACTAGTCGCCCATCACCGAATTACAAGCCTTCAAAGGTCGGTTATTCTCCTGTCCCCGCCGGGCGTACCGTTCTTTCTCGAGGCCCGTCCTGCCCAATCAGCGACACCCAACCGGATCAGGCGGCCATGGCGCGCGTCCTCGCAATGTCATCCTTCGTCGCGTCGGGCCACGTCGGTCTCGGAGCGGTCGTACCCGGCCTGCAGGCCCTTGGGCACGAGGTCGTGGCGTTGCCGACGATCCTGCTCTCGAACCACCCCGGCCACCCGCGCTTTGCCGGCGAGGCAGTCGACCCTGACCTGCTAGACCGTATGATCGCCGCTCTGTCGGGAGGCGGCGATGCAGGCAGCGTTGCAGGTGTCGTCGGGGAGGGCGGCGGTTTCTGGCCGTCGATCGATGCGATCCTGATCGGGTACATGCCGAGCCCCGATCATGTCGACGTCGCGCACCGGACGATTGAACTGGCGCGTCGCAAGGCGCACCGTCATGTCCCCGTGCTGTGCGACCCCATAATCGGCGACGACCCGTCAGGTCGCTACGTGACGGAAACGGTGGCCGCCGCGATCCGGGACCGGATCATGCCGCTTGCCGATATCACGACACCCAACCGCTTCGAGCTATCGTGGATGTCGGGACATCCTGTTGCGACGGCCGCCGACGCATTGCAAGCAGCCCGCATGCTGGCAATCCCGACGGTCCTGGCGACGTCGATACCGATCGCCAATCCATCCGGCGACGGTGGCGATGGGGATTCAGATCGGCATGGTGAGAGTGCCGGCACGACCACGTCCCGCCACCTCGCAAACCTGCTCTACCAGCGTGCGTCCAACCCAGATGGCGCCCTGCTGACGACCGTGCCCAGATGGGACGGGGTTCCGCATGGGACGGGCGACCTGATGACCGCGCTGTTCCTCGGCCACCTTCTCGCCGGCCGGTCCGCTCCGGACGCCGCAGCGATCGCGGCATCGGGTGTCGCGGCGGCAGCTGAGGCAAGCATCGGGCGGCGCGAGCTGCAATTGGTTCGGCAGACGTCGCGATGGGCCGCAGCCCGTCCGCTTGCGCTGACGTCGCTGTCCGTTGATCGATCCGCCGATTACCGCAGCGGTTGACGGCGAACGATCCCAAACCCACCTATAGCGCTGGCTTTCGCAAAGTCCGTCCGATCCGCGCGCCATCGCCCCGGTCGTGGTGCCACCGCAATGAAATGCAATAGGGAGATGTCGTGCAAGCCAGGATCAAGGGAGCGCTCGGCTTCATTCATCACGAGGCGGCCGCCGGAATTTTCCTCCTCATTGCCGCGATCTTCGCACTCGGCCTCGAGAATTCACCGTGGCGGTGGCTATACGATTCCCTCCTCGACACGCGCGTGACCGTTGGAGTCGGCAGCCTGCTTCTCTACAAGCCTCTTCTGCTGTGGATCAACGACGGCCTGATGGCCATTTTCTTCTTCCTGGTGGGGCTCGAAATCAAGCGAGAGCTGCTCGTCGGCGAGCTTTCGTCATTGCGAAAGGCTGCCTTGCCTGCGTTCGCGGCCGTCGGCGGCATGGTGGTCCCGGCAGCCATCTACCTTGCATTCAACTTCGCCGATCCCGTTGCGCGAAACGGCTGGGCTATCCCGGCGGCAACCGACATCGCCTTCGCGGTCGGCGTTCTGGCGCTCCTCGGCTCGCGCATTCCAAGCTCGCTCAAGATCTTCCTGCTGGCGCTGGCCATCATCGACGATCTCGGCGCCATCGTCATCATCGCGCTGTTCTACACCGCCGACCTTTCCTTGCCGGCTCTCTGGCTGGCGGGAGCGGGAATAGCGGTTCTCCTGGCGCTTAATCGGTCGGGCGTTTCCAACACCGCACCTTATGTGCTCGTCGGCATCTTCATCTGGGTCTGCGTACTCAAATCAGGCGTTCACGCGACGCTTGCGGGCGTCGTGACCGCGCTTGCCATCCCGCTCTATGCCAAGGGCGGCCGCGATCCTGACGACGGTCCGCTCCAGCGACTTGAAGAGCAGCTGCACCCCTGGGTCACGTACGCCATCCTGCCGCTGTTCGCCTTCGCCAATGCCGGTGTCGCGCTATCCGGCCTGACGCTCGATCAGGTAATGGGTTCGATCCCTCTCGGCATCGCGGCCGGTCTCTTCATCGGCAAGCCGATCGGTATCCTCGCATTCACTTGGCTAGCGCTCAGATCAGGTATCGCCGAGCGGCCCGAAGGAACGAACTGGACGAGCCTGCTCGGCGTCGCATGGCTCGGCGGCATCGGCTTTACGATGAGCCTGTTCATCGGCGGCCTCGCCTTCCCCGACCCGAGCTTCGCGGCCGATATCCGCATCGGTGTGCTCGGCGGTTCGATCGCCTCGGCCCTCGCCGGCTATGTCTTGCTAAGGCTGGCGTTTGCGGGCAATAAGCCCGCGGCGGCGGCGGCGTAAACAGGTCAACTGGCGTCGCGGCCTGCTCGTCCGGGTGCCCGCGTCCGGTGCGATCAACCAGCGGGCGTCGACAGCAGATCTCACTCCTCAAGGAGCCGCGCCGCCATGTCGCAATTGCCCGATCATCTCGTCGACCGCTACCGGCGCTTCAAGTTTCGCCACTTCACCCCCAACGTCGATCAGTACGAGGAACTCGCCGCCTACGGCCAGCATCCCGACGTCATGGTCGTGTCGTGCTGCGACAGCCGCGTCGATCCCGAAACGATTTTCTCGGCGATGCCGGGCGAGCTGTTCGTGATGCGCAACGTCGCCAATCTGGTGCCGCCGTTCGAGACCGACGGCAAGTTCCATGGCGTCTCGGCGGCGCTCGAGTTCGCGCTGCTCAATCTCCGCGTGAAGCACCTCGTCATTCTGGGTCACGCAAACTGCGGCGGCGTGCGGGCCGCACTCGAACAGACGGCGGCCAAGCAGACAGAAGACCTCTTCATCAGCAAGTGGATGTCCATGCTCACGGACGCGCGGCTGACGGTGCTCGCCAAGCACCAGGGATCGTCCAGCGCGGAACGCCTTCGGGCGCTCGAGCAGGAAGGCATCAAGACGTCGCTCAAGAACCTCAGGACGTTTCCCTGTGTCGATGCGCTCGAGAAGAAGGGCCGGTTGGCACTGCATGGCGCGTATTTCGACATCGCGACCGGCACGCTGTCCGTGCTCAATCAGGCGACCGGCGAGTACTACGCACTTTAGCGCGGCTCACGGACGGGTGGGAATTCGGTGCCGCGGAACCCGCCGGCACGGAGCGATATGACCTCGCGTGACGTCCGCAATCGTTCAGGACGCGGGTGCGGCAGGCGATGCCCCGGCCTTGGCCCGTTCGATCACCGGCAGCAGTCGCTGCTCCAGGCTCTGCGGCGTGATGGGGCCAACGTGCTTGTAGACGATGCGCCCCTTGCCATCCACGACGAACGTTTCGGGCATGCCATAAACGCCCCACTCGATCGCGCCACGCCCCTGCGGATCGACGCCGACGGCTGCGTAGGGGTTGCCATAGCGCCCTATGAACCTGCGAGCGGAATCGGGCTGATCCTTGTAATTGACGCCGACGATGGCGACACCCGACCTTTCGTTGAGCGCGATCAGCAAGGGGTGCTCCTGCACGCACGGCACGCACCACGATGCCCAGAAGTTGACGACCGTAACCTTGCCCTTGGCAAGATCGTCCGAGGAGAAGCCGGCAACCGGCCGGCCGCCAACGGTCAGGCCTTCAAGTGCGGCAAAGGTGGTCTTGGGCGCCTGTTTGCCGATCAGAGCCGACGGCAGCTTCGAGGGATCGCCGGAGACGAGCGCGAAGCCGAACAGGGTTGCAAGGCCGAGGAACAGCGCGACCGGCAACAGCACCCAGCCCGCCCGATGACGGCGCGTTGCCGCCACCACTTCTCCTGTCGCGGCAGCTCCATCGTTCGCTCCGGCTGATCCAGTATTTCGGCTCATCGCTCACCCATTATCGCGCACCTATCGGGTTCCTCTCCGCTTCGGACTTCGCATCGGCCCCAGCCCTGCCGCCGGGATCATCCGCGATCAGAGCGGCGTCTCACACCGCGCGATTCGAGTTCGGCCAACAGCCTGCGCTGGCGGCGGCCGTCGAACCAGAGCCAAGCGACGAGAGCCGCCAGCACGAGCGCGACAGCTCCATACGAGCCCCAGATGTAGGCCGCATGCGGGCCCAGATCGATCATTGCCAGCATTCCAGCCTCGACTTCGCTATTCCGCGGGCGCAGCAGCCGTGCGCTCCCGCTTCGCCGCCCGCTCGACTTCCGCAAGCCGCAGCGCCTTGACGCGACGACGCAGAACCTCGTTGCGCATGGCCTTCATATGGAGTGCGAGAAACAGGATCGAAAATCCCACCGCATTGACGAGCAACGGCACCAGGATCGAGGAATGGATCGCCGGACCGTCGAGCTTAACCACGCTCGCTGGCTGATGCAGTGTATTCCACCAGTCGACCGAGAACTTGATGATCGGCAGTATGACGACGCCGACGAGGCCAAGCACCGCGGCCTGCTTGGCGGCGAGCGATTCATCGTCGAGTGCCGAGCGCAGCGCCATCAGGCCGAGATACAGGAAGAACAGGATCAACACAGACGTCAGTCGCGCATCCCAGACCCAGTACGTTCCCCACATCGGCTTGCCCCAGAGCGAGCCGGTAATCAGCGCAAGAAGCGTGAACGCCGCGCCGATAGGGGCCGCGGCCTTGGCCGAAACGTCGGCGAGTGGATGGCGGAACACGAGCAGGCCGAAGCTGGAAATGGCGATCATGAGATAGCCCATCATCCCGAGCCACGCCGATGGCACGTGGATGAACATGATCTTCACCGTCTCGCCCTGCTGGTAGTCGGGAGGAGCAACGAACAGTGCCAGATAGAGCCCGGCCGCGATCACGACGACCGCGATGGCGGCCGTCAGCGGCATGAGCCAATCCGTCAGCTGCATGAAGCGAGTGGGATTGGCGAGGCGTTGCGTTATCGACTGGTTCTGCATCCTGGGACCGACACTTAAGACGTCGCGACGGAATACGCAATTCTACTGGCTGCCACTTTGATTGCAGGCAAATGCGACCAAATGTGCGTCGTCGGGTGCCGAGACCACCCCCGGCGGGCTCATTCCATCTGGGTCCTCAATGCGGCGGCCGCCGCGATCGGCCCGAGCACCACCGACACCAGCGAAATCGCCGACAGGATCAGGAAGGACGCCGCAAAACCGTCCGGAGACAGCAGCGCCGCGTTGATTGCGGTAATCCCGAAGATGAGCGTTGGCACATAAAGCGGCAGCACCAGCAGCGCCAGCAGCAAGCCGCCCCGCCGCGCCCTGATCGTCAGCGCCGCCCCGATGGCGCCCAGAAAACTGATTGCGGGGGTGCCCGCCAACATCGTCGCGAACAGCAGCGGATAGGCCCGCACCTCCAGGTTCAAAAGGACGCCCAGCACGGGCGCCATGATGGCCAGTGGGATGCCCGTCGAGATCCAATGCGCCAACGACTTTGCGCCGGCCACCAGTTCGAGCGGCAGGGTGCCGAGCGCCATGACGTCGAGCGCGCCGTCGTCCGCGTCTGTCTCGAAGATGCGCGGCAGCGACAGGAGAGCCGCCAGCAGCAAGGCCACCCAAAGGATACCGGAGGCGATCCGCGACAGCAGGTTGAGGTCGGGGCCGAGGCCGAGCGGCATCAGCGCGACGACGACCAGATAGAAGCCGAGTGCGGTTCCAAGTGCGCCGCCTTCGCGCCACGCCAACAGCAGATCGCGCCTCAACAGCCGCATGAACCCGCTCATGACATCGCCACCTGTTCGCCGAGCCGCAGCTCACGCGCCGCGCCGAGGCCGAGCGGCAGGTGCGTCGCCGCGATCACGATACCGCCAGCCGCGACATGCTCGCCGATCACGTCCGCGAGCAGCACCGTCGAAGCGGCGTCGAGAGAAACGCTCGGTTCGTCGAGCAGCCACAATGGCCGGCGGGCGACGAGAAGGCGACAGAGCGACAGGCGCCGCTTCTGGCCAGCCGACAGGTAAGCGGCCGGAATATCGGCCAGTGCGTCGAGACCGAAGCGTTCGAGCGCCGCCCAAAGAGCATCGCCCGCCGCGGTGCCCGATCCGCCGTCGCCGAGATAGCCCTGCCAGAAGGCAACGTTCTCCATCACCGACAGCGAGGCCTTGTTGGCGTCGAGATGGCCGACGTAGTGGCACGCTTCGCGCACGTCACGCTCGGGATCGAAACCGTCGAGGCGGACGCTCCCGGCGATCGGCCGCAGATAGCCGGCAAGTGCGCGAATGAGCGTCGTCTTGCCAGCGCCGTTGCGGCCGGTGAGAAGCAGTGCTTCCCCACCCGCGACATCAAACGTCAGATCGTCGATGATCGTCCGGCCGCCGCGCGCGACAACGAGATTTGCTACGAAAAGCTGCACGGTGCTCCGCTTCGGCTCTTGTCTGGCGTCCGGGCGGGCCAGGGTGGCGCCTCACTGCCGGCTGGCATGCCAAAACCGTGACACGCCGGAAGTTTAGTGGCCGCAGAAGCGGCCGGGCTATATAAGTGACCCGCTCCCTATCACGCTAGCGCAAAAAATTGGGCAGCTCCGGCCGGTTCTTCCGATGCGACGATCCGGCCTCGACAGCACAACACCTCCGCCGGCGCTCCGGCGGCGCAGCGAGAGCAAGGGCAGAACCGCGATTCGCTGCTACGGCAATTTTCGTCGCTGCGGCCATCGGGCGTCTGTCACGCTCTGCCATCATGACCAGCTAGATCCTGTCCCGGAGGACCTTTCCTTGAGCGCAAAGACACCTAAATCCCTCGACAGCTTCAATTGCCGCAAGACGCTCGACGTCGATGGCAAGTCATATGTCTATTACTCCCTGCCCGACGCCGAGAAAAACGGCCTCGCCGGCATCTCGAGACTGCCCTTCTCGATGAAGGTGCTGCTCGAAAACCTTTTGCGGTTCGAGGACGGACGTTCTGTCACCAAGGACGACATCGCCGCGATGGCCGCCTGGCTCGACAACACGGGTGCGGTCGACAAGGAAATCGGATTCAGGCCCGCGCGCGTTCTGATGCAGGACTTCACCGGCGTGCCCGCCGTCGTCGACCTCGCGGCGATGCGCGACGGTATGACCGAGCTTGGCGGCGACCCAACCAAGATCAACCCGCTGGTGCCCGTCGATCTCGTCATCGACCACTCTGTCATCGTCGATGCATTCGGCACACCGCAATCGCTCGCCCGCAATGTCGAGCTCGAATACGAGCGCAACGGCGAACGCTATAACTTCCTGAAGTGGGGCCAGAAGGCGTTCGATAATTTCCGCGTCGTGCCGCCCGGCACGGGCATCTGCCACCAGGTCAATCTCGAGTATCTGGCGCAGACGGTCTGGACCAACGAGATGGAAGATGGCGCCATCGTCGCCTATCCCGATACGCTCGTCGGCACCGACAGCCATACCACCATGGTCAACGGCGTCGCCGTTCTCGGCTGGGGCGTCGGCG
>JAGRKS010000075.1 GCA_020442185.1 Hyphomicrobiaceae bacterium
GCACGAAGATGGTCGGCGGCATCCACCCAAAGAAGGGCGGCGAGACGTGGACCGGAAAGGGCGGCGAAAAGCTGCCGATCTTCAAGAGCGTCGCCGAGGGCGTGAAGGAAACCGGGGCCAACGCGACGGTGGTCTACGTGCCGCCGGCTGGCGCCGCCGAAGCGATCATCGAAGCCATCGACGCCGGCGTTCCGCTGATCGTCGCCATTACCGAGGGCGTGCCGGTGATGGACATGGTCAAGGTGAAGGCCCGGCTCGATGCCTCGTCCTCGCGGCTCGTCGGTCCGAACTGCCCCGGCGTGTTGACGCCTGATGAATGCAAGATCGGCATCATGCCGGGAAAAATCTTCAAGAAGGGCTCGGTCGGCATCCTGTCGCGCTCTGGTACACTCACCTATGAGGCCGTGTTCCAGACCACCAACGAGGGGCTCGGTCAGACGACGGCGGTCGGCATCGGCGGCGACCCGGTCAAGGGGACCGAATTCATCGACATGCTCGACCTGTTCCTGGCCGATCCCGAGACGGAATCGATCATCATGATCGGCGAAATCGGCGGTTCGGCGGAAGAGGATGCCGCTGCCTGGCTCATCGAACAGGCGAAGCTCGGACGCAAGAAGCCGATGGCAGGCTTCATTGCCGGCCGCACCGCGCCTCCGGGTCGCACGATGGGGCATGCCGGCGCGGTGATCTCGGGCGGCAAGGGCGGTGCCGACGACAAGATCGCGGCGATGGAAGCCGCAGGCATCCGCGTATCGAAATCCCCCGCAAAGCTCGGCAAGACGTTGGTTGAAGTGCTCAAGGGCAACTGAGCGGCGGCAGGCCGCACGTTCATCCGAATAAGATGACGCCAAAGGAATTGCGACCAAAACCGGCGCCGAGCCATCGGCGCCGGTTTCGTTTTGGTGCGCGCATCAAGCCAACGGCAAACTCCGCCGCAAGCACGGTTTACGCGGGATCAAGCCCCGTGTCGTAGAGTGCGTGCACCAGTTCGGAGTGGTCCATGTTCAAGGCGATGCCAATTTCGCTGTGGTGGTTCGTCGCCACGGCCATCATCTTTTTGCTGCAGGCATTTCCGCTGACGGGCGTGTTCCTGATGTTGGTGGCGGCGCCTGTTTGGTCGGTGCTGACCGTCAACGCCGGCTTCGTATCACTGGCGGCCGAGGCGATCGTGCGGCCGGGCTACCGGCTATGGCTTCTGGCGCCCGCACTCTATATCGGCGGATATCTTGTAGCCGCCGGGATAAGCCACGCCGAACTCGAGACATGGGACAAGGAACTGCACGCGGCGAACGCCGGCGTGTCGGTGCCATACACGCCGGATGCGCACGCTCTGGTCCTGCGGCCGGATCGCAGCGGAGAGGCGACAAGTATCAAGCATGGGCTTGTGCGCACCTATGGCGTGCCGGTGGTCTATGAAGTGAATACGAACGTCAAGACGGCATCTCATTCGAGCCAACGGTTGATCGCGGCTGCGCAGTGCCAACAAATCAAGGAGGACCCTTCGGCGAGAGCGGCAAATGTCGAGGTTGCCTGGGTTCGCACCGGCCGCAAGCAATCGAAGGACCTGTGTGTCCTCAATAGGCCAGAAGATCCCGACAAGCCGGCGATCACGATTACGATCTCAGGCTCGAAGCAATCGCGGATGCTGGTCGACGCGACGATCGAGGAAGCGACCATCGAGATGCCCGGCGGAGCAACGTCGAAGTTGCTGACAGGCAGGGCCGCGCCGCTTCCCTGGATACCGAAGCCGATGATGGGCTGCGCGCTCAATTCGAGCGCACCGTCGTGGAACTGCTATGCTGGGTTCTTGCGTTCGAAGGCGCGGCAATTGGGCGGGTCGTCTCTCGAGGTCGTCGCCACTTCGCTCGGGCTCGAAGCCCAAACGCTCGCGGACCTGACGGCCCGTTTGCCGGCACGCACCGCAGCGGACATCGAAGCCGATGTCGCGCGGACGATCCAACAGAACACCGCATTGTCGCTGCAGAACCTCGACCGGATCATCGCCGATCCGTCTGTGCAATTGACCGTCCATGACATCCGCGGCCTCAAAGAGCAACCGGAGCTGTGGCGGAACAGGGTGCCGGACATGCTCGATGCGCTGGAGCGTGCGATGACGGGCCAAAGGTCGATGCGTGAGCGGGCGGGCATGCTGCAAGGCCTGTTCGCCGTTCTCGACGACGACGACTATCGGCCGGTTGCCGAGCGCACGCTCGCCATTCTGTCGGCGCATCCCGAGATTTCGCGCGATGTCGTGCGGGACACGGCGCTCGAGCGGCTTGCGATCGTTGGGGAGGCGGCGCTGCCGGTGCTGGACCAGCGGATCTTTTGGAGCAATCGGCGACCGGGGAGCGGCTATAGGGAAGGCACGCTTCGCTATGTCGTTTCCAAGGGCGCGATTCTCGGACTGTGCAAATTGGGCCGCAACGCCGAACATCTGGCCGGTCGCATCGCTGCCCCGTTTCTCTCGAGGGAGGGCCCGCGTGATCGCGACGCACGATTTGCTGCCGTTGTGACGCTACTTCGTCTTGGGCGGGCCGATCTGGCGGAGGCCGCGGGCAAGGTTCAGCCGGACCAGAGCCTCGACGCGATCAGGTCTCGCGTCGGGCCGGATAGCCCGGCTGATGTCTGTGTCAACCGCTCGGCCTGGCGATCACGCCTCGCGTCCGAGCGGCGCCGCGCCGATCGCGCGGATTGAGCGGGCCGCTGCGGGCCGGTCTACTCGGTCTACTGGTCCGTCGAGCACATGGAACGCGCTTGCCGGGCCTGCTCTGGCCCATAATCGGGTGGCCACCAGTCGCTCAGGTCGTCCGCCTTGGAGTCCTTCGTCGACCAAATCAGCGGCGCCACCGGGAAATCCGACGTGTCGCCTTCCATCAACCTGCGGAACCGCTCGTCGCGGCGTTGGCGCCATTCGTGGATCGCACCCGTATCGACGATGCGATCTCGTACGACCTTGCCATGGCGCATGGTGACGACACGTAGTCGTTCGTAGGTGCTGGCCCAGCCGCGATGCACGTAGGCCAATCGCCGGCCGAGGGGAATCATCAAGCGGCCATTGAACCACGACGCGAAAACCGGAAAGGTCTTGGCCGGCACGAGCCTCAGCATCCACTGGCGCTGATCTTCGCTGAGCGGCTCCTCGCCATCACAAAAGAGGCACATATGCACGAGGTACAATTCACCGTCGACAAGCTCCCAGGTGCCGACGTAGCGCCGATAGCAAGCTGTCGTATAGTCCTCGCTTGGGAACCTCGAGATTCGGCGTGACGCAAAAATCCGGTAGAGCGGGTCGCAGTTCAGGAAGTGCGGGATGCCGTCGATGATGATCCGTTCGGGAACTTGAGCTGTCATGGAGGCTCCATTTCTCAGTCGATTTTGAAGACCTCATTATACCACATCCGGCCTACGCGAAGGCGTCGTAACAAGCTGAAAAATATACGGAATAATCGTTGTTTTGGGGGTTTCGCGAGGCTGATTCGGAGTGCCGGAAACCGGTGCTTCAGGCGGGTGCTGGCGGGGTTCCACCAGCCAAGACCGGCGCACGAACGAGGGCCACGGCCTGTGGCGATTGCGTTGTCGGGCGACGCCAGTATCGGCCGCGATTCGGGGGTCGAAATGTGCCTGCCATCGCGCTATTGCCAGGGCGTGTGCGCGGCGGAGCGATGACGGTCGCCCCGGTTGTGCAATCGGTTTTGCCCAATGCAGGAGAACGTGCGCCATGGCCAAGGCCATACATTCGATGATCCGCGTGCTCGACGAAGCCCGCTCGGTCGCGTTCTATCGCGCCGCGTTCGGTATCGACGTCGTCGGCCGCTATCCATTCGAAGGGTTCACGTTGATCTATATGGCGGGCGGCGAAAGTCCGTTCGAGGTCGAGTTGACGGTCAACCATGGCCGCGCCGATCCTTATCTCCTGGGGGATGGCTACGGCCACTTGGCGTTCAGCGTCGATGATCTCGACGCTGAACGCGCGCGTATGATCGCGGCTGGGCTGGCGCCAGGCGACATCAAGCAGATGGACCGGGACGGCGCGAAATTCGGCCGGTTCTTCTTCGTCACCGACCCCGACGGCTACAAGATCGAGGTTCTGGAGAGATCGGGCCGGTTCGCGTGAGCGGATGACTCGCGCAGACCGGTGAGGCGCGGCGAGACGGTGTCTTGCGGCAGGTATGCCAGGGCAGCGGACCCGCCACTTTCGGCGGTCTTAAATGCTGCGGCAAAGTGTACTAAGTACACCAGCAGTTCGCGGGCGCAACGAGACCCCATGGATCACGCGCCCGCCGCGAAGGCCGACCACAAGTCCTTCAAACAACGGCAGGATCTCCAATGTCGCGACAGGCGCTCAACGAGCAGTTCCTACGCACGTCCTTCCTCGACGGCTCCAACGCCGCCTATATCGAGGAGCTTGAAGCCCAATATCGCAAGAACCCCGGCTCGGTGAGCGATGAGTGGCGTCACTTTTTCGAGAGCCTGCGCGAAGGACAGGGTGGCGCCGGCGAGTCCGGAAACGGTGCGACCGGCCCGTCGTGGGCCGTGCCGCTCGATCAGCTGAACCCGTCCGACGAGTTGACCAGCGCGTTGACGGGCGACTACCAGCAGGCCGAACGCCACCTGAACGAAAAGATTTCGGCGCACGCCCATTTCGCCGGCTTCGAGATGACGCCGGTCGCTTCGCTTCGCGCGACGCAGGATTCGATCCGTGCGCTGATGCTGATCCGGTCGTATCGCGTGATGGGCCACCTCGCGGCGGACCTCGACCCCTTGGGCCTCGCCGACCGCAAGGTGCACCGTGAGCTCAAGGCCGAAACCTACGGCTTCACCGAGGCCGATTTCGACCGTCCGATCTTCATCGACAAGGTGCTCGGCCTCGAGATGGCGAGCATCCGCCAGATCCTCGCCATCCTGAGACGCACGTATTGCCGGCACATCGGCGTGCAGTTCATGCATATCTCGGCGCCCGCCCAGAAGTCCTGGATCCAGGAGCGTATCGAGGGCGAGGAAAAGGACATCCGCTTCACCGTCGAAGGCAAGAAGGCGATCCTGAACAAGCTGATCGAAGCCGAGTCCTTCGAGAAGTTCTGCGACGTGAAGTACACCGGCACCAAGCGATTCGGCCTCGACGGTGCCGAGGCGATGGTTCCCGCCCTCGAGCAGATCATCAAGCGCGGCGGCCAGCTCGGTGTGAAGGAGATCATCATGGGCATGGCCCATCGTGGCCGCCTCAACGTGCTTGCAAACGTGATGGGCAAGCCGCACCGCGCGATCTTCAACGAATTCAAAGGCGGTTCGTTCAAGCCTGAACAGGTCGAAGGCTCGGGCGACGTCAAGTATCATCTCGGCGCCTCGTCCGACCGCGCGTTCGATGGGAACAACGTGCATCTCTCGCTGACCGCCAATCCCTCGCATCTCGAGATCGTCGATCCCGTCGTGCTCGGAAAGGTGCGCGCCAAGCAGGATCAGCACGGCTGCAAGGCGGGCGAGCGCACGCCGATCATGCCGCTGCTCATTCACGGCGACGCGGCGTTCGCCGGCCAAGGCGTCGTCGCCGAATGTTTCGGGCTGTCGGGCCTCAAGGGCCACCGAACCGGCGGTTCCATTCATTTCGTCATCAACAATCAGATCGGCTTCACCACCAATCCGCGCCACTCGCGCTCGTCGCCCTATTGCTCGGACGTCGCCCGGATGATCGAGGCGCCGATTTTCCACGTCAACGGCGACAACCCCGAGGCCGTCGTCCACGTCGCCAAGATCGCGACCGAGTTCCGGCAGAAGTTCCAGAAGCCGGTGGTCATCGACATGTTCTGCTA
>JAGRKS010000076.1 GCA_020442185.1 Hyphomicrobiaceae bacterium
TGTTGAACAGCGGCCCGCCCGAATTACCCCGGTTGATGGCGGCGTCGGTTTGCAGATAGTCGTCGTAGGGGCCGGTGTTGATGTCGCGCTGCTTGGCGGAAATGATACCAACCGTCACCGTACCGCCGAGGCCGAACGGATTGCCGATCGCCATCACCCAGTCGCCAACGCGCAGATCATCGGACGAACCGAATTTGACGTCCGTCAGCGGCTTGCGCGGCGTGACCTTGAGCAGTGCGAGATCGGACTTCGCATCGCGCCCGAGGACCTTGTCGACCTTGAGCTTCGAACCGTCGGAGAAGTTGACGATGATCTCGTCGGCATCGGCAACGACGTGATTGTTGGTCACGACGAGGCCTTCCTTGCCGTCGATGACGAAGCCCGAGCCGAGCGAAGACACCTTGCGCGGGACCGCCTGACTGCCTGGCCGATTGAAGAACTCCTCGAACAGGTCCTCGAATGGCGAACCTTTCGGTATATCGGGCAACGGCAGCCCCTTTGGCCCTTTTGCCGTCTGCGACGTCGAGATATTGACGACGGCCGCAATCAGCGTCTCGGCGACGGGCGCGACACTTTGCGGGCCGCGCGCCTGGGATGGCGCGGGCGCCAACGTCGACGCCACGGCCAACGCCAGCGCCGCCCAAACTGTCACCGCAGGAATAGTGCCGCGGCGCAAGGGAGACCGGGACGTGGCGGCAGCAACCCTTCGGTTGTCCGAGGCTGCAAGGAGGCAGGGGCCGCGCAGTGCGCCAACGCTGTCGGCGTCATGCCGGATCGTCGTCCACGGCAAGCGCATGATCTGGTCTCCATGAAACAGAAACGGTGTTGGTAACGTCGTGCCATGAATTCGACGGCGCGTCACGCCGCAGCATCGAAAAGTGTTGCGGAAACGACGGCACATCCACGGCTTTTCGAGGGCGAAGCGCTGCTGCGCTGATCAACCGGCGATTGTGCGAACACCGATGGCGTCGCCGGCCAGATGCCGACCGGGCCACGTCTTCGGACGACAACTCGCCGCGTGGCGCGTATGGCCGGGCGCACGGCGGGCAGCGGATAGAGCCCTCGGCTGCGCCGCGAAGCACTGATGTCCGGCGACACCGATGTTCAGATCCACTGGCGTCCAGCGACAAGGCCTCAGCCACGGACGAGCCACACGACCAGGGCGCCGAGAGCCACTGCGATCCAGCCGGCGCGACGCAACGAGCCCTCCGGCAACTCACTGATCGCTGCCAGCATCTGGCGGCCGAACGCCGGGTTCAGCGCCCATATGAGACCCTCGAACACCAGCACGAGCCCCAAGGCGACCGCCAAATCCTGCATCGTGCCTTATCCGTCGGCGTCACCAGTTGCCGGGTATCGTCACGGCTGTGCCGGCCGCCCGCCACTGGCGCCCGAGTCCGCTGCCGGAACACCAGACAGGCTGTTGAAGTACTTGAAGAAATCCGAGTTCGGCGTAATCACCATTCGGGTCTCGCTGCCGCGCAGCCCCTGCTCGTAGGCCCGCATCGACCGGTAGAACCCGAAGAAGTCCGGATCGCGGCCGAAAGCCTCGGCGAAGACGCGGTTGCGCTCTGCGTCACCCTCGCCTCGGATCTGCTCCGCCTTCTTCGTCGCTTCCGCCTTGGTCACTGTCGCTTCACGGTCCGCCGTCGCACGGATGCGGTTGGCCGACGCCGCACCCTCGGCACGGAATTCCGCCGCCTCGCGCTGACGCTCTGTTTGCATCCGCCGGTAGATCGCTTCGCTGTTGGCTTCGGGCAGATCGGTGCGCTTGATGCGGACGTCGATCACCTCGATGCCGAAGCTCTTCGCCTGCGCGTTCACCTGGTCGCGGATCTGATGCATCATCTGCTCGCGTTTGTCGCGAACGACGTCCTGGAACGTCGATGAGCCGAGCGTGCCGCGCATCGAGGATTCGAGAATGTTGCCAAGCCGCTGACGGGCGATACCCTCGTCGCGCACCGACTTGAAGAACTCGAGCGCATCGATGATCCGGAAGCGCGCGAACGCGTCCACGACGAGGCGCTTTTGATCTGAGGCGATGACCTCCTGTGACGGCATGTCGAGATCGAGGATGCGCTTGTCGAAATAGTCGACCGTCTCGACGAACGGAATTTTCCAGTGCAGCCCCGGCTTCGTGATTGTTTCCTTCGGCTTGCCGAACTGGAGAACGATGGCCTGCTCGGTCTGGCGCACGATGAACGCGCCCATGTAGAGGCCGACCGCGGCAGCGCCCAGGAGGACGACGAGGAAAGCGAGAAACGGACGCATGTTACTGGCCTCCCGTCTTGGGGCGAGTCTTGCCGATTTCGTTCAGCGGCAGATACGGGACGACACCCTGGCCGCCCGCCTGGTCGAGAATGATTTTGTCGGTATCACCCAGGACTTTCTCCATCGTCTCGAGATACATGCGCCGGCGTGTCACGTCCGGGGCCTTTTTGTACTCGTCGAGGATCTGCGTGAAGCGCGACGCCTGACCAACCGCCTCGGCGATTGTCTGGTCGCGGTAGCCTTGGGCCGCCTGGAGAATTCGCTCGGCTTCGCCTCGCGCCTCTGGCACGACCTTGTTGGCGTAGGCGCTCGCCTCATTCTGCAAGCGCTCCTGGTCGGCGCGCGCGGCCTGCACATCGCGGAACGAATCGATGACCTTCGACGGTGGATCGACCTTCTGCAACTGCACACGCGTGATCTGGATGCCGGCACCGTAGGTATCGAGCGTCCGCTGAATCAATTCCTGTACCGCCGCTTCGGTCTTCTGGCGGGCACCGGTCAAGATCGGCTGAATATCATTCTTGCCGACAACCTCGCGCATCGCGCTCTCGGCAACTTCCTTCACCGTCGTCTCGGGGTTCTGGATGTTGAACAGGAACTGCTCGGCACCCGTCTGACCGGATTTTTCGTCCTTAGTGCCGACCTTGATACGCCAGAACACGACGAAATCGACGTCGACGATGTTCTCGTCGCCGGTCAGCATCAAACTCTCTTCGGAGACGTCTCGCGCGGCGACGCCCGAACGGGTGCCGACCGAGCGCAAGCCGATCTCGATCGACTGCTCTCGCGTCACTTTCGGAAGCAGGACTTCCTCGATCGGGAACGGCAGACGCAGGTTCAGGCCCGGGTTGGCTGCACGATCATATTTGCCGAAGCGCAGGACGATGCCTTGCTCGTCGGGACCGACCTTGAACGTGAAGGCATAGAACGACAGCGCGCCGAGGCCGAGCAGGACGAGCAGGAACATCAGCGGGCCGGGAACGCCGCCACCATGCATGACCTGCTTCATGCGGTCCTGGCTGCGCTTCAAAATCTCTTCGAGGTCCGGTTGGTTACCGCCGCCGCCGGGGCCGCCACCGGAGCCCTGGCCCCAAGGACCCTGTCCCCAGGGCCCGCCACCCCCGCCGCCGCCTCCGCCGCCGCCACTTTTCCAGCCGCCACCGTTCTGATTGTTCCAAGGCATGAATGGGGTCTCTCGCGCTTCGGCAAATGATGACAGAGAAAACGGGACGATGGTCGCTCGGCAGCCGCATCACGGCCGACCTCGTGGCGCCCTTCGGTCCCGTCGAGAAGGATCGCTCGCTTATAGGGCAGGGGGGAACAGCTTGCAAACCTCTGATGCGTCAGATGGTAAGGACTTCGAGCGCGTCAAGTGGGCCGGCCGTCGATTGGCCTGCGTAAGCACCGCGCAGCCCACGCGTCACGCATTTCGCCCAGCCGCGGATCGATCCTAACGGCGCTCGAGAATGCGCAGGACGGCATCATGCTCGTCGCGCGGGCCGCGTTGCAGCGTTTCGCGCGAAATCTCGTGCCATTCATTGGTATCGAGAGGCGCGAAAAAAGCGTCGCCCTCGGGCTCTGCCGCAATTTCCGTCAGATAGATTCGTCGCGCGTCGGGAAGCAGTGATCGGTAGATTTCGGCGCCGCCAATGACGATCACCTCGTTTGTGCCGCGCATAATTGCCGAGCGCCGCGCTTCGGCAAGCGCGGCGGCGGGCGTGTGGACAACGATGGCTCCATCCGCGCGGAATGCGATGTCTCGCGTCACCACGATGTTGTCGCGGCCGTCGAGGGGCTTTCGTTGCAGCGTCGACCAGGTCCGCCGGCCCATGACGATCGGCTTGCCCATCGTCAGCCGGCGGAACAGCTTGAGATCCGACGGCATGTGCCACGGCAGATCGCCGTCGCGGCCGATCACGCCATTGCGCGCAACGGCGACGACGAAGGCAACGACGATATCAGACTGGTCCGTCACGATGGCCTGGACGCCCCTGGTTGCCGCGGAACTGATGACCGCAATTCTTCTGCACCGATACCTTCTCGATCGTTTCAAACTCGCCTTTCAGGCGTCCGAGTTCGGCGGTCGTCTGGTCGTCCCCGCCGACGAGAAACGCCGCTGGCCAGAACAGCACGATCGCCACCCCCGTCGCCACCGCGTCATTACTGGCCTTCTGGTCCTGCACGCCGGCAAGCTGGGCCGCTCGCGCGGACACCCTTTGCCCCTCGTCGGCCAGCTGCGCGCAGGAATAGTTGTTGTACTGCATCGGCGAGATGTACTGCGCCATAACCTTGCTCGACGATGAAGCGCAACCCGAAATCGCCGCGGCCCCCGCCACGAGAATCGCCACCGAAAATGCCCGCCGCATGCCACCTTCTCCGAATGCAGATTGTTTCATTGCCAACAACCATGACGGGTGGTGCCGCAACAACTGGGAAAAGCCGGTGATCGAGCGAGACTGTGGGTGGGTTGCCGCCGGGCCACATCAACCGGCGGCGGGCACGGATCGGGAGGTCTGGTAGCGGAGGACTGTTAGCGGAAGTCTGGCGACGGATTGTCGGCAGCGGACGCCTGAGACCGTCCGGAAGAGCCGCCACGCCCTGGAGTTCAGACCGCGACAGGGGCCTTGATGTGCGGATGCGGGTCATAGCCCGTCAATCCGAAGTCCTCGAACCGGAAATCGAAGATCGAGCCGACCTCCGGGTTGATGTGCATCTTCGGCAGCGGCCTCGGATCGCGAGCGAGCTGCTCGTCGGCCTGCTCCAGGTGATTGAGATAGAGATGCGCATCGCCGAGGGTGTGGACGAAATCGCCCGGCGCGAGCCCGGTAACCTGCGCCATCATCATCGTCAGCAGCGCATAGGACGCGATATTGAACGGCACGCCGAGGAAGATGTCGGCGGAGCGCTGATAGAGCTGGCAGGAGAGGCGTCCGTCGGCGACGTAGAACTGGAACAGGCAATGGCAGGGCGCCAGCGCCATCGACGGAATGTCCGCGGGGTTCCAAGCCGAAACGATGATGCGGCGGCTGTCCGGATCGCGCTTGATGAGGTCGACCGCGTCGCTGATCTGGTCGATCGTGCGCCCGTCTGGCGCGGCCCATGACCGCCACTGGCGGCCGTAGACGGGGCCAAGATTTCCATCGCTGTCCGCCCACTCGTCCCAGATGCTGACGCCATTGGCCTTGAGGTAAGCGGTGTTGGTGTCGCCCGCGAGAAACCAGATCAGCTCGTGAACGATCGATTTGGTGTGCAGCTTCTTTGTCGTCACCATCGGAAAGCCGTCGGCGAGATCGAACCGCATCTGGTAGCCGAATACCGATCGCGTTCCGGTGCCCGTCCGGTCGTGCTTCTCAACGCCGTGGTCGCGGACATGGCGCAGCAGGTCGAGATATTGCCGCATCGGCCTCGTTCCGTGGTGAAGGTGTTGCGTCGCGCGCAGACAGGTTACGAACGGCACGTTGGCCCATGGCGCGACAGGCTCCTGGCTGACCTTAGCCCGATTCCAGCCGCTGCGATCAAGTAGCGCCGAGCGCCCCCTTCCCGAACAGAGAGGTGACCTAGCCTGCTGTCGCCGCGCCTGGAATCTCGACGAACATCAACAGCAGCACAACGCCCAGGTTGTAGGTCGCATGGCAGAATATCGCGACCCGCAGGCTTCCCGTTCGCCAGACGAGCCAGCTCAGATAGAGGCCGACCAGGAACACGGCCAGCAGCCCAGCCGGCGAGTAACTGGCGTGCAACGCTGTCCAGACGACGGTCGTCACCACGGCCGAGACCGCAAACCCCAGGCGGCTTTTCGCCAAGGCCGTCAACAGGAAGCCACGGAAGATCAGCTCCTCCATCAGCGGCGCACCAATCCCGACCGCGATCAGCGTCAGCCACCAAGCATCCGAACGAACGAAGACGCGGAATGGCGCCAGGTCCTCGATCATCGACGAGGGATCGACCAGCCAGACGATGCCGGTGAAAAGCGCCATCGCGGCGACCATGATACCGAGCGCCAGCAGATAGTCGCGCGCCCTGAGGCCGGCGCCTTCGAGGGCCAGCGCCTTGATCCAGCTGTCGGAAAAGAACCGGGCGGCCAGCATAACCAATGCGATGGCGACCACCTGCGCGGTCACGAGAGCGATGAGTTGGGGCCAGACGGCGTCGCGCGGCAGCGACGGGTCCGACATCGCGAGCGTCACGACCGAGGCCGCCGTGCCGGCGACGAACGAGAGGATCAGTATGATCAGCACGGCGCCGACGGCCGCAAACGGCGGCCAGTCATTCGCCAACCTGAGACGCGGCGGCCCCCGGAACACATGAACTGGCGCGCGGCCCAGACGATCGGTCGGCGCACCGAAGAAGCCGGCCGGATGACTATTCCCGTCGCCCGGCGGCATTGCGCGATTATCCGCCAGCTCCGGAAGCCCTCTACCGTCGTCTTCGTTCACGTCTCTCTTCCCCGCCCCGACACCACGCTTCAGACTTCACTGAACAGGCCGTGCGAAACACACCATGCGCTCAGCAGCGCCGACATTGCTTGAAGTCTCGGCACGACCGGCCGAAGCCAGAAACATGACGATTGCCGTGGAATCAGGCAACCGTTGACACGGACAGTCCGTCCAAGTCACCTGCATTCGCCGCATAACCACGGCGTGGGTCTGGCGGAGCCGGTCTGTTAGAGCCTCGCGCGGACGCGGCCACACGGAGATCGTCGCTTGAAATCGCTCAAAGAATCCGTCCGCAACCTCTATCACGGTAACAGCCGGACGGCGCGATCCTTTCGCTTCGGACTTCTCGCATTCGACATCGCGAGCATCGTCTTCTTCATCGCCTCGTCCCTGTCGCGCGACGAAGCGTGGATCTATTGGGTCGATGCCGGCATCGCGATCGTCATCATCGCCGACCTCGCGGCCCGCTTCTGGATTGCGCCGCAACCCGCGCGGATGCTGGCGCAGCTGACGACCTGGGCCGACATCATCGTGATCGTCACCCTGCTGCTTCCCACCGTCCTCGAGAGCTACCTTTTCCTGCGCGTCCTGCGCGCGCTCAGGCTGCTCAGGTCCTATCGCGTCCTGGCCGATCTGCGCCAGGAATTCTATTTCTTCCGGCGCAACGAGGAGATCATTCAAAGCGTCGTCAATCTGATGGTGTTCGTGTTCGTCATGACGGCACTCGTCTACGTCATGCAGGTGAACACCAACGCGAAGATCACCAACTATATCGATGCCCTCTACTTCACGGTGACAGCGCTGACGACAACGGGGTTCGGCGACATTACGCTCGAAGGCACCAGTGGGCGGTTGCTCTCGATCGTCATCCTGCTGATCGGCGTCGCCCTGTTCCTTCGCCTGGTGCAGACGATCTTTCGCCCGCCGCATGTCTCCTTCGAGTGTCCGGACTGTGGCTTGCAGCGTCACGATACCGATGCCGTTCACTGCAAGCATTGCGGTCGCGTGCTGCACATCAAGACCGAGGGCGAGGGCGATTGAGCCCGCACGGCGCACCAGGCTCCACCGGATCATCGACAAGCACAGCCACGCCGTGCCTCGACGGAAGCCATTGATTGCCGATTGGTTGGGCGCGGTATGGGCTCTGGGTTTGGGCGTTGGTGTTGGGCGCTCCGAACAGTCGGGCGGGTGCAGCGCGACGTTGCAGCCGTCGGCAAGCCGCCCCACCGCCTCGACCCGCTGTCATCGGCCATCTGCGCGTTGATCGGCCACGCTGCGTGGCACTTTTTTTTCCGCGCCGCCCAGCCTATATTGAGTCTGCCGGAGAAATCCGGCTATGGCGATAAATGGCCATCGGAATAAGCCGATCGGACCCGGGGGCGGTACCCGGCGCCTCCACCATCAGCCCATGGACACCGGCCACCGACGCCGCGCGCGAACGTGATCCGCCGTTGTTCCCTTCGGTTCCGTGGTCCCGACGATCGGACCACGCGCCACCGGAGCGAGTGTTTCCGTGGGCTGCTGATGGGGGCGAAATAGCATCGACGAAGGTGTAAAGGGTGTGCTTTTGCCCGGCATGATACCGCCGTTATCGGGTCAACAGTATAGTTGCCAATGACAACTCTGCTGAGGTTGCTCTCGCTGCGTAATGCAGTGCGAAAGACCTGAACTCAAGTCCTTGCTCCTAGCCGGGTAAGGCGCGGTACGGAGGGCACCGGGCAACAGAAGCCCTCCACTCAATTCGCGTGCCCGTGCGTGCCCCGAGTCGTTGGGCGCATGGGTCGGTCGTTCGGTTTCCGGGGTCTTGTGTTCGCGAGTTTTGCCGGCATATCGGTTTGTTGGGAAGGTGGGTTTTCAACGTGTCGACCGGAGTGGGCCGGACTGGTTCGGACGTCGTGGCGGCAAATACCGGACGGCGAAAGGGCGAGGCGTCCGCGCAGATGACTTGCGAGCAGATGACTTTCGAGTGGTGTCGCGGGCACGATTGATGCGGAACATTAGCTTCAAGCGCGAATTGCGCTTAACGTAACGTTTTGTGGGCGTCGTTGTGTCGGCTCGCGACGCGGCGAGCTACACTTGACGGCGTCCACTCCATCGACCAGTGGGCCTTCGACCAACAGGCGGCACGAACTTAAAAGCGGGACTGAATGACTTCCGGGCCAATGATCGACTACGAGGCGCTGCAGCAGGATGCCATGCGCGGCCTGATCAAGGCCGTCCTCACGGAGACCGCAAAGACGGGGCTGCCAGGCGATCATCACTTCTACGTCTCGTTCAACACCAAGTCGCCCGGCGTCTCGCTGTCGCGGCGCCTGCGCGAGAAATACCCGCAGGAAATGACGATCGTGCTCCAGCATCGCTTCTGGGGCCTGACAGTTTTCGACGACCGTTTCGAGGTCAACCTGACATTCGACGGCATCCCGGAACGTCTCGTCATTCCGTTTCAATCGATCCGCGTGTTTGTGGACCCGAGTGTGCGTTACGGGTTGCAGTTCGAGATTGCAGACATCGGTCCGGAGCCTGGATTCTCGATTGTCGGGGAAAAGAACGCCTCGAGCGAGGCGAACGATCCGTCGCATCCGTCGCCGTCCGGCGCAGCGAACGCCCGCCCGGCTGCCGCTCAGCGCAAACCGCGCACCCCGCGGAAGCTCCGCGCCACCGATCGCACCGACAAGGACACGCCGCAAATCGGCAACGACGAAGGCACGCCACCGCCAGCTCCTGCCGATGCGACCGAGCCCGTCGATGGGGATGCCTTGACCGTCGCAACGCGCAAGCCAGCGGCTGCAAAGCCCGCACCCGCACCCGCGGCCGCAAACGGTACTGAGAACGTCGTCAGCCTCGATGCCTTCCGCAAACGCTGAAGGCGATCCGCAAGTCCGTCCATCCGAACGCTTTCCTTGATCCACACGCGGCACACGTAGCCATTCGGCGCCGACGCTCCCGACCTCCGTCGCATTGGCCGGGCGGCAAGCCGCGTGCTACCCCGTCCGCCAGGAATTCCACGCGAGCGACGAGGCTGATCCCATGAGTGCCACCCGAACCGAATCCGACACCTTCGGCCCGATCGAGGTCGACGCGTCCCGTTACTGGGGCGCGCAGGCGCAACGCTCGCTCGGCAACTTCAAGATCGG
>JAGRKS010000077.1 GCA_020442185.1 Hyphomicrobiaceae bacterium
CAGCGCGAGGTGGAGGCCGCCTTCCCCTTCCAGGAGACGCCGGACCAGCTGAGCGCAATCCGCGACGTCAAGGAGGACATGGAGTCCACGGTCCCCATGGACCGCCTGGTGTGCTGCGACGTCGGCTTCGGCAAGACCGAGGTTGCGCTGCGCGCGGCGTTCGTCGCAGCCCTCAACGGCCTGCAGGTTGCCGTCGTGGTGCCGACGACGCTGCTCGCCCGCCAGCATTACAAGACGTTTTCGGAGCGGTTCCGCGGCTTGCCGGTGAAAGTGGCGCAGGCCTCGCGCCTCGTCGGCACCAAGGAACTGGCGGAGGTGAAGGAGGGCCTGAAGTCGGGCGACATCGACGTCGTCGTCGGCACCCACGCACTCCTCGGCAAGCAGATCCAGTTCGCGCGCCTCGGCCTCCTCATCATCGACGAGGAGCAGCATTTCGGCGTCGTCCACAAAGAACGCCTGAAGCAGATGCGCGAAGATGTGCACGTTCTGACGCTGTCGGCGACGCCCATCCCGCGCACGCTGCAACTCGCACTCTCGGGCGTTCGCGAGTTGTCGCTCATCACGACGCCGCCGGTCGACCGGCTGGCGGTTCGCACCTACATCTCGCCGTTCGACCCGGTCATCATCCGCGAGGCGTTGAAGCGCGAGCGGTTCCGTGGCGGCCAGTCGTTCTACGTCGTGCCGCGCATCGCCGACCTCGACGAGGTGGCGGAATTCCTGGCGGAAGCCGTGCCGGAGTTGAAGGTCGCGCGCGCGCACGGCCAGCTGACGCCGACCGAACTCGAGGACGTTATGACGGCGTTCTACGAAGGCTCCTACGACGTGTTGCTGTCGACAGCGATCGTCGAGAGCGGGCTCGACGTGCCGAACGCCAACACGCTCATCGTGCATCGCGCCGACATGTTCGGACTGGCCCAGCTCTACCAGTTGCGCGGCCGTGTCGGACGGTCGAAAACGCGTGCCTACGCCTATTTCACGACGCCGCCCAACCAGGCCCTTTCGGAGGGCGCGGAAAAGCGACTGAAGGTTCTGCATTCGCTCGATACGCTCGGTGCAGGCTTCAGCCTCGCAAGCCACGATCTCGACATCCGCGGCGCCGGGAACCTGTTGGGGCAGGAACAGTCGGGACACATCCGCGAGGTCGGCTTCGAACTCTACCAGTCGATGCTCGAGGAAGCGGTTGCGGCCATGAAGGGTGGCGATCTTGGTGAAGCACACGAGCAATGGACGCCCGAGATCGCACTCGGGACGTCGATCCTCATCCCCGAGACCTATGTCACCGACCTGCAGATCCGCCTCGGCCTCTATCGCCGTCTGTCAGGTGTCGAGAGCCGTGCCGATATCGACGCCTTTGCAGCCGAATTGGTCGACCGCTTCGGTGCGATGCCGGACGAGGTGGCGCATCTTCTCGACGTCATGGAGATCAAGGGGCTATGCCGGCAGGCGGGTATCAGCAAGGTCGATGCCGGTCCGAAAGGTGCCGTCATCGCTTTCCGCAAAAACGCCTTCGCCAACCCCGCGGGGCTCGTCGATCTGATGCAGAAGTCGCGCGGCCTGGTGCGGCTGCAACCCGATCATCGCCTCGTGTTCAAGGCCGACTGGGACCTGCCCGAGAAGCGCTTGAAGGGTGTGCGCGCGTTCGTCGCGACGCTGGCCGAGATCGCGGCGGCCGGCCGGAAGGCAGCGTGAAGCAACGGCTGCGCGCGACAGAAGCGGGTCGTCAATTCAGCCGTGCAGCGCCTTGCTGTCGTCGGGCGCCTGCTCGCGATCGAACATCGAGTAGTCGCGGATGACGCTCGCGACCCTGAGGCGGTAGTTCTCGAACAAGCGTCCGCGGCCGGCAGCTTGCGCGCGACGGTGATGGGCGAGATGGCGCCAGGCGATCACCGCTTCTTCGTCGCGGAACACCGACAGCGACAGGATCTTCTTCGGGTTCGTCAGGCTCTGGAAGCGTTCGACCGAGATGAATCCGTCGATATCTTCCAGCATCGGCCGCAGACTGACGGCGATGTCGAGATACTCCTCCTTCATGCCCTCGCGCGGCTCGACTTCGAAAATGATTGCAATCATGTCGCTCCTCGTTCGTGCCGGTTGTTGCAGCGGTCTCGCGCGGTGATCGTCGAATCCCTGTCGCAATCGCCGCACACTCGTTGCTCCTTTCCGAGCGTGATGGCGCATCGGGACGCCACCACGATGGCAAGCGCCAGAGCACTACCTGAGCGCGCGCCGCATCACCTTGCCGTTGGCGGTTCTTGGCAGATGGTCGACGAAAATGATCTCGCGGGGCTGCTTGTAGGGCGCGAGGTGGGCGGCTGCGAATGTCGCCAGGGCATCGGCACTCGGCGGGCAGCCGGGATCGCGTGCCACGACATAGGCCGCGATGATCGCGAGGTCGGCGCGGACGCGATGCTCCGCGCACGCGACTTCCGCGACACCCGGATGACGCGCGAGTACGGCTTCGATTTCCTGCGGCGCCACGCGGTAGCCGAGTGCCTTCATCACGTCGTTTGCGCGTCCCTTGTGGGTGACGTAGCCATCCTCGTCCATCGTCGCGAGATCGCCGCCGATAAACCATTCGCCGCGTACTACAGCCGCTTCCTCTTGAGGCCGCTGCCAGTAGCCGAGCATCAGGCCGGGGTCCGAGCGGTGGACGGCGAGGAGGCCCACTTCACCGGCGGGCAACGGCTTCTCGCCGCCATCTTCCGGCAGAATGCACACAGCGCGCCCGGGCTGCGGGCGGCCGACGCTGCCGGGTCTGCGAGGGATGCCCGGCGCCGTCGACACGTACGTCGAGATCTCACTCATGCCGAGCGCCTCGTGGAGATCGCGCGAGGTTGCCGAGCGCCAGAGTTCGAAAATGTTCTCGGGCGGCGTCTCGCCGGCCATCAGCCCGTGGCGCAAGTCGCCGAGATTGGCGAGCGCGGCAGCAGGCGCATATTTCAGGATCTGGCGATAGAGCGAGGGAACCGCAGCGAAGAGCGTTGCGCCGGATTGCGATATGAGGCGCGGCCAGAGGCTCGCGTCCTTCTCGCCGGTGTAGACGATGGCCGTCGCGCCATTGGCCCACGGGTCGGTCAGCCCCGTGCCGAGCGTGAATGTCCAGTTGAAGGCGCCGGCATGCAGCATGCGATCGCTGGACGTCATGCCATACCAGCCGGCGTACATCGGACGTCGTCCCCAGGCGGCGCGCTGGGCGTGCAGTACTCCCTTCGGGTTGGCGGTCGTGCCGGACGTGTAGACCATGTAGGCAGGATCGTCGGCGGCCGTGTCGGCATATCCGGAGCGGGCGGCGGTCGCCACGGCACCGTCACGGATCATGCGGGCGATATCCTCGGCGCGGATCACATCGAGCGATCGCGCGTCGCTCCCACGTGCAGCATCGCCCGTTCCGGGATGGGGAAGATTGTCGGACAGCGCCACCGCGCGTGCGCCACTATCGGTGACGAGGAACGCGGCCTCGCGTTCGGTCAGATGCGTCGATGTTGCAAGCGGCACGAGACCGGCTGCGATGGCGCCGAAGAATGTCAACGCATAGGCGCTGGTGTTCTCGAGGCGGATGAGAATGCGGTCGCCGGGCGCGAGGTCGCGGGCCCGCAGTCCTGCCGAAATGGCAAGGACGGCGCGTTCGATCTCGCCGAAGGTCCAGCGCTCGGCAGGCACGGAGGCCCCGGGCTGATCGAGGACCTCGAGCGCCAGTGCGCCGGGCTTGGCCGCGGCGGCGCGGCCGATCGTGTAGGCCGCCATGTTGAAGCGAGCAGGTGGCAGCGCGGCGGAATATTGCGGCGAGGGACGTTCGGCGGTCATGGCGGTCGGGTATCCGTAGACGTCGGGATCGCTTCGGGTGCGGCGATTGATCGGGGTGCGGCTGCGGTCTGCGGCATCTGGCGGTTCGGTTGCAGTCTGCCGCACCTCGCGGTGCGCGGCTAACGCGCTCGATTATGCCACCACGTATCGATGCTGTAACCGAACAACGGCGTGCGCTCCGGCGGCGAGATCCGGCGCCAGTACGCGACCCACTGCTTCGGCAGGTGGAACAGCGGAATGACGTAGTCGCCGGACACCAGCACGCGATCGAGCGCGCGTGTCGCCGAAACGAATGTCGCGCGATCCTTGGCGGCCAGCATGGCGGCGATCATCGCGTCGGCTGCGGGATTGGCGACGCCAGCCCAGTTATACGTTCCATCGGTCGCTGCCATGCGCGAATCCCAGCGGAAGATCTGCTCGTTTCCGGGCGAAAGCGATGAAGGCCACGTCGCCTGGATCATATCGAAATCGTAGGTCGTCACGCGCGATTGGTACTGGGCGCTATCGACGACACGAATGCGCGCCGCGATGCCGAGCCGCGACAGGGTCGCGACGAAGCCCCCGAGCAGCCGCTCCTGTGCCGTCGACGTCGCAAGGAATTCGAACGCGAGGGGCCGCCGCGTCGCAGAGTGAACGAGGGTGCGCCCGTCGAGCGTATAGCCGGCCTTTTTCAGCATGTCGAAGGCGCGGCGCAGGTTGCCGCGATCTTGACCGCTGCCGTCGGATGTCGGGAACGCATGTCGACCCTCGAGCACGTCGGGTCGGACGCTGCCGGCGAATGGTTCGAGTAGCGCGTGCTCGGTCGCGTCGGCAGTGCGGCCGTGGGCCGATAGCGACGAGCGTTCGAAGTAGCTCTCGGTGCGCTTGTAGAGGCCGTGGTAGAGATTGCGGTTCAACCACTCGAAATCGAAGAGTTCGATCAGCGCGCGGCGAACGGCCGGATCGGCGAACACATCGCGGCGGGTGTTGAAGACGAGCGCCGCCATGCCGGCGGGCAGCCCGATGTCGAGTTCCGTCTTGACGATGCGGCCTTCGGCGACGGCCGGGATATCGTAGCCATCGGCCCAGCGCGCGGGGTCTTCCTCGTTCCAGACGTCGATGGCGCCGGTCTTGAAGGCTTCGAACATCGCGGCGACGTCACGATAGTACTCGAAGCGAACCTCGTCGAAATTGAACCGGCCACGGTTGACCGGGAGATCGGCGCCCCAGTAGTCGCGATTGCGCTCGTAGACGATGGCGCGCCCGGCGTCGACGCGCGCCACCCGGTAGGGCCCCGATCCGATCAGCGGCGTCAGCGTCGTCTGGTCGTAGGTCGCGGCGTCGATCGCGTGCTGCGGCAGCACCGGCATGAGGCCGAGGATGAGCGGCATCTCGCGATCGCCACTTGCGTCGAACACGAAGCGGACTGCGTGATCGGAAATGCGATCGGCCGACGTAACCTTGGCATAGTAGGCGCGATGGTTCGGGCGCCCCTTGTCGCGCAGCAAGCGCCACGAGAAAATCACGTCGTCGGCGGTGATCGGGTGGCCGTCGGAAAATTTCGCGCGCGGGTCGATGTTGAATGTGATTTCGCGGCGGTCCTCCGGCATCTCGACCGATTGGGCGATCAGGCCATAAAGCGAGAAGGGTTCGTCGAGACTTCGCGCCAGAAGCGTCTCGAACACGTATTCGCGCATGCCGGCGACGGCGTTGCCCTTGACGATCAGCGGATTGAGGTTGTCGAAACTACCGGCGACGCCGATCCGCACCTGCCCGCCCTTGGGCGCGTCGGGGTTGACGTACTTGAAATGCTCAAAGCCTGGGGCTTCGGCCGGCTCGCCGTGCATGGCAAGTCCGTGAAGAGGATTTCCGCCAGGCTTGCCGCCGACGACTGCACCCGAAGGAGCCTCGGCCGTCGCTGCGGCCGGTGCTGTCAGAGCCGTGTCGGCCGCAACGGCCTTCGACCATGGCGCCGCGGCGAGGAGCAAGCCGAGGACCACCACAACCCCGAGAGATTGATGTGCGCGAGCGAGGCCGCCAGTGCGTCGGCGGGCTTGCCAGCGGCGCCAGGAGATGCCATGCAGCGGCAACTTGCCGCGCTGCGGGAAGGGGATTGCCATTGGCTCATTCTGGATCATGCAACAATGGGCTCCGTGCGCCGCGGGGACGGGCCAGCCGACCGCCGATCGGGCTGACCGGAAACGCTGGGCGAACGCGTCATCCGTGGCGTCGATGCCACGAGGATATGGCATCGGTGTGAGTATCCAGCCAAGTCCGGAAATTTGGCCACGGGATTGCCTTATTCGGGGCCTTACTGCCCGGCCAGTGGTAAGGCGAGCGTGGCTTGGCGCCGTGTCCGGGGAGTAGGCGCGCGGCTGGTCCCGGTCGAAAGTCTGCTTGATGGTCCGGCGCGCTAATGGCGCTGTCGCAGAGGGGTCGGGCTGGCGCACCAGCTCACTAGCAAGAGGTCTGAATTTTGATGTCAAATCGTGGTCCTGGTTCAATTGGCTCGCGGATGAGCGGGCACGCATTGGTGTTGGTTTCCTCGGTGCTCGCGCTGGCCGCTGCCGGCCTGGTGAGCCCCGCGTCCGCCCAGAAGTCTGGCGAGCCGGCGAAAAAGGAAGCCAAGAAGGGTGGCGAGGCCGGCAAGAAGCAGAGTGCCTGGGTCAAACTTTGCGAGAAGGCAGCCTTTGCCAAGAAGGGCGCTGACGGCAAGGAAGCGAAAGACGAGAAGCAGATCTGCCTGACGCATCATGAGCGCCTCGATGGCAACACGGGCATGGTGCTGGTTTCCGCCGCGATCCGCGAAGTCGAGGGCCAGGACAAGAAGAGCCTGATGATCATGGTGCCGCTCGGCATGGCGATCCCGGCTGGTGTTCGCGCCGCGGTCTATTCGACCGAGCAGTGGGAAAAGGCTTCGAAGAACGAAAAGATCGACGAGTCGAGCCTGAAGCCGGTCGAGCTGAAGTATTCGCTGTGTCACCCTGCAGGTTGCACCGCTGAAGTCGAAGCTGACGGCGCCTTCATCGATTCGCTGAAGAAGGGCGGCGGCATCATGATCCTCGCGCTCAATGCTGGTGCGCAGCCGATCGGGTTTCCAGTGCCGCTCTCGGGCTTCACGGCAGCCTTTGACGGACCGCCCGTCGACAACACCGAATACGCCAAGGCGCGCGGTGAGTTGATGCAGGCGATCCGCAAGCGTCAGCAGGAGACGGCCGAGAAGATGCGCGCCGAGCAGATCGCCAAGAAGGAAGCACTTCAGCTTCTCGATCCGCCTCCGGGCGCCAAGACTGAAAAAGTCGAGGAAAAGAAGAAAAAGTAAGTCCTATCGCGGTAGAGTTCATCTCGCCGTCCGTGCAACGAAAGCCGCTCGGTGCGTCTCGCCCCGGGCGGCTTTTGCTCATGGTCTCTAATGCGTGGATTGTTTCGCTCACGGCTGATCCTCGCTCCGCTCGGGCCTCCGCGGGGGCGGCGCTTGCGGGTTGTTCTCGCTCACGGCTGATCCTCGCTCTGCTCGGGCCTCCGCGGGGGCGGCGCTCGCGCCGGGCCGCAGTTACGGCCTGAGCGCCTGCGGCGCTGGAGTGCGGACATTCGCTGGCGGCCGCTGTATGGCTGGATCCTTTCGCTCACGGCTGATCCGCGCTTGCGCCGGGCGCCCTTGGCGCCTGAGCGGCTTCGCCGCTGGAGTGCCGGTATCGCGAACGCCTGCTGTGTGGCTGGAGTGCCGGAAACACTAAGGACAGCTGCATGACCAGCGCCATCCGGCCGGCTCCCCGGAGGGGAGTCGGATGGCGCCAGCAAAAAGAGCTCATCCGGCCGGCTCCCCGAAGGGGAGTCGGATGGCGCAAGCAAGAAGAGCAGTATTGGCAGGTTCGCGCCGTCGCACCCACGTATCAGCTCGTCAGTGCGTGGACAGGAAAACGGGCTGATAGTTGCCGTCGTCGTCGACGCTGAACAATTCACGGATGCGCGGGTGCCTCAGGGGCTTGCCGGTCTCGTCCGGCAGCAGGTTCTGCTCCGAGACATAGGCGACGTATTCGGTTTCGGCGTTCTCGGCGAGCAGATGATAGTAAGGCTGGTTCTTGTCGGGGCGGATCTCCTCTGGAATCGCGAGCCACCATTCCTCGGTGTTGTCGAACACCGGATCGATGTCGTAGACGACCCCACGAAACGGGTAGTAACGATGCCTGACAACATCGCCGACCGCGTATTTCGCCCGGCGGATCTCTGTCTTTCTCGCCATTCACAATTGCCCGGAGACGTCGCGGTTCGCGGTGTCTGCACCGCAAGGATCGTGGGCATTCGAACGGAGCTCGCGCCTTCTGTCAATTGAAAGGCGCACGTCGGCGAGGCAGGCGGCGCGCGGAGAGCAAGCGATCTCTCCACGCCACGCTCCTGTCAAAGGCCGTACACGGCCGCCATCTCGGCATCCTTGGCGGCGACGACGCGGGCGAGATCGACAATCACCTTCGCTTGCTTCCATGTGGCGTCGTCCTGCATCTTGCCGTCGATCATCACCGCTCCCGTGCCGTCGGGCATCGCCTCGAGAATGCGCTTGGCGAACGCGACTTCGCTGGCGTCGGGCGAGAACACGCGCTTGGCGATTTCGATCTGGCTCGGATGCAGCGACCAGGCGCCGAGGCAACCCTGTAGGAACGCATTGCGGAACTGGCTCTCGCACGCAGCAAGATCGGCGAAATCGCCGAATGGCCCGTAGAAGGGCTTCAATCCATAGGCGAGGCAGGCGTCGACCATCTTGCCGACCGTATAGTGCCAGAGATCCTGCTGGTAGGCGGCGCGCGGCGCCGCGGCGTCCGCACCGGGATCGGCGAGAACGGCGTAGTCGGGATGACCACCGCCGACGCGTGTCGTCTTCATGCCGCGTGATGCCGCGAGATCGGCCGGGCCAAGGCTCATGCCGTGCATGCGCGGGGAGGCGGCCGCGATGGCCTCGACGTTCTTGACGCCTTCGGCGGTCTCGAGAATGGCGTGGATGAGGATCGGCTTGGCAACCGCATGGCGCGCTTCGAGCTGGGCGAGAAGCTGGTCGAGGTAATGGATGTCCCACGGCCCTTCGACCTTCGGCAGCATCACGACATCGAGCTTGTCGCCGACGTTCGAGACGATCTCGATGATATCGTCGAGGACCCAAGGACTGTTGAGGCAGTTGATGCGCGTCCAAAGGCCTGTCGATCCGAAATCGTTGTCGCGCGCCATCTTGATGAAGCCGTGACGCGCGGCCTCCTTCTGGTCGGCTGGAATGGCGTCCTCGAGGTTGCCGAGGATGACGTCGACCTTGGGGATCATCTCGCCGAGCTTGGCCTGGATCTTGGCGTTGTGCGGCGGCACGAAATGGATCATCCGCTCGAGGCGCACGGGAAGTGCGCGGAAGGGCTCGGGAGCACCGATTGCGAGGGGAGCGAAGTGCTTGGCGGGCGTACGTGTTGCGGTCATCGTCGGCGCGTCCTCGGGTGAATTTTGCGGTTTGTGCTGCGGCGCAATCTAGAGCCGGTCGCGGCGCTGTCAACGCAGGCTGAAGACCGGGTGTCATTTTCACGACCGGCGCGACGGTGATCGTGGCGAGGGGAAGGCAGATCACACGCGGCGGCTCAATTCAAAGTGAGGCTGCTTGCGTGAACTCCGCGCTCATCCGCGCCGTTCCGAGGGAGCGTTCGGGTAACGGCAAACCAGTTTTTGCCCGCGCCAGGCGCCAGCAATTCCCCCAGGAGGACACATGATCAAAGCACCCAACACCATGCCCCGTCTGCTCGGCCTGTCGGCCATCGCGCTTGGTCTCGCAATGTCACCGATCGCATCGTCGTCTGTCGAGGCGAAGACGGTCGGCGGCGCCGAAATGTCGGCCCAGAAGAACATCGTCGAGAACGCCTCGAAGTCGAACGATCACGAGACGCTCGTCAAGGCAGTGAAGGCCGCCGGTCTCGTCGACACGCTGTCGGGAAAGGGTCCCTTCACGGTGTTCGCACCGACGGATGCGGCCTTCGACAAATTACCGAAGGGTACGCTCGCATCGCTCTTGAAGCCTGAGAACAAGGATCAGTTGGCAAAGATCCTGACCTATCACGTCGTGCCGACCGAAGCGATGAGCGCGGCCGTCGCCAAGATGATCAAGGACGACAACGGAGCCCACGCAATTCCAACGGTCGCCGGCGGCAAGATCATCGCGAAGATGAAGGGCGACAGCATCACTTTGACGGACGAGAGCGGCAACACGGCTCGGGTGACGATCGCCGACGTCAAGCAGTCGAATGGCGTCATTCACGTCATCGACCACGTGCTGCTTCCGAAGAGCTGATCTTCGGATCGTTTGGAGGCATTTCGTGTAAGGAGCCCGGCGGAAAACCGCCGGGTTCCATTCTTTATTGCGTTCGTCGGCAAATGTGGAGGCGAACGGGTGTCCGTCACCCATCACCCGTCACGGCGCGACGGACGCAGTCCTACATGCGAATGACGGCACCGGCGATCGAGCGGGCGCGTGTGCGCACCCGGCCGCCGTCATTGCCCGACTGCACGAGCCAACGGCCATTTGCTGCCTGCCCGACAATCTGGCCGACGTGGTGGCGCCAGACGACGACGGCGCCGACCTGCGGAGAAGCCGCACTGCCGTAGTTGCGCCAGTTCCATGCGACGTTGAGGTGGGAACCGCCGCCGCGCTGGGTGCGCATCCACCAGCCGCACCACTTGCGCGGACGACCGCCGGCGCTATAGCGCGCACCGGACGAATAGCTCGAATAGCCGAGCGAGCTGCGCTGTTCCGACCAGTCGCGGTTCGCGGTGCGACGGGTGCGGACGCGGCGGTTGCTCGAGTTGCGGACGCGGCGGTCGCTGCGATAGGCCCGGCGCGAAACGCGCTTGCGTGAACTGTAGACCTTTTTGCGGCTGGCCTTCTTGTAGATCTTCTTGTGAACCTGCCCGTGATAGGACTTCGTCGACGGCCGCGCATCGGCAGATGTCGCGAGAACCGGCAGCACGAACAGTGCTGCGATGAGTGCGAGTAGTCTCATGGTCATTTGTTTTTCCCCATTTCATTGACGCTCTTGAGGTGGGGTGGCCTATCGCCCTTCCTTTGCGGCGGAATCAAGAGCACTTAGTCTTGGTGCGACGAAACGTGGCGACACAACAGAGCCTTGGCGGCTTCTGGCGATTGCGGACTTTAACGTTGCGGCGCAGCATTCCCCGGCCAGATTTTGCGATGCCGAACAAGGCCTTCACGCGTGGTGAGGCAGGCCTTTCGCGCAACGACGCGCGGTAACGGCATGCAACAATTGAAACAACTCGTGAAGCCTGCTGATCGTGGTTCAGGACGCTAGTCGCGCGATTGCGGCTCGCGACGTTCGGACACTGCGCCGGCGCAAACGAGGGGCCTGCAACCGAACACGCAAGGCGAAACGCGAGAGCCGCAGGCTTGACTCCGCCGCGGCGCCCGTGGCTAGAACCGCGGTGACTTCAGTGAGACGGACGGGGACAGATGGCAACGGCATTCGTATTTCCGGGACAAGGCAGCCAGGACGTCGGCATGGGCCGCGCACTTGCGGAGAATTTCGCCGTCGCGCGCGATGTGTTCGACGAGGTTGATGCCGCACTTGGACAGAAGCTCTCGGCGATCATGTGGGAAGGTCCCAAGGAGACGCTGACGCTGACCGAGAATGCCCAACCGGCACTGATGGCAGTTTCGATGGCCGTGATGCGCGTGCTCGAACACGAGACGGGTTTCAACCTCGCGGATCGGGTGAAATTCGTCGCTGGCCATTCGCTTGGCGAATACTCCGCCCTCGCGGCCGCAGGCGCATTTTCTCTCGCCGATACCGCGCGCCTCTTGAAGCTCCGCGGACAAGCCATGCAGAAGGCGGTCCCGGTCGGAGAGGGTGCGATGGCGGCCCTGCTTGGCGTCGGCCTCGAGGTCGCGCGTCAGGTGGCGGAGGCGGCTGCCGCTCCGGGCAAGGATACGGGCGACGTATGCCAGATCGCCAATGACAATGATCCGACGCAGGTTGTACTTTCGGGCCACAAACGCGCGATCGATCGTGTCGCGGAAGTTGGCAAGCCGCTTGGCGTGCGCCGCGCGATGCCGCTGCCGGTTTCCGCGCCGTTTCATTGTGCGCTGATGCAACCAGCCGCTGACGCGATGGCCGAAGCCCTGGCGAATGTCGAGATCAGGACGCCGTCAGTCCCCGTCGTCGCCAATGTCCTGGCGGCGGCGATTTCAGATCCCGACGAGATCCGCCGCCGTCTGGTCGAGCAGGTGACAGGCACTGTGCGCTGGCGCGAATGCGTCGAGTACATGGCCCGCAATGGCATCACCGAGGTCTATGAAATCGGCGCCGGCAAAGTCCTTGCGGGGCTCGTCGGGCGCATCGACAAGTCGGTTTCGGCGCGCAGCATCGGCACGCCGGACGATGTCGCGGCCGTGACGACGTTGTTCGCCTGAAGCAACCCTCGCCGCGTTCGCGTGCCTCGCTTCTTCGGTTTGCCCGCACTACGGCTATTCGGTGCGCTCGACGGGCGATCTGCCCACACCATCGGCCTGATGGGAGTCGAGATCGAGGCGCGGAGGGCCGGAGCGACGCGTGCGCCCGACGGAATGGAGATGATCCGCTTGCTTGACGCTGGCGGTCCGCTCGCGCACAAAGCAGCCAGTTCAACCGACCAAATTCCAGGAAACCACGCTCATGTTCGATCTGACGGGTAAAACGGCGCTCGTGACCGGTGCCACGGGTGGCATCGGCAGCGAAATCGCGCGGGCGTTCCACGCCGCTGGCGCCACGGTCGCCATCTCGGGCCGCCAGGTGGACAAGCTCGAGGCCCTGAAGGCCGAACTTGGCGATCGCATCGTCGTCACGCCCTGCGACCTCGGCAACCGCGAGCAGGTGGGCCGCCTCATAGACGAGGCCATCAAGGCCCTCGGCGGCCGCCTCGACATTCTGGTCAACAACGCAGGCCTGACGCGCGACAACCTCTTCATGGTCATGAAGGATGAGCAATGGGACGAAGTCATCGCGGTCAACCTGACGTCGACATTCATGCTGATGCGGGCCGGCGCGCGGCACATGATGCGCTCCAAGACGGGGTACGGCCGGATCATTAATATCGCGTCGGTTTCGGGCGTTTTCGGCAATCCGGGTCAAGGCAACTATGCCGCGTCCAAGGCCGGCATGATCGGCATGACGAAATCCCTGGCGCGCGAAGTGGCCTCGCGCGGCATCACGGCGAACTCGATCGCGCCCGGTTTCATCAAGACGGCCATGACGGAAGCGCTGAACGACAAGCAGACCGAGGAGATCGCCAAGATGATCCCCGCACAACGCTTCGGCGCGCCTGGAGACATTGCCGCCGCGGCCCTCTATCTGGCGAGCCAGGAGGCGTCCTACGTCACCGGCCAGACCCTGCACGTCAATGGTGGAATGGCCATGATCTGACCGCGGGGGAACCTGCGGGCGGGATGCCTGCGCCGGCCGGCTGTTGCCTCCGGGCAGCGGACGGCGGGCGTTGCTGCACTGCACCGGCGCTGGTCAAGCCCCGGGAAGTATGTTAACGAGCCGACGGTTTTCGGCTGCGGAAACTGGGGAAAAACCCGGCGACCAAGGGCTCGGCCGATGCCTCTGGTGCAGGACTCAGATACCGGCAGACAGCTTGACTTGCTTGGGCGCGTCTGCCCGGACCCTGTAAGGAGGCACCGGCACGGAACACGACCGGCTGGTACCTGAACAACAACCTCTTTTGAGCTTAAGGACGCGAGGGAATACGATGAGCGATGTCGCTGAGCGCGTGAAGAAGATCGTGGTGGAGCATCTGGGTGTCGAGGCCGAAAAGGTCACCGACAACGCCAGCTTCATCGACGACCTCGGCGCCGATAGCTTGGATACGGTCGAGCTGGTCATGGCATTCGAGGAGGAGTTCGGCTGCGAAATCCCGGACGATGCCGCCGAGCACATTCTAACAGTCGGTGACGCGGTGAAGTTTCTCGAGAAGAACGCCAGCGCCGCCTAATTTGTCGTGAACTGGACGGCCCGCACCCCGCGCCTTCGTGGCCGGGCTGCGGGCCGTTTCAGCGTCTGCAGCCGGTTGCTATCCGCTGTCTCGACAGTTGGTTGGCGTGTGCCCCGCGATGACGTGCTCCGGGTGCGCGCGGGATAACCGAATCGCTTGCCGCCCAACAGTCATGCTGCGTCGAAGGTGTTGCGCCGGACATGACACGGCGAACGCTTGCGCCGCGGTTGTTGGCCGATCTCTGCAATCGAGATGTGGAAAGATTGTCGGGTGCCCTGATGACGATTGGGCGCTCCACGAGGGTCCCCCACGGGACGAACACCGCGCCGCTGGACGGCGGGATGGCTGCCGGACATGAGCCGCGCTGACCCGAAGAATACTCGTTAGCGACTGAAATTCACTTGGTTTTCAAGCTTTTTGTGGCTTGCCCTGCCAGTCCGGGCAAGCCAGCAACCGCCGGCTGCGAACGGTCCCGCCTCGGCCGTAGCTGGTCCCGATACCGCCGACCCCGCCAGATCTGGCCGATGGGCGTCCGCAAAAGTCCTGTCGCGTCGCGGCATCGTGATTTTTCCTGTTGCCCGAGGCATCGGCCGCGCGCTACGCGGTCACTGCAACATATGCGGTCGGGCCGTGCGCTAAGCGGGTCAAGTGCGCCGCATCCGAACAATTGATCATGGGGTCGCCCTTATGCGCCGTGTCGTCGTCACTGGTCTCGGTCTCGTTACTCCGCTCGGTTGCGGTGTCGAAACCTCGTGGAAGCGTTTGCTGGATGGCCAGAGCGGTGCGCGGCGGATCGAAGAATTCGATGCCTCGGATTTGGCGTGCCAGATCGCGAGCTTCGTGCCCCGCGGCGCACTCGCAGACGGCAAGTTCAACGGCGACGACTGGATGGAGCCGAAGGAGCAGCGCAAGGTCGACGACTTCATCATCTACGCGATGGCGGCGGCCGATCAGGCGATCAAGGATTCTGGCTTCACGGCCGACACGATCGAGAAGCAGGAGACCACCGGCGTCCTGATCGGCTCCGGCATTGGCGGGTTGTCGGGTATCGCCGACACATCGTTGTTGCTGAAGGACAAGGGACCGCGCCGCATCTCCCCGTTCTTCATCCCCGGCCGGCTGATCAATCTGGCGGCGGGCTACGTCTCGATCCGCCACGGTCTGAAGGGGCCGAACCATGCCGTCGTCACCGCCTGCGCGACCGGCACGCATGCGATCGGCGATGCCGCGCGTCTCGTCGCGCTGGGCGATGCCGAGGTGATGGTCGCCGGCGGCACCGAGAGCCCCATCTGCCGCATCGGCATGGCCGGCTTCATCGCGTGCCGAGCGCTCTCGACGGGCTTCAACGACAACCCGACCAAGGCATCGCGCCCCTACGACAAGGATCGCGACGGCTTCGTCATGGGCGAAGGTGCGGGCGTCGTCGTGCTCGAAAGCCTCGAGCATGCCAAGGCGCGCGGCGCGAAAATCTATGCCGAGGTGATCGGCTATGGCATGTCGGGCGATGCGTTCCACATCACGGCGCCGGCGGAAAGTGGCGACGGTGCCTTCCGCTGCATGCGCGCCGCCTTGAAGAGTGCCGGCATCTCGACGAGCGACATCGATTACATCAACGCCCACGGCACCTCGACGCCGATGGGTGACGAGATCGAACTAGGTGCGGTCGAACGCCTGTTCGGCAACACAGCGGGCAAGGTTGCGATGTCTTCGACGAAGTCGGCGATCGGCCATTTGCTCGGAGCAGCCGGTGCGGTCGAGGCGGTCTTTTCGATCCTGGCGATGCGCGACAATATTGCGCCGCCAACCCTCAATCTCGACAATCCTTCGATTGAGACGGTCATCGACCTCGTTCCGCACACGGCGACCCCGCGTGAGATCAATACGGTTCTGTCGAATTCCTTCGGTTTCGGTGGCACGAACGCCTCGATCGTTCTACGGCGGGTCGCATAAGGCTAGGGGGGCCTTATCGCCGATCGGGGGGCGAGGAGGAGCCGCCTCCCGCGTCACGAAGGCGGCTGGCAGGGGCTGGCCGACGAGGGGATCTGCCGGGGCAACGTCAGGACGCCGGGCTTACCGACATGTTTGCTCTCAGGTGCAGCCTGGCGGTACGCCGTTTTGCCATATTTCGAACGTCCGTTAGACAGTCCCCCGGAGCGTGACATAACGGAAGGGTCGGGGGCCAGTCTGCCCGTATGAACAGCATTCGATGACCGAGCTGAGGGCCATGAGCAACCGGCACAACGGCAACCGCGGCAGCCGAGACCGCGAAGGGACGCTCAACACTGGGCAAACCCGTCCGCGCAGCCCGTCCGAGGCGCTCGAACCGGCGCGTGCGCCTTCGCGCCCGAAGCGCCGCAGGGTGCGGGAGCGTTCGCGGCGGCTTCTCGGCTTCACGCGCGTGCTGAGCGGCCTGCTGACGGTGGTGCTTGCGGTCATGTTGGCGGCGGGTGGCATGACGCTTTGGCTGTTCCACGAGTTCGAACGGCAGGGGCCGCTCGCGGTATCACGGACTTTCGGAGTTCCGCGCGGCGAAGGCCCGATCGAAATTTCAGCACGACTCGAGCGCGAGGGCGTCATTTCCAACCGCTGGGCGTTTGTTGCCAGCCACAGTCTCCGGAATTTCCTCGCCCGCGGCAAACCGATGCATCTGAAGGCCGGCGAATACGAGTTCAAGAAGGGCGCAAGCATGCGCGACGTTCTTGCCACGCTCGTCGAAGGCAAGTCGATCCTGAGTAAAATCACGCTGCCGGAAGGGCTGACCAGCGCTCAGATCGTCGAGCGCCTGATGGCGGACGAGAACCTCGTCGGGGAGATTGCCGAGATCCCGGCGGAAGGGTCGCTGTTGCCCGATACATACCGTTTCTCGAAGGGGATGGAACGTCAGGACCTGATCGACCGCATGAAGGCCGAGCAGCAGCGGTTCCTGGCGTCCGTTTGGGAGAAGCGGCAGCCCGACCTGCCAGTCGCGACACCGGCCGAGGCGCTGATCCTGGCATCCGTCATCGAAAAGGAGACGGGCCGCGCCGACGAGCGCGAGCGTGTTGCGGCCGTGTTCGTCAATCGTTTGCGCAAAGGTATGCGTCTACAATCCGATCCGACGATCATCTACGGCATCGTCGGTGGCAAGGGATCGCTCGGCCGGCCGATCACGCGCGAGGACATCAATACCAAGACGTCGCACAATACATATCAGATCAAGGGCCTGCCCCCGACTCCGATCTGCAACCCTGGCCGCTCCGCGATCGAGGCGACGCTCAATCCGGCCGCGACGGCGGATCTCTATTTCGTTGCCGACGGCAGCGGCGGCCACGCCTTTTCCGAAACGCTGAAAGACCACAACGCGGCCGTGTCCAACTGGCGCAAGATCGAACGGCAGGCAAAGGCCCAGGCGCCGGCAGCCAACGCGGCACCCGACACAGCGCCGCCGCCCTCTGTGGCGGCTGACAGCAAACCCGACACCGGTCCAGTCATGCCGGCCGTGGGCGCGACTGCTGACGGTGGCGCGGGCTCCGACCAGGTCGCACCGGGCACGGTGCTGCAGAAGACCAGGGCGGTATCTCGTCTCGCGCCGCAGGCTGATGGGGCGACTGCGACGGCTCCTGTTCTGCCGACCGTCACCACGATCAATCGCGGCCCGCCTGAAGGCGAGCCGGCCACCGGGACGACAGCTGCGGGCGTTACGGCGGCAGCCGCGCGGCCTGTGCCGCTCGACGTGCCTGTGCCGACGCGAAAGCCGAAGCGGTGATTGGGGCGCAAACGGCGGCATCGTGGCCATTCCCGTGCCGTATCCCTTGTTGCCCGTCGATCCGCGAACTAAAGTCCCGCCAGTGAAATTCATGCGTCGTGATCGCAGCCCCGTGGCCACGGTCGCTCCGGCCGATACGGTGCAGCAGCCCCGATCGGGGTTGCAACCGTCCGCGTCCGTCCATCGATCGCCGCGTTTGTCTTCGTTGTTCGCCGCGCTCCGCCCCGCCCCGCCTTCCTGCAGTTGGACACCATCGCATGAGCCTGAACAGTATGACGGGCTTCGGCCGCGCCGACGGGAGCCTCGACGGACTCGCCTGGGCCTGGGAAGCGCGCAGCGTCAACGGCCGTGGTCTCGATGTCCGCCTGCGCCTTCCACCCGGATATGACGCGCTCGACGCCCGCGTGCGGGAGGTCGTTGCACGCCGGTTCAGTCGCGGTAGCGTATCGATCGGACTGCAGGTGCAGCGCGAGACCGGTGCCACGGTCGAGATCCGGTTGAACGAAGCGACCCTCGATCAAGTCTTGCGCGCCGCCGAGCGTGTCCAGCATCTGGCCGGTTGCGATCGGCCGAGCGTGGAAGGGCTGCTGGCCATCCGCGGCGTCCTCGAGATGGTGGAGCCTGTGGCGGACGAAGCCGCCATGGCACGACGCAACGACGAGTTGATCGCAACGCTCGCACGCGCCATCGATGGGCTGGCGGAAGCGCGTTCCGCCGAGGGCCAACGGCTCGCAGCGACACTCGATGCCCAATTGGTCGAGATCACTCGCCTGGTCGCGGTGGTGCGCGACAGCCCGAGTCGCACCGCCGAAGCCATCACCGCGCGCCTCGGCGAACAGGTGCGCCGGCTGCTCGACACCGGACAGTCCTTCGACCCCGACAGGCTGCATCAGGAGGCGGTGCTGATCGCCACGCGCGCCGACGTCGAGGAAGAACTCGAACGGCTTTCGATGCACGTTGCGGCAGCGCGCGAGTTGATGGCCGAGAACGGCCCCGTCGGCCGCAAACTCGATTTCCTGACGCAGGAATTCAACCGCGAGGCGAACACGGTTTGTTCGAAGGCCAACGCGGCTGACGTGACACGCGCCGGGCTCGCCCTCAAGGCGGTCATCGATCAGATGCGGGAGCAGGTGCAGAACATCGAGTAGCGCGGCATTCTAAGGCTGGACGCGCGTGCGTGTGGTTAATCGAGCGAAGGCGCGTCCAGGCAGGTCGGTGTGGAGACCCGCGGGCCAACGGTGGGGAACCGCAGCCCTGGTGTACCGGTGAGGAATTCCGGACAGAAGATCACGGGCAAGGCAACGTGAGATCGTCGCGTGGCCGAGCGAACTCTCCGCCTGGCAAAGCGGCTCGAAACAGAATCTCTATCCAACACCTCTTCAAATTTTGGCTGGTGCGACTAGAAAGGCTGGTCGGGCGAGGGTATCGGCCATTTGGCTCCGGTGGGCCTGCCAGATTGCTCCGTCAGTCAGTCAAACCAGTTGGGCCGAGCCCGATCTCATCGGCTCCTTCGTAGAGCGGTGCTACGTAGTCTCGAATGCAAGGATCGAAGACCATGCCGAAAGATGCCGCAGATGCCGCCAAGATCGAAGCCGCCTCCGGCGCCCGGCCGTCGCTACTGCGGCGCGGCATTCTGCTTGTGCTTTCATCGCCATCTGGCGCCGGCAAAACGACGCTCGTGCGGCGTCTCCTCGAAGCTGAGCCCGATCAGTTTTTCATGTCCGTCTCGGTAACGACGCGGAAGCCGCGACCCGGGGAGGTCGACGGCCGCGACTATCGCTTCGTCGATGCCGCGAGCTTCAAGGCGCTGCGCGAGGCGGGCGATCTGCTCGAGTGGGCGGAGGTCTTCGGCAACTGCTACGGAACCGAACGGCAGCAGGTCGAATATGCGATCGGCCAGGGCCATGACGTGCTGTTCGACATCGATTGGCAGGGCGCCCGGCAGCTTGCGGAATCGATGCCGCGCGATCTCGTTCGCGTATTCATCCTGCCGCCCTCCGGCAAGTCGCTCGAGCAGCGGCTGCGCAATCGCAACATGGACAGCGATGACGTGGTGGCCGGCCGCATGGCGAAGGCAGCGGGCGAGATCAGTCACTGGCCGGAATACGACTACATCATCGTCAACGAGGACGTCGACGAGAGCTTCAGGGCGTTACAGGCGATCGTTGCAGCCGAACGCTTGAAGCGTGAGCGCCAGATCGGCATGAGCGATTTCGTGCGCTGGATCGAGGACGATCTCTAGTGTTCCGTCTCCGACACTTGGTTCCCCTTGCAGCAACCGAGGACCAAGCGTTCGTGACGCAACTCTAGCGCGGCATCTGATCAGACGAAGGCGCTCCGAGCCGCTCGAAACCGTTGCAAGGTCGATGCAACTTCTCGTGTTTCGCCGGGGTGCGCGCGGCCGATCAACCGCGGCGATCCATGATGGCCGCGAGTGTCGCGAATTGCTCGACGGTCAGCTGCTCTGCGCGCTCCTCGGGCGAAATACCGGCTTCGGCGAGCAGCAACTCCGGCATCGCCGTCAGCGTCTTGAGGCTCTGGCGCAGCATCTTGCGCCGCTGGCCGAACGCGGCGGCGGTCACGCGGCCGAGTGTTGCGACGCTGCAAGCGGGAGCCGGCGAGGGGCGCGGCACGATCTCGACGACGGATGACGATACTTTGGGCGGCGGGCTGAACGCCTCCGGACCGAGAGTGAGGACGATACGCGCCGTTGCCCGCCATTGGGTGATGACGGCGAGGCGGCCATAGGCTTTGCTGCCGGGGCGCGCGACGATGCGTTCAGCCACCTCCTTCTGGAACATCAGCACCATGCGGTCGTACCACGGCGGCCAAGGCTCGGATTCGAGCCAGTCTATGAGCAGGCCGGTCGCGATGTTGTAGGGCAGGTTGGCTGCAATGATCGCGCGCTCGTTGATACCCGCTGCGGCAAGGGCCGCGGGCCAATCGGTTGCGAGCGCATCGGCGCCAAGCGTCTCCAGGCGGCCCGGGTAGCGTGCGCCGATCTCAGCGAGTGCCGCGAGCGCGCGGTCGTCGCGTTCGACCGCGAGGATGCGTGCCGCGCCCTCGAGGAAGAGCGCACGTGTAAGCCCTCCAGGGCCCGGCCCGACCTCGACGATGGCCCGACCTTCGGGGGACGCCGCGCGCGCGATGCGGCGCGTGACATTGAGATCGAGAAGAAAATTCTGGCCAAGACTCTTCTTCGGCGCGAGGCCGTGTGTTGCGATCACATCGCGCAGCGGTGGAAGTCCATCGGGGCTTGCGCCGGGCCGCGCCGGCGCGGCGGTCGCCGGCCGAGCACCGCCTCGAACTGGACTGGACGGTTTACGCCCGTTCATGACCGGCTCGGTGTAGGGAAAGTGCTGGCGGCGCTGCGGCGCTCGCTCATCAGCTTTGCGAGTTGCAAGGCGGCGATCAGGCTCGATGGCGAGGCGACACCCGTTCCGGCGATGTCGAAGGCCGTGCCGTGGTCTGGCGACGTGCGCACGAACGGCAGCCCGAGCGTGACGTTGACGCCGGTATCGAAGGCGAGGGTCTTCGCCGGTATGAGCGCCTGATCGTGGTACATGGCGAGGACGGCGTCATAGGTCGTGCGCCGCGCCGCGTGAAACAGCGTATCCGCCGGATGCGGGCCGGTGACGTCAAAGCCCGCCGTGCGTAGCTCGGCAATCGCGGGCGCGATAATGCGGCCTTCCTCCATCCCCATGGCACCATCCTCGCCGGCATGCGGATTGAGGCCGGCAATGGCGATGCGGGGGCGGGGGAGACCGAAATCGGTGGAGAGCGCCGAGGCCATGATGCGCGCTGTATCGACGATGCGCTCATGGGTTATCGCGCCCGGAACCTCTGAAAGCGCAATGTGGATCGTCAGCGGCACGACACGAAGAGCGCTCGAGGCGATCATCATCACGGGGTCGGCTGGGGCGCCCGGCCAATGACGCCGCGCGAGGTCGGCCAGAAACTCGGTGTGTCCTGGATGGCGGAAGCCGGCGTCGTAGAGGACGGACTTGGCGATCGGGTTGGTGACGACGGCTGCCGCTTCGCCGGCATGGACAGCCGCAACCGCCCGCTCGATCGCGGTGATGACGGCGCCACCGTTGGCGGCGCTCGCGACACCCGCAGTAGCCGGGTGGGCGAGGGGGATTTCGATCACGGGAATGGCGTGCTGGAAGACCGTTGCAGCCATGCGAGCATCGGAGATCGCCTCGACGTCAACGGTGGCACCGATGAGCTTGGCGCGGGCGACGAGTTCGCTGACTGAGCCGAATACGGCGAACGGTGGAACGGCCTCGCTCTGCCGCCGCAACCAGCACATGGCGATAAGCTCGAGGCCTATGCCGGCCGGATCGCCCATGCTCAGCGCCAAAGCCGAAGCGTCAGGACTAGCGTCAGGCCTCGGGCTCAGAGCAGGGAGCATATCCCGCTCTTGGGCTCGGCCCGGCAATCGATCGTCGCATCCTGGCGGAGATCCTTGAGGTGGCGCTTTGCGAGAATGTCGAGTTCTTTCTGACGGCGCTCGTCCTTGGCACTCGGTGCCTGCTGCGCGCCGGGACCGCCGCCGGCCGACGCCGGGCCCGCCTTGCGCCCGCACACGGCCCAAAGCTCGATGCCGTCGGGGCCGACGTTCGGCGGGATCATTTCGCCGTCCTTGGCGCTGAGCAGCATGGTCCGCGTTGGCTCCCCGATGCTGGAAGGGTTTTTGGCGCCCAGGTTCTGGAACGTCGCGCCAGCACTTTTCGCGAGCTTCTCGGTCGACTTGCAGCCACTGAAAGCGCGGCGCAAGGCATCGGCCTTGCTCAGCCGTTCTGCCATGATCTTCTGTTCGATGTTGCCGGAGATCGGAAACACCACGCGCTGCACGACGAGTTCCGAGGGAACGGCCGCCTCGGGACCGCCACCGAGGCTCGGATCGACGAAGCGATCGACATCGCGTTCGCTGATGGCGATCTGATAACCGAAGCGACGGCGGATCACGTCGTTCCAGGACGACGCCGCCTTGAACCTCTGGCGCATCGTGTTGATGTCGACACCCATGCCGGCGAGATGCTTGGCAAACTGCGCTTCGTTCATCTTGTTGCGCGAGGCGATCCCGTTGACGATGCGGCTGATCTGCTCGTCGGTAACGACGACATTGTTGCGCTTGGCTTCCTGCACCTTGAGGCGCTCGTCGATCAGTTCCTGCAGCGCCGTCCGCTTCAGGCCGGGAAGTACACCGGCGCGGGCGCCCTCGATCGCCTGCTTCTGCAGACCAACGGCGAACTCCTTCTTGCGCTGCTCGAAGATCTTGATGACGGCGTCGCGGCCCTTGGCCTGATGTTGCTTGATGACCTGGTTGAGAATTTCCTTGAGGCGGTTGGTCGTGCTCTCTCGCTTGAGCAAGGCCTTGAAGGTGTTCTGCGCGCGTTCGCTGATGTTGGCGGAAAGGGCGAGGAGGCGCTGACGCTGCTCGATCTCGTAGGCGGTGATCGGCTCGTCGTTCACCAGAACGACGATTTCATTCGAATTCCCCTTGGAGCTCGCGGCCTCGGCGACGGTGGCGATAAGGAGCGCCGATGCGGCAATGGCCGATATGGTCACGGCGACGGTGACGACAGCTGCGGCCAAGGGAGCGCGCGTGCCCGACGCCGTTGCGGATCCAGGTACCGATCCCGGCGCAGGCAAGCATGCGGAGTGGCGGCGGGTGCTGTAGGCGTTGGCGAGCATGGACATGCAACCCGAGGTAAAGTTTTGCAACTTACGATTCGCGACAGAGATAGCATAACCGACCCGCCGCAGACCAAATCCGCTTATCCACACGAACCGTGGCGTCTGAATGGCGAAAGCCGTCGGCGCGCTGCTCGCTCGACAAGGCGGGTGAACGCCTGCCGGCGGCAGGACGCAGCGGCGCGGGCACGGGCACCCTGCGGTCCCCCGCGAGTTCAAACAGCGGCACGAGGCACGAAGCAGCGGCGCCGCCACCCGCCTGGTTGGGCATCTCCGGCGCGATTGCCGTAGAGAAAACCCGGGAACACCCGAAACCATCGTGGCCGGCCTGCGGTAACGGCGCGAGAACGGTTCTGGCCTATTCGCCCGTCGGGGTCTGCTGGTCACCGAACACGAAATCCAAAGCATCGGTCTTATACTGGTAGGAACCGAGGTGCTTGAACTGGAAGTGCAGCATGACCGTGCGGTCCGGTACGAGATCGCGGGAGGCATCGGTGATCGAGCTTTCCGCATACGTCGCGGTCAGCACGAAGCATTCGTCGGAATAGCGGACCTGGAAGCTGTCCGTCAGGCGCCGCTGATCGTCGATGTCATAGCGCATCGTCGCGAGCACGCTCCAGTTCTCGGTCACCTTGAAGCCGAGGGCGGCGGTGATGTCCTGCTGATCGTCGTCCACAACCTGCGGATCGACCGATGAGAACGTATAGGTGGCCTGGGCCGTGACCGGTCCGAGGGTCAACTGCCCGGCGACATCAGCCCGGCGCAGGCTCAGGCTGTCCTGGTCGAAGCGGGTTTGTGAAACGAGACGGAAGATGCTCGAGGGAGCCAGATAGGCGCCCAGGACATAATCCGAACGGTTCGTCTCGAGGCCGCTGACCGGTGAGAAGTTGGTGCTCCCGTCGAAATCCGTACCTGGGTTGGTGAACGGATTGGTGCCGGACAGCTGATAGCTTTGACCCGCGAGGAACCGCGCATACCATCCGCTGTTCGCCTGGAATGTATACTGCACGCCGACGTTGGCGCGGGTGCCGGTCTCGACGCGATCATAGCCGGAGAACTTGTCGATCTCGAACAGCGTCGTGTCGTCGAAGATCAGGCTTCGCGCATCTTCGACGGGCAGGCGGGCCTGCTGCACGTCTGCCTGGCGCACGACGATCTGGCCGATGGGCTCGATGACGTGCGAACCGCGGCTGCTGTTTGCGATCCACGGATAGCTGATCGTCGCGCCTCCGGCTGCGAGCGCCCTGACGAAGCTTGTGCTTTCGTCGACGGCGGTCGCCGCCTGATCGTAGCCGCCATAGGCGTAGGCGTCGGCGCGCAGATGGGCGAAGGGTGTGTAGGTGATACCGATCGAATCCGTGAGCTGCCGGCGCCATTTGAGCTCGGTCACCGCGCGCGTCAGGTCGTGATGAACGTCGCCTGCGACCGCGCCGAAATTGCCATCGCGCGAGAAGCTCAGGATATTGGTGTTCCAGCGCAACTCTCCGCCGAGCACAGGCTGGTCGAATACGTAATTGTGGTCGATCACCGGATGAGTGAGGCTTTCGGACGTGTCCGTGTCGTCGGTGAACGTCAGGCCGCCAAAGTGGTATAGACGGGCGCCGAAGTAATTGCGATCGGAGAGTCCCTCGAGGTACACCTCGTTGACACGGTCGGTTAGCAGCACGCTATCGAGCTTGTAGAAGCGGCGGAACGTATCGTCGCTCTCGAGTGTGACGTCCCAGCCGAAATTCCACCAGCTGCCGAGCGAGAACTTGCCCTTGGTTTCGAGCGTGCCGCGCCAGCCGTCGACCGATTGCCGGTCATCGGGTCCGAACTTCGGCACCGGCAGGTCGGTCCAGTTCTGATCGATCGCGGCGAACTTGATCGTGTAGATGCCATTGGCGAGGCGATGGCGCCATTCGCCCTGCCACAGCACGCCCTGCTTGGCCGAATACATCGGGTGGAACAGGAAGTCGTAGTTCGGCGCGAGCGCGAAATAGTACGGCACCTCGATGTGGAACCCGAGGCTGGTGCTGGAGGCGCCGATGCCCGGTGGCAGGAACCCCGACTTGCGTTTCACCGAGGGGTCGGCGTGCTGGAAGTAGGGCAAGTAGACGATCGGCTGGCCGAAGACCTCGAACTGCGCATCCTGATAGGTGATCGTCGCGGCCTGCTGGTCGTGGATGACGCGGGCAGCACTGATGCACCACAAGGGCGGCATGCCGCCTTCGCTTTTGCAGGGGGTGAACTTGCCGTTGGTGAATTCGGTGACGTTGCCTTCGCGCCGCGTCGCCCGCTCGGCGGCGATCCGCGTGTCATCGCGCGCGACGATGCTGAGAGATTGGACGAAGCCGTCGCGGAAATCGTCGGTGAGCGTATAGCGATCGGCGCGGACGATGTTGCCGTTCGGTTCCTTGAGCATGACATTGCCCGCGGCCGTCAGCGTCTGCGCACCTTGGTCGTAGACCACCTCATCGGCGGTCAAAATGTAGTTCGAATAGTAGATTTCAACGTTGCCGCGGGCGATGACGCTGTTCGAGGCGTTGTCGTAGACGAGTTTATCGCCCTGAAGGTAGAGCGGCTGCGTCTTGTCCGGCGGCTTCACCTTGCCGAAGAGATCGCCCGATTTGCCAGGAAATGCCGATGGCGAGGTGACGCCGCGTGTCGTCGTCGGAACGATGTTGCGCTCGATGCTAGGGTCTTGCGCGGCGGCAGGGGCGGCGGTCCAGAACGACACCGTTGCGGCCAAAACCAGAGTAGGGACGAGTATACTGGCTAGCGCACACGCAAAAGCGCGCACGCCTTCGACCGCGCACCCAAGTGCGCGGTTGATGGTAGAGCGTGGTTTTCCGCAACCCTCTTGCGGTGACCGCGCTTGACGCATCACTCAGCCGTCCTCCTGGTGCATCAGCACCGTTAGCGATGCAAAAATCGTCAATAAAACCGGGAACCAGACCGCCGCCCAAGGGGGCGCCAGACCGGCGATACCGAGCTGTCGTGAGATTTCTGCGAGCAAGAAGAACCCGAAGCCCCCGATCATTCCGGTCAGGACCATAGTCTGGATACCCCCCGAGCGGAATGACTTCAGCGACACAGTCGCGGCCAAAAGAACCATGGCAACGCAGAACAGCGGCCGGACCAGCAGGGTCTCATACTGAATTTTAAGCCTTGTTGTTGAAAGCGCCGCTTTTTCTGCGATCTCGATGAGGTCCGGGAGCTCCCAGAACGATACCGAATAGACGGTGCCCAGCGCGTCCGCCACGCGTTCGGGAGAAAGGTAGGTCGAGAGCAGATAGGTGCCGTAGGGCTGCGGTGGCTCGCCGACCCTTGCGATGGTCGCGTTTTCGAGCCGCCAGTAGCCGTCCCTCAGCTCACCGGTGCGGGCATCGATGCGCTCCTTGAAGAGCCCCTGGCGGTCGAAGACGAAGGCGGTGACGGCTGTCAGCTTTAGGCCACGATCGCGGGCTGCCGCCGCGCTGATGACGGATTGGCCATCGGCGCCATCCTGGCGCAGCCATGATCCTTTGCTGTCGCTGCTGAGCAGGTTCGACTCCCGCCCGAAGACCTCTGCGTAGATGCGTTCCGCTTCCGTTCTAGCTGTCGCCGCCATCGGATTATAGAGGGTGACGGAGAGCGCACCGATCATGAACGCGACCAAGATGCCCGGCCTGAGGAAGCGCCAGACAGACATGCCGCTCGCCCGCATCACCGTCAGTTCGCTCTTACGGGCGAGCATCAACAGCGCTCCGATGGATCCAACGAGAACGGTGAAGCCCATCAGGAATTCCGTGTAGGCCGGCAGCCTGAGTAGTGCCAACCACGCGAGAGACGATACGCGCACGGCGCCGTATTTGCCGGCGAGCCGCAACAGCTCGACCATGTCGATCATGAAGATGAGCAGCGAGCAGATCGCGTAGGTGGCGATCATCGCGAGCAGAAAGCGGCGCGCGACATACCGCTCGATGATCGAAAATCCCGGGATCATGCCTCAGCGATCTCCCGTTGATGGTCCGGCGAGCGCGCGGCCTGTTGACGGAAGGAGGCGGCGCCGGATCGGCTCGATCCGCTCGATCACAGTGTCGGCGAAAGAGTAGGTGGTCCGCGGCCGCATGCCGCGGACGATCATGATTGCCGCGAAGACGATGACGAGGCCGGGCAGAAGGTACAGGAAGGGCACGTATCCGGCCTTGAGCGTTGCCAGATTGTTCAAGGCGAAACCCGAGATCCGGACGGCCGCTGCGACGACGAAACCGAGCACGAGCCGTTCGGCGCGGTTCTGGCGTGTGCTCTGGACGTTTCCGGCAAAAGCGAGGGCAATCATCACAAAGGCGATCGGGTAGAGCGGATTCGACAGGCGTTCATGCAACTCGGATCGAAGCTGGCCCTTGATATGGATGAGGGTTTCCGGAGGTTCCTTGGGCCGCAGGAGGTCGAAGAAATAGCGCTCCCGGGGCTTCAGCATCAACGTGTCGGTGGTCTTCTTGTCGAAGCTGTCCAGATTGACGACGTAGCGATCGAAAACGATGATCTGCGGCGGCTGGTTCGGATTCGAGGACCGCAGAATGTGGCCGTCAGACATGATCAGATAGGCGACGTCGTCCTGATTGAGGATGATCCCCTTCTCGGCGAGATAGGACTGGCGTTCGGGGGCCTTGCGCGCATCGTGGATGAGCAGGCCGCGCAACTCTCCGGTCGGGGAGCGTTCGCGGATATGGAACGTCAGATTGGGCTCGGGGCTAGAGAAGCGGCCGGGCTGGATGACCTGCTGCAGGAGGTCGGTGCGGGCCTGGATGATGTAGGCCTTGAGCTGTTGCAAGCTCCATGGTTGCGCCAGATGATTGACGACTGCGATGGCGACGGCAACGATCAGCGCCAATGCCACGAACGGCCGCGCAATGCGCCAGACGTTGCCGCCGGCAGCGGTGATCACGATCAATTCGCTGTCTCCGCCGAGCCGGTTCAACGTGTGAAGCGTGGCGATGAGAAGCGCGAACGGTGCAATGATCGCCAGGAGGTTCGGCAGCGCCAGCGTCGTCATCTTGAGCAGCGTCAGCGCGTCCTGGCCCTGCGAGGTCACGACGTCGAGCTGCTTCAAGGCGAGCGCGATCCAGATGATGCCGCCGAGCGACATCAGGATCAGCGAAAGGGCACTCGCCACCTGACGGAAAATGTATCGCTCGAGCAGCTTCATCCTGTCTCCGCGGCATGGCGCCGAAACCGGCCGCCCTTGCCCCAATCTCTGCCGTCTAACTTGCCTGGAGCCTCAGCGCCAGAGGGGCGGAGACCGGTGCGCAACGAACTTTCGCGCCGAATCATTCCGCAACAGATTTCAGCCCCGCTATCGTGGAGATGGGACGGAGACGCTCCTTCCGGCCACGTCTCCCTGACGGACGATGCCGACCAGACCAGGGCCGCCCCAGCGAGCGTCCCGCCAGATCCTGCGGACCGTCGAGCAACCTCTGGTCGTTCCCACCGCGCGGCGCCAGCAGCGATCCGAATACCCAGCATCTCCCGGTTCCACAACACGGTGGCGGAAATTCGGCTTGCTGTGGCTCGGCAGCGCGCCTCGCCGGGCTTTCCTCTGCTCGGGGAGGCCCCTCTCGGCACATCGTTCCGGCCGGATTGCGCGATAGCACCACGAGCTAACGCGTTGCCAACTTGCACTTTGGCCGCGAGGCGCTAATGTCGCGTTCCCTTGTCAAAGCGCCAGCCTTTCGGTCGGCGCTGGCGGCCGGCGCCATGCGGGCGACGACGCGCGGCGGCCCGATCCGTCGGACTCAGCGGTAGACTCAGTGGTGTGGCTGATGGGAGATATCCCAGCCGTCGCGTTCGAGTTTCCCGAAAGGCTTTCCTGCCGCCGTCCTCGGACGCATCCGACATGCCCCCATACCAATCGCACCACGGAGCCGACAGTTCTATGACCGACCGCATCGACATTACGTTTGCCGCGCTCGACAAGCGCACCGAACCGGTAGCCGCGCTGATCGTGGCCGACGGCCCGAGCTTCGGTGACGCCGGACGCGATCTCGACGAGCAGTCGGGTGGCGCGCTTTCGAACGCAGCGACGGCCGCGGACTTCAAGGGGCGCATGAAATCGGCAATAGAGGTTCTGGCACCTCCAGGCATCGCAGCAAAGCGGCTGTTGGTTATCGGCGCCGGCCAGACGGCGGAGGCCAAGGAGAACGACTGGGCGCTTCTCGGCGGCTACGTGCTCGGCCAGATTGCCCAGCGCAAATGCGAACAGGCGAGTGTCGTCGTCGACGTCGATGGCGGTGAGGAGGGGCTGACGGCCGACGCGATCGCCGCTGAAGTGGCGTTCGGTGCGATGCTGCGCCACTATTCCTTCCGCAAGTACCTGACCCGCCGCAATGACGAGGCGAATGGGCGCAATGGCGACGCGGCCGATTCGGCAGCGCAGCAGAAGCGCGCGGCCCAGCGGCGCGAAGGACTGTCGAAGCTCGTGGTGCACTGCGCACGGCCAGAAAAAGCCAAGGCGGCATTCCAACGCCTGCGCGGCATCGGCGAGGGCGTGTTGCTGGCGCGTGATCTCGTCAACGAGCCGGCCAACACGCTCGGCCCGGTCGAATTCGCGGCCGAAGCGAAGAAGCTCGAGAAGCTCGGCGTCGATGTCGAGATCCTCGACGACAAGGAACTGAAGAAGCTCGGCATGGGCGCTCTACTCGCCGTTGCACAGGGTAGCGAGCGCCCAGCCCGTGTTGCAGTGATGACGTGGAACGGCACCAAGAGCAAGAAGGTGCCGCAGCCGGTCTGTTTCGTCGGCAAAGGCGTCGTCTTCGATACCGGCGGCATATCGATCAAGCCGGCGTCCGGCATGGAAGATATGAAGGGCGATATGGGGGGCGCGGCCTGCGTCACGGGCCTGATGCACGCCCTTGCCGCCCGGAAGGCGAATGTCCACGTCGTCGGCCTCATCGGTCTCGTCGAGAACATGCCCTCGGGGTCCGCGACCCGGCCCGGCGATATCGTCGTGTCGCACTCCGGCCAGACCATCGAGGTGCTCAACACCGATGCCGAGGGGCGCTTGGTGCTCGCCGACGTCATGAGCTACGCAATCGATCGATTCAAGCCGCGCTTCGTCGTCGATCTGGCGACGTTGACGGGCGCCATCATGGTTGCTCTCGGTAAGGAATATGCCGGGATGTTCACCAATGACGACGGCTTGGCCGCGCAACTCACCGAGGCCTCGCGCGCAACGGGTGAGAAGGTCTGGCGGATGCCGCTGGACAAGGCTTACGACAAGATGATCGACTCGAAGAACGCCGATGTGAAGAACCTCGGCGGGCGCTGGGCCGGCGCGTGCACGGCCGCAGCCTTCCTGCAGCGTTTCGTCAAGGATACGCCGTGGGTGCATATCGATCTTGCCGGAACGGCGATGGATTCCGGGCGCAACGACATCAACCAGAGTTGGGGCTCGGGATGGGGCGTCCGCTTGCTCGATCGCTTGGTGACCGACCATTACGAGAAATAGCGCGCGTCGGGAAATCGCCCTCCGAGGTGGCGAGGCGTGGCCTGCTGGCCGCGTGCACGCGGCGGTGCGTCCGTGACGGCGCGTTGAGAGAGCGCCGCCACTTCAGGAGACGACGCCTGCCGATCAGGGTACGTGTCGAGGCCGGCACCCGTCTGAGTACATTGCATGGGTGGGTTGCCGGGTCGGTTGCCGGGGTCGTGGCGCGATGCATGATCCAAACTAACTATTTACGTAACGCTCTGTTAGGGTTTCGGACATCAGATCTTTTTTCCATAATATCTATTACGCGAACCCGTTTGGGGCTCGTGCTCATCAAGCCAGGAACGGCCCAGGATCGGCGACGATATCCGTGGGCCGGTTTTCTGCCGTCGGCTGTCTGATCCTGAAATCACGGGTTTTGGATCGTGGCGTTGGAACGCGGGCGCGGTCAGATCGAACTCGAGGCACAGGAAAGATCATATGCCGCTGACGTCGGCTCGGAGCGCGGACCGCACGCTCTGCGATGTGCACTGCGACCTACTCATAGGCGGGCCGCCACGCCTCCCGGTCACCGCGATGTCTGGACTCGCCTGCCTTGACCCGCCCCCTGCCCTGTCGGTCATCTCGGCCATCAGAGAAGCAGATCTTCGGTGCGCACGACGATTTCGGCAATCAGCACCGCATAGAGCGCGATCACAAAGCCGGTCAGCACATTGACGCTGACGAGCACACCAATGACAGGCGCCCAATCTGTGCCAACCACCTGCCGCAACAGCGTAACGACGACGCTGTCGATGTAGAGTTTCATCTGGAACAGCAATTCGCTCAGCTGCCCGACATCGGGCTTGGCTGGCGTATCGAGCAGGATCGTACGACCGAGCGACGTCAGGTCCGGTGTCGTGATCAGCCCCGTCGCGTTGAGGCCCGCCACGCCGAGTGAGAAGGCGAGGCCAACCGGTGCGGCGAGCCGGAAGTACCCCCAGCGCGACGGCTCGGCATCGAGGCGCACGGCAAGCAGCCGGAGCAGATTGGTCGCGAGGTAGAGGACGCAGCCGAACACGACCGCGATCCATAGCAACCGGTCCGGGTTGGTGCCCGAGAACGTCAGGATCGCGATGATGCCCGCAACGATCGCGCGGACAAATGTGGTGACGCCGGCGATGACGACGACCGCGACGCCCGTCAGGCGCCCGCGCGGCCTGCTGCCGAAATAGAATGGTATCTCGTGCTCGAGACGCGCGTACTCGAGGCTTGCGCCAAGGAGCAGTGCGACGACGAAGGTAGCGAATGCGAACGAAAGGGGGTTCAGGTGCGCGGTCCAGGCGACGGCTGCGACGGCCGCGACCTCGGCAGCCATGATCAGGGCATTGACGAGGATGCGCACGGCGACCATACCCGCAAGCTGGAAACGAGCGGGGACGATCCCCCAGGTAATCGATAGCGGAAGCGCGCACGACGAACAATGTCAGACGGCAATGAAAATTCCCGACATCACGATGGGCGGCATACTCTTGCCGACCTCGCGGCTGTGATGGCGGCACTCCGGACGCCCGGCACGGGTTGTCCGTGGGACCTCGAACAGACCTTCGCGACGATCGCGCCCTACACGATCGANNTCGAGGAAGCCTACGAGGTGGCCGATGCCATCGAGCGCGGAGACCTCGCCGACCTGGAGGAGGAATTGGGCGATCTGCTGCTCCAGGTCGTCTACCACGCGCGCATGGCCGAGGAACAGGGCGCGTTCGACCTCGGCGATGTCACCGACGGCGTCACACGGAAAATGATCCGCCGGCATCCCCACGTCTTCGGTACGGAGGACGAGCGCAAACTGGGCGCGGCGCCAGGCTTCTGGGAGCGGATCAAGGCCGAGGAGAAGGCTGAGAAGGCTGCGCTCAGGGCTCGCCTCGCCGATGCTCGATCCTCGAAGGCGGCAGTAGCCGGTGCGTCGACAGCCGCGAGGGCCGAGGCCGCCACCTCGGCATCGAACTCCGCGGCAGGGCCCTCAACGGGAACTGTGGGTGTCGGGCAACCCGCCGCAGCATCCCTGCTCGACGACGTGCCGGCGACGATGCCGGCGCTGACACGCGCCGTCAAGTTGCAGAGCAAAGCCGCGCGGGTCGGCTTCGATTGGCCCTCGCTCGCGCCCGTGTTCGACAAAATGCGCGAGGAATTGGCCGAGCTAGAAGAAGCAGCGTTACCGCACGATCCGCGCGGCGGCGCCGCTGACGCCCCGCCCTCACCGGCCGACCGCGCCCACATCGCGGAGGAATTCGGCGACCTCCTGTTCGTCATGGCGAATGTCGCCCGCCACCTCGACCTCGACCCCGAGGCGGCGCTGCGGGCAGCCAACGCCAAGTTCACGCGCCGCTTTCACCACATCGAGCGCCGTCTCGCCGACGAGGGCTCTTCCCCCGCCCGTAGCACCCTCGCCGAAATGGACGCCCTCTGGGACGAGGCCAAGCGCGCCGAGAAGGACGGGTGACAGGGTGGCACAGCGGCGGCCGCGGTTGGGTGGGTGCCGCTGACGCGATGGGCCGATGTTGTTGCAGAAGTCGGCAGTGAGCGGGCTGTCAGGACTAGGCGTGCGTGGGGTGCCGCGTCAAGTTGGGATCAATCCAACCCCACCCCAATGGTCAGCCACTGTCGTTGGGCGGCCCTCAACTCCGATGCGATCTTCTCACCGTCATGTTGCAACAATGACACCACCAGCTTCCAAAAACTCGTTTAGAAAGGCTCGGTAACCTGAGTGTGTGAATGGTGAGTGATGCGGGCTCTATCAGCCAAGAGCGTGGGTGTCAGGTTGGCGTGTTGCCTGGCCCTATTGGCTTTGAACAGTTTAGCTCAGCGAGCCTCTGCCTCCGAGCCCCACACGGCTGAGACTTCGCACCAGTGCTACGTCGGGTTGCATCTGGGGGCGTCCCGATGGCGCGATCAAGGCAGAGAAACATTCAACGGCGCGCCATCTCCATTTTCGCCCTTGAGCGCCCTTGAGACGACTGGCGGTATGGTTGGCGGCTATGCGGGCTGCAATCTGTATTTGACTGGCAATTGGCTTGTTTGTCTTGAGGGTGATGGCGAATTTGCAAACATCGACGGAAAGAAAGACTACTTCAATACTGGAACTCCGGCCGACTCCTATCAGATTGATATCAATTGGCGAGCGAGCGTGAGGGGCCGCCTCGGGTACGTTTGGGGCAATGTGCTCCTCTACGGCACTGCGGGGCTGGCAATTGCCGGGATCGAACACGAATACTTCCAGAACTTCCCAGCGACGTTCCAGACGCTAGACAGCACCCGCACGGGGTGGACCGCAGGCGTCGGCATCGATATCAGTCTGACCAAGCATTTGGTTGGGCGAATCGAATATCGACATTCCGATTTTGGGAAGATCACGAACGTGCCGACCATATACGCCTCCGGCTTCGCACAGCACCACGATATGAACGAGGACGTCATACGCCTTGGCCTGAGCTACAAGTTCGATAATTGAGCGCCATCTACAGGAATTCTGTTAGCGTCGAACTGAAATTCCACGACCATTTCCTTCGACCCTATATCCCCTCGCCTGACAAGATTGCGCGCTCCAGGTGATGCGACCGGTGAGGCCCAACGAGCTCACAATATGGGGGCGCGTCGTACCTCTGGCCAACGACCGCTCCGGGTCATGGTTGTGTGAGAACGCAACGGGGAGCGTCAGACGTGTTGCGCGTGGGTCGGATCGTCAGCTTGTCGGGCAAATTGGGGGCGATGTCGGCCATGGAGCAACCCTGAGGCGACGACGGGCACTCCCTGAGCTTCGGTCGCCGACGCGGCAGTGCGCACCTTTTCCCCTCATGCCCTGATCGCCGCGATCAGCGGCCTGATACCCACGATATTCATGGCGCGCGTCATATTGTAGGCGAGCACGTGCAATGCCATTTCGCTCGCGACCTTGGGCAGCGTTTTCATGAGGAAGTGCGTTGCACCCATCCGCGCCTTGATGGTCCCGAACGGATGCTCGACCGTCTCGCGCCGCCGGCGCAGGTATATGGTGGTACGCTTCGCGGGCGTGAGATCGAAATGCGAACGGATCGTTTGTTGTGTGACAGTTGCGATAATCTGCTGCCCCTTATCGGACTGCAACTTGGCAATCCCACCATTCGCATTATTGATGGGACAGGAGCGGTTTGGATCCTGCGCGATGGCGTGTGGATCCGAAGGGGACGCCCATGAAGAAGGACATCTACTTCGATAACTATTTCGGTCCTGGATGGCCAGAGATCCGCGAGTTGGAGCCGTATTTTCTGGCGCCCAAAGGCAAGGAGTGGTTTTACACAGGCGGGAATGACAGCGGCGGCATTAGTCTTGAAGGGCTCGATGGGACTGAGCACTTGCCCTTGGGACGAGGGCGCAAGGACATTGAACTTGCCATGTGGGGAAACCCTGAACACGGTGTCCTGCTGCAATATTCACGCATTGGCGGAGGCGTCCCGCGCCAGGATTGGTTCTCCAGGGGCGACACCACGAGGCTCAGGGAATGGGTGCGCACACTGCACAACGACCCAATGCCTGTCGGCCTTTACATCCCCTTCGCTGAAGCCTGGAAAGCGGTCAAGGAATTCATGGAGACCGAGGGGCAGCTTCCCACCAGCATCGCGTGGATCATGGGCGATGACCTGCCCGAAGGCACGTTTCCTGATCCGTGATGAGCCGCGCTCAGGCATGCCGACGCGACAGATTTTTGCAGGTCGGTCATTGTCATGGTCGGTCATCCTGTTCGGTTCAATCCAAGGGCGCCGGGCAAGTGTCATGGCGATTTGCGAGCCGCCCCAACATCTCTTGCAGCGCCGCGCGCTCGCTTGCCAATCACGGTCACGAGATGCGAGCACCGAGGTCTGCCGCGTCACGGCCCAGCCGCGATCGGCCGCCGGCTCAAATTCGCTGTCGCTCAGAGTTTCCGCCGTGCCTGCCATACAGCGCCCGCCCCTCCCTCTTGCGTGATCTCCAAATCGCTCATATAAGGCTCGCTTCACCCGCTCCGGCTGGAGGCTGAACGGGAGGCTCGGTGCGTTCGCGCGCCGTTTCTGGTGGTCCAAAAGGCCGTCGTCTCCCCGTGTCTCCGCTCTGATGGGTTCTCAGGTGGGCCTTCCTGGCCCGTCGAGGGGCTTTGCGCCGGGGCGACAGATCTGACGAGAAAGGCCATTCGCATGCCGCTTTACGAGCATGTTTTCCTGGCGCGCCAGGACATATCCAATACCCAGGTCGAGGCACTGACCAAAGAGTTCTCCGACATCATCACGGAGCTCGGCGGCAAGATCACCAAGTCCGAGTACTGGGGCTTGAAGACCCTCGCCTACAAGATCAAGAAAAACCGCAAGGCCCATTACTCGATGCTCAATCTCGATGCGCCCCCCGCGGCAGTGGCCGAGATGGAGCGCCGCATGAGCATTGCGCCCGACATCATGCGCTTCATTACCGTTCGCGTGGAAGAGCACGAGACGGAGCCGTCCGTCATGATGCGCAAGTCCGACCGCGACGAGCGCGGCCCGCGTGATCGCGGCGACCGTGGTCCGCGTGGTGGCGATCGCGGTGGCCCCCGTGGCGGCGGCTTCCGTGGCGACCGCGATGGCCCGCGTGGCGACCGTGACGGCCCGCGTGGCGATCGCGATGGCCCGCGCGGCGACCGGGACCGCGAAGGTTCGACGTTCCGTGCCCGTCCCCCGCGCGCGCCGTCGCGCGATAGCAACTCGTCGGAGGGCTAAACCATGTCCGATATCGCACAGATCCCGTCCCGCCGGCCGTTCCATCGCCGCCGCAAGACGTGCCCATTCTCCGGCGCCAGCGCACCGAAGATCGACTACAAGGACGTCCGCCTGCTCGGCCGCTACATCTCCGAGCGTGGCAAGATCGTCCCGAGCCGCATCACGGCCGTTTCGGCCAAGAAGCAGCGTGA
>JAGRKS010000008.1:0-26853 GCA_020442185.1 Hyphomicrobiaceae bacterium
GGAGGTGATCCAGTACATCTATGCGCGCTATGGGCGGGACCGGGCAGGCCTCGCCGCGACCGTCATCTCTTATCGCGCGCGCTCGGCGGTTCGCGACGTCGGCAAGGCGATGGGGCTCAGCGAGGATACGGTCGCAGCTCTCGCTGGCATGGTGTGGGGCACGCGCGGCAGCGGCGCGCTGCCGGAGCCGCGGGTGCGCGAGGCGGGGCTCGACCCGGCCGATCCGTTGCTCGCGGCCGTCATCGAGCTGACGGAGGATCTGATCGGCTTTCCGCGCCACCTCTCGCAGCACGTCGGCGGCTTCGTGCTGACGCGCGGCCCGCTCGTCGAGGTCGTCCCGGTCGGCAATGCGGCCATGGCGGACCGCACCTTCATCGAGTGGGACAAGGACGATCTCGCAGCGCTCGGCCTTCTGAAGATCGACGTGCTCGCGCTCGGCATGCTGACATGCATTCATCGCGCCTTCGATCTCCTCGAGGATCATCACGGCCGCGCCATCTCTCTCGCGTCCGTGCCGCGCGAGGATGCGGCCGTCTACGACATGCTGTGTCGCGCCGACAGCGTTGGTGTGTTCCAGGTCGAATCGAGAGCACAGATGAACATGCTGCCGCGCCTCAAGCCGCGCTGCTTCTATGATCTCGTCATCGAAGTGGCGATCGTGCGGCCGGGGCCGATCCAGGNNCCAGGGCGACATGGTGCATCCCTACCTGCGCCGTCGCGATGGACTCGAGCCCGAAACCTATCCATCGCCCGCGCCCGAGCATGGGCCGGCCGACGAGTTGCGCCAGATCCTGGGCAAGACCAAGGGCGTGCCGCTGTTCCAGGAGCAGGCGATGCGCATCGCCATGGAAGCCGCGCGTTTCTCGGACGGCGAGGTCAACGAACTCAGGAAGGCGATGGCGACGTTCCGACGCCGCGGCACCATCGGGCTGCTCGAGGACAAGATGGTGTCGGCGATGGTGGCGCGCGGCTACGATCCGGCGTTCGCCGCCCGCTGCTTCAACCAGATCAAGGGCTTTGGCGAGTACGGCTTTCCCGAAAGCCACGCCGCGAGCTTCGCCCATCTCGTCTACGTATCGTCCTGGCTCAAGTGCCACTATCCGGCGGCCTTCGCCTGCGCGCTGCTGAACGCGCAGCCGATGGGGTTTTATGCCCCCGCGCAGATCGTCCGCGATGCGTCGGAGCACGGCGTCGTGGCGCGCGAGGCCGACGTCAACCACTCGGAGTGGGACTGCTCGCTCGAGCCGGTCGCAGCCTCGCCCCGGGCATCGTCCGAAGCGCTGCCTGCGGCGATGCCGGGAGCCCGGGCCGCGCGGATCCCGCAGCCGGCACTGCGGCTCGGTCTTCGCCAGATCGACGGGCTGCGGCGGGAGGACGGCGAACGGCTCGTTGCCGCGCGACGCATGGGCGGCCCGTTTCGCGACATGCACGATCTGCGGCGGCGGGCGCGGATATCGCGAGCGACGTTCGAGCGGTTGGCGGTGGCTGATGCCTTCCGCTCGCTGGGGCTCGATCGCCGGCAGGCCTTGTGGGAGGTGAAGGCGCTGACGCCCGCGGACGAGTTGCCCTTGTTCGCCTGGGGCGTGGCGCGCGAGGATGGCGCCGAGCCCGAGGTCGCCTTGCCCGAGATGGCGCTCTCGGAGCATGTGGTCAACGACTACCAGACGCTGCGGATGTCGCTCAAGGCGCACCCGCTGAGTTTCCTGCGCAGCGATCTCGCGGCCGAGCGCATCGTCGCGTGCGCAACCCTGAGAAACATGCGCGACGGTGCCTTCGTCCGCGTTGCCGGCGTCGTGCTCGTGCGCCAGCGGCCGGGCTCGGCGAAGGGCGTCGTGTTCATGACCATCGAGGACGAGACCGGTGTCGCCAATACGGTCGTGTGGCCGAATGCGCTCGAGAAATTCCGCAAGGTCGTGATGGCGGCGCGGCTGATCGTCGTCACCGGTCGCATTCAGCGCCACCAGGACATCATCCATGTCGTCTCGAGCCGTCTCGAAGACCGTTCCGCCTGGCTCGCGCGACTTGCCGATGATGGTGCCGGCATGCGGATGGCGATCGCGAACGCCGACGAAGTACTGCGTCCAGATCCCGGCAGCGCGCGTAGCGAAATGCACCCGCGCTGGGCCGGTCATCCGCGTGCCGAACGCATCATCCCGAAATCGCGGGACTTCCATTGATGGCGAAAACAGCAACAATTGTCGCCATGAGGAACGATGTCGAACACCGCTTGCGGCCCGCTTCCGCCGCTGCTGTTACGGATGCAACGACGCCGGATCGCACGACGGCGCCGGTTCGGCGGCAAGCGGGCAATCGGACTGAGGAACGAGCGAGAGTCGCTGCGACTGGCGCGCCGAAGCGGCGGCGACCGTCCGATATGCGCTCGCTTGCGTCGGCGTTTGTCGCAGCACTTGCTGCAACGCTGGCCGTCGTCACGTGCCATCCCATCGCCGCTGAACCCGTCGCCGCCCCATCGACCGCCGACGCACGCGGCGAGCAGGAGCCGCCGCGCGGCCCGAGCCGAAGCGAGCCCGAGGCAGCCGTACCGGCTGCCGCCGGAGGCCGCCACGGCCATGGTGACACCGTGCCGGTTCAATCGACCGCCACGCGGCACATGGTGGTGGCCGCCAACCCGCTCGCAGCGGCCGCCGGCCGCGTCATTCTCAGGAGCGGCGGCAACGCGATCGACGCGGCAATCGCGACAGCGCTCGTGCTCAATCTCGTCGAGCCGCAGTCGTCGGGGCTCGGCGGCGGTGCTTTCCTGCTGTTTCACGATGCAAGAGCCGACAAACTGCTGGCCTACGACGGCCGCGAAACGGCGCCGGCGGCGGCACGCCCGGATCGCTTCATGCTGCCCGGCCCGAACGGCGCCCGGCCGATGCCGTTTCTCGATGCCGTCCATTCCGGTTTGAGCGTTGGCGTGCCGGGGCTCGCGCGGCTTCTCGGCCAGGTGCATCAGGCCCACGGTTCGCTGCCCTGGCCGGCCGTCCTGGCGCCGGCCCTTCGCGTCGCCCGCGAGGGCTTCGCGGTCTCGGCCCGGCTGCACGGCTTGCTGAGGTGGGTCGGCCCGGCGCGCTTCGATGCCAAGGCGCGGGCCTACTTTTTCACGCCCTCCGGCGAGCCTCGGCCAATTGGATACATCCTGCGCAACCCGGCGTTCGCAGAGACGCTTGAAACGCTCGCCGCCGAAGGCGCGGACGCATTCTACCGTGGCGCCATTGCCGACGCGATCGCCGCCGCCGTGGCCAACGCGCCGAACCGAGCTGGCGATCTGACACTCGACGATATCGCCAGATATCGCACCGAAGTGCGCGAGCCAGTGTGCGTTGACTATCGCAAACGACGGATCTGCGGCATGGGTCCGCCGTCGTCCGGCGGGCTGACGGTTGCGCAGACGCTCAAGCTGATCGAGCCGTCACGTGCGGTGCGAGGCAAAGCCAACCGGATGTCGGCGGATGCCATGCACGTCATCGCCGAGGCGGAGAAGCTCGCGTACGCCGATCGCGATCGCTATTTGGCCGATCCTCACTACGTCACCGTGCCGTCGGGTCTTCTCGACGACGGTTATCTCGCGACGCGGCGTGCCCTCATCGATCCGTCGATCGCGATGGCACGCCCGGCGCACGGTTTGCCGCCGGGTGTGGGTGCGTCGGCACCGGGCGCCGACGCGACGATCGAGCGTGGTGGGACGACGCATCTGTCGGTCATCGATGCCGCCGGCAACGCGGTCGCCATGACCGCGACCATCGAGGGGGCGTTTGGATCGGGGCTCTGGGCAGCCGGGTTTCTGCTCAACAACGAACTGACGGACTTCTCGTTTCGGCCCGCGGATCGCGACGGCCGTCTGGTCGCCAACCGGGTCGAGGGCGGGAAACGGCCGCGGAGCTCGATGGCGCCGACCATCGTCTACGCGCCATCGGGCGAGGTCGAGACCGTGCTCGGTTCGCCCGGCGGCAATCGCATCATCCTCTATGTCGTGAAGGCACTGGTCGCGCTGATCGACTGGGAGGCGACTGCGGCCGAAGCGGCGGCGCTGCCGAATTTCGGCGACCGGGGTTACGGATTCGAACTCGAGTACGACTGGGGTGCGGTGGCCAGACTGCTGCGGCTTCTGCAACTCGGCCACAAGATCACGCCCGTCAGGATGACGTCCGGACTGCACATTCTGGTTCGGCGCGATGGCCGCATCGAGGGGGGCGCCGATCCGCGCCGCGAGGGTGTGGCGCTGGGCGACTGACGCGCGGGACGCGCTGGCTTGCTTCTCCGCGCTCGCAACCCGCGCCGGGCGATGATAAGCCACACGCGATCAACCGGAATGCTGCGATCATGAGCGAGACCCAACAGCCGATTACCATCCTCGGTGCCGGCATTCTTGGCCTCTGGCAGGCGCTGAGGCTAGCGCGCGCTGGCTTCGAAGTCCGCCTGCTTGAAGCCTCGAAAGAGCCATTCGCCGCGAGCGCAAGCCGCTATGCCGGCGCCATGCTGGCGCCCGACTGCGAAGGCGAGGCAGCACCCGAAATTGTCCGTCGCTACGGTCACGAGGGATTGCGGCTGTGGCGGCAGGAATATCCCAGTCTGGTAAACGCAGGCACACTCGTCGTTGCCGCCGCGCGCGACCGGTCGGAACTCAGCCGCTTCGCCCGTCTCACCAGCGGCCATCGTATGCTCGACGCCGATGGGCTTGCGGCACTCGAATCCGAACTCGGCGGCCGCTTCCCGTCGGGCTTGTTCTTCGAGAACGAAGCCCACATGGAGACGCTGGCCGCGATGCGCTTCCTGCTCGACGCCGCGCGCGCGGCCGGGGCCGATATCCAACTCGCCAGGTTTGGCGATGGTGATGGTGCCGCTGACGAGGACGGCGGGAGGATCGTCGTCGATTGCCGCGGCCTCGCCGCCCGTGACCGGCTCGACGATCTGCGTGCGGTGCGCGGCGAGCGGATCGTTGTCCGGGCTCGGGATGTCGACCTTGCCCGGCCCGTCCGCCTGCTACACCCGCGCCATCCTCTCTACGTCGTGCCATGGCCGGATCATGTCTTCATGATCGGTGCGACCGTCATCGAAAGCGAGGACGACGGACCGGCGACCGTCCGGTCGGCGCTCGAGCTGATGGGCGTCGCCTACGCGTTGCATCCGGGGTTCGGGGAAGCCGAGATTCTGGAGTTCGGCGCCGGTCTGAGGCCGGCCTATCCCGACAATGTGCCTCGCGTCCGCATCGAACGCGGCGGCCGCGTCATCCGCGTCAACGGCGCATACCGGCACGGCTTCCTGCTGGCGCCGGTTCTCGCCGACGTGGTGCTTGGCGCAATGTCGAACGTCGCCTACGCCCATCCCCTGCTCGAGCGTGCGGACGCATGAGCCGGAAAATGATCACGGCGGGAGACCTGATCGCGCTTGATTAGCGTCAATTTTGGCGCAGGACCTTCTTGTATGGTGCGAAGTTGTGGTGGTCGCCGTGTGGCGTCTCGCTCGAAGCCCCGCAATCCGATGACGAATGCCTAGAGCGCGTCATTCCGGGATCGCAATTCTTTCGCCCCTGATCGGCCGAATGCGAGGCCGCCCGACGCCACCGATCCGAAACGCGAAACAGCGATGGAGGTGAGTATGGCAGAAGAGATTTCAAAAAAGCAGCAGTCCGGCGCGGTTGCCCGGTCGCCCGTCGATGCCTGGAGCGCGATGCGTTCCGATATGGACCAGTTCTTCGCCAACCTGTTCTCTGGTGGCCGGGGCCAACTGCCCGGATTTCTCGGGACCGCGCCGTTCGCCACTCTGTCGCCAAGCATCGACGTCCATGAGAACGACAAGGAGATCGTCGTCGAGGCCGAGTTGCCGGGGATGGAGCAGAAAGATATCTCGTTGACGTTCCGGGACGGGGTTCTCGCGATCAAGGGCGAGAAGAAGTCGGAGCGCGATGAGAGCAAGGACGACTACCATCTGTCGGAGCGGAGCTACGGAAGCTTCCAGCGGTCGTTCCGCTTGCCGGATAGTGTGGAGGTCGACAAGGCGGTCGCGAGTTTCGACAAGGGTGTACTCAAGGTCTCGCTGCCGAAGAGCGCGGAGGCTGTCTCGCGTGAGAAGAAAATTCCGATAGGATGAAGCCGTGGCCATCGATCGCCGGACGGAGTTTGGCCACGACGGTTCATCTTGGCGATGCCCCCTGCGGTCCTCATCATGTGGTTGACGCGCGCCAAGGCGCATTCCGCGGAATGGCGCCGGTTCAGCAGCGTGCTTTCAGGAGTGCTACAGTGCGGCGGCTTTGCCGCGCTGCCGACGACATGGACGGGCCGCGCGTGTGGAGCGCGGCCCGTATGTCTCGAGTTGCGGGCGTCATGCCGCGGCGGGTTCGACCGGCGTGCCGGCCGCTGGCTCAACGTTCGCTTCGACTGCCGCGACAGCACCATCCGCTGCGATCGCCAGTCCCGCATCGAGGCCGAGCTTCTCGCGGACCAGTCTCGTTGCGGCGACGTAGTCCGGCTTGCCTGAGCCGAGCAGCGGCACGGACGGCACGACCATGATCTCGGCGGGCACCGCGAGTTCACTCGCCCCGACCGCGCGGGCGTGCGCGATGAACGCGGGCCGTGATGCCTTGTCGGTGGTCGTCAACAGCACCAGCCGCTCACCCTTGCGCTGGTCGGGAACAGCGACGACGACCGACACGACGGCGGGCCAGAGTTCGGCGGCCATGGCTTCGACCGCCGACAGCGACACCATCTCGCCGCCGAGCTTGGCAAAACGCTTGGCGCGTCCGCGGATCTTGATGAAGCCCTGCTCGTCGATCGTCACGATGTCGCCGGTGTCGTGCCAACCGTCGGCGGGCGGCTCGAGCACACCGGGGTTTTCCGCTCGCAGGTAGCCGAGCATCACGTTCGGCCCGCGGACGTAGAGGCGCCCGCCCTCCTCGATGCCGGGAACGGGATCGAGGCGCGCCTCCATCAGCGGCGACAGGCGGCCGACGGTGCCGGAGCGATTGGCAAGCGGCGTGTTGATCGCGAGCACCGGTGCCGTCTCTGTGACGCCGTAACCTTCGAGAATGCGGACGCCGAACTTTTCCATGTAGATCTGCCGCGTACGGTCCTTGATCGCTTCGGCACCGGCCAGCACGAGGCGCAGGCGGGCGAAGTCGTAGGGGTGGGCGGCGCGGGCATAGCCGTTGAGGAACGTGTCGGTGCCGAACAGGATCGAGGCATTCGAGCCGTAGACCAGTTCGGGCACGATCCGGTAGTGCAGCGGCGAGGGGTAGAGATAGACGGGCACGCCCGCGACCAGCGGCATCACGAGACCGGCCGTCAAGCCGAACGAGTGGAATACCGGCAGCACGTTGAAGACCTTGTCGCCGCCGTTGACCGAGACGCGCGTCAAGCTCTGCATGGCGTTGGCAAGAATGTTCCGGTGCGACAGCACGACACCCTTGGGCGTGCCTTCGCTGCCAGATGTGAACAGGATCGCGGCGGGATCGTCGGGCGTGCGCGCGACCTGCGGTTTGCCGCCACGCATGAGCCCACGCATCTTGTCGCCGAAGCCGATCTCGGAGCGTACGTCCTCGAGGTAGACGATGCGCGTCGTCCCAGCCAGCGCCGCGACGGCGTCGGCGAGGCGCGCCTTCTCGATGAAGACCCGCGACGTCAGCACGGTTTTGACCTCGGCGGCACGGCAGGCGGCGATCATGTTCTGCGCGCCGGCCGTGAAGTTGAGCATCGCCGGGACGCGGCCCGTCGACTGCAGTGCGAAGAAGGTGACCGCGACGCCGGCCGAATTCGGCAGCAGAACGCCGACGGCCTCGCCCGGCTGCGTCATCGCCGTGAACTTCTGCCCGAGAACCTGGGCGCCGACGATCAGCTTCTTGTAGCTGAGCTTGGTGCCGAGCGGATCCTCGATGGCCGGCTTGTCGGTGGCGCGTTCGTCGCGGGCCTGGACGAGGGCTTCGAACAGGGTCTGCTCGATCGGCGCCGTGCGGACGGCGGATTCCACCATGATATCCTGAAGCCTCGCACCGGCGGCCTGACGGCGCGCGCGGCCCTTCAGATTTTCCGCGACGTCGAGACGGACCGGCGGAAGGATCGTGATCTTCGCCTTTGGGAACCAGGCCTTCTTCGTCTGTTCGCCGGTCATGTAACCGAACGGTGACCGCTCGAGGCCGTCGATGCGAACCGGGACGATGACGGCATCGGCCTTGTCGGCGATCATTGCGGTTCCGTCGTAGACCTTCATCAGACCGCCGGTCACGGTCAGCCGCCCCTCGGGGAAGATCACGAGCGTTTCGCCGGCCTTGACGTGGTTGATGAGGCTGCGCGTTCCGAGCGGTCGGGTCGGGTCGATCGGCCAGGCCTTCGCGAGCTTGAGGAATGGCTTGACCCACCAGGTGTTCGCCATGCCGGTGTCGATGGCGAAGCCCGCATGCGTCGGCAGGATGGAATACATCAGCGGCGCGTCGAGCAGGCTGACGTGGTTCGGCGCGATGATGGCACGCTCGCCTTCCTTCGGCAGGTTCTCCTGTCCGACGATCTCGACGCGATAGAAGGCGCGGAAGATCAACAGGCCGAGATCCTGGACGCCGGCGCGTCCCCAGGCCCTCAACACGAGTGCGGTGACGACGAGATTGAGCGCGCCGAGGATCGCGAACAGCAGAGCGACGCTGGCGCCGGCGGCCTGCATCGCGGCGAGGCCGATGCTCGCGACCGTCATGAAGGCTGCGGACAGGACATTGCAGGCGGCGATCACGCGGGCGCGGCGGTCGGCGGGAGCCCACGCCTGCACGGCTGCGAACGAGGGCACGATGAAAAGACCGCCCGCGACCGCAAGGCCGAACAGGCCAATCGAGAGCCGGATGCCGGTTGCGGTTGCAAGGAAATCGGCGACGCCGACCGTTGGTACGCTGGCCGTGAGGCCGCTGCTCGCCCAGGCGAGATCGAAGGCGAAGATGCCCATCATCAGCGCGGCGAACGGTACGAGCGCGAGGTTAGGCCGATCCTTGCTCGCCATCGCGGCAAGTCCCGAGCCGAACGCGATGCCGAGTGTGAAGACCACGAGGCCGAGCGTGATGACGCCCTGCGAGCCGCCGACGGCGTCCTTCATCAGGGGCGGCAACAGCGCCAGCGATACGGCACCGACGAGCCAGAACCACGACGTAATGAGCCCGCCGATCCACAGCCGGCGATCGCCCTTGAGGTCGCGGATCAGCTTGACGGTCGAGGTCCAGGGATTGCGGGTAATGGCGAGGTGCGGCGCCGCTTCCCCGGTTGGAGGGATGAGGCGTGACATCGCCCAGCAGAGTGTGGCGAGCGTCAGGACGGCAACGGCGACGGGTATACTTGCGCCCTCCTGCGCCATCGCGATACCGCCAGCGATTGTTCCGGCCAGGATCGCGAGGAATGTCGCGCCTTCGACCAGCGCATTGCCGGCGGGAAGTTCGCGTGTTTCAAGGTGGACGGGGAGGATGCCGTATTTGATCGGCCCGAACAGCGCACCGATGACTCCATAGAGCGTGAGCGCGAGAAAGAGGACCGGCACGGAATGCAGCGCAAACCCGAGCGCCGCGATGGCGGCGACAGGGATTTCCGCGAGTTTGAGCCGGCGCGCCATCAGTGCCTTGTCGTAGCGGTCTGCGAGTTCGCCGCCGAGGGCCGACAGGATAAAGAACGGCGCGATCAGTGCGCCGCCGGCCAGCGTCACGAGCATGGCGCCGTGCGAGCCGCCGATCTTGTAAAGGATGAGGATCACCAGCGCGTTCTTGACGAAATTGTCGTTCAACGCCGACAGGAACTGTGTCCAGAAGATCGGAGCGAAGCGGCGCGAGCCGAGCAGTGAGGCAGACATCCGGATGGCCTTTCGGTCGGTGGTGTTCGCGGGGGGCGGGCGATGTGGGCGGGCGCTTTTCCCATGCCACTTCAGCGAACTGATACAGGGAACTTGGTTAAAGAACGACGTGGTGACGCCAGCCGATCAGGCTGTTGCGACGGCGGCGGGCGCCGTGAGAGTGCGCGTCCAGCCGTGCTGAGCGGCCGTTCCGAGGAGGCCGACGAGACGGGCGTCGCGATCCGCGGCCATGTGGCCGGCGCGGGAAAGAGGCCCGAGAAAGCGGTCGCCGATCCAGCTGAGGATGCGGGCCAAGGGGCCGGCTTTTGGTGGCTGTACCGGGCGAACGGCTGCCGCCGGTCCACAATGTCGTACCGAAGCCTGCTTGCAAGCGACCCTTTCGGCAGGCTTGGCAGTAGCAGTCGCAGCGGCGTCGCCAATCGCCGTGTCAAACCGCGGGGCCGTCGCCTGCTTTGACATCGAATAACCTGTCATTGTCCGTTCTCCACTGAAATAATAAACACCGTTCAGAATCCAATATAGACATTTCTGAACGGAGTTCAATCGGCGCGTGAACAAGTCCGAGACCGTGGGAACGGGCGGGGCAATTCTTGGTTATCGAGATATTGATACGGCCGGGAGCGGGACGGATTCGGCTCGTGGTCGGGCGGCGACCAAGTCCGTCAGGTCCCACCCAAGTCAAGGCGCCTCGACGATTCGAACCCGCTGGGTTCCGGCGGCGCCAACATCCGCGCCAATTCGAGGTTTGGGCGCCCCCGACACGCTGGGTGCTAGCGGCCCGTCGCGCCTTGATTGACGCCAACTGTGCCGCCCCCATCGGTCCATCATGACGCGACACCACACTAGACCACCCCTTCCCGAGAGCGTCCGGCCACAATGTCCGCCCCGGCCTCTTGCAAAGTCGGGCGTTAGTCTCTTGATAGGAGGCAATAGCGCCGTCATTCGAAGTGGAGCCCATGACCGTCGCGCCGATATCCAGGGAACCGGCCATCGATCCCGAGGGGATCGAGGTTTACGTCAACGCCGAGCCAGCTCGATTGCGGCCGGGTTCGCTCGCCGATGTGCTTGGGCAACTCGGTTATGGCGGCGCCAAGGTCGCAACAGCCCTCAACGGGGAGTTCGTGCCCGAGCGGTCTCGCGCCACGTCCCCAATTTCGCCGGGCGACCGCATCGAGATCCTCTCCGCCCGCCAGGGTGGGTAGGCGGTCAAAAAATGTCCGACTGAGCTTCGAGACGCCGTGTAGCAGAACGCTTGGATGCGAACCTCAAGCGGATATCCCTGATTGCATCGGCTTTCTTTTTGTAGGCACTCGTTCCGCCGACGTAAGCCTGCGCAATCGCACTCAGTTCCGCGATTCGAACGCTCTTGTCTGCCGACAGTTCCGACATCACGCCTTCAAAGCTTGCCGGATCTTCGCCAGCGGCAACCACCTTTTCTCGATACGCGACAACAAGATCCTTGTTCAACGCTTTGGCCGCGGGTTTTGGCGGCGCCTTTCCCATCGCATCGGCCACGAGCTTTTCGAACTCAGCGACGGTAAGATCTTCACACGCGGCGAGTGCTGCGTTGAAACGTTCGAGTTCCGATCGCGTGCTCTTGCTAGCCTGCGCTTGCGCCAGCACGGACTCCAAAGTTGATAACAGTTGGCGTAGTTCTGATATCTGCATCGGGGACAACCTCTGTCGCCGGTTTCCTGATCAGTCCAATTTGCTCGAGCACGTGGTTGCCGAGCCTTGCGAACATTGCGCGAATGACGGGGTCGCCTCCAGTTTCTTTGAAAATTCCCGGATCGTCGCCATCGATGTGGAGCAGCGCAACTCGATTGCATATTGGAAGCCCGGCTAGAGCAATCACTGGCTCGCGGGCGCCGGTGATTGGATTGGGAATCTTGCCGAAACGTGATGCGAGTTCCTCGTTGAGATACTCTAAAGCTTTGCTTTCCCGATTTGAATAGGTCCTGCTGTTCGTGACGCGTGACGGTACAATCCCAAGCATCTTGAACGAAAGGCCGAGCTTTTCCCGGAAATCGATGAACATCTGAACAGACCGCAACACCGCCCGGCTCGACACCGTGTCGAGTATCGTCGGGACCAAAACGTGTGTTGCCGCGCAGAGCGCATTGGCGGTTGCTGCACAGATGCGTGGCGGCGTATCAATGATTACGATGTCGTACTTCGCGCGAACCGCGGCGCTAGCTAAATAGGCTTGTGTGTTGAAGCGAATGTCGTCCGTCCGTCCGCCGGTCAACCATTGATAGATCAAATGGCTGTCTATACGGCTCAAGGTTGCTTCCGCGGGATGGATCGCCGTCCGCTGATACGACTTTCCCAGACGATGCGGCTCGGTAACGTGCCGGTCGGATTTGTCGCCTTTCAAGATTTCATGGGCAGAAAAGGTCATCTTTTCAGGATCGGCATAGGGCACGATGTCTGTCAAAGAGCCCTGGTAGTCGTAATCGATCAGCAGCACACGAAGGCCGACAATATCGAAATAAGCTGCGAGGTTGGCGGCGATCATCGATTTGCCGACGCCGCCCTTGTAGTTGGCAATTGTAATGATCGGTAGGGAGTGGGCCTGTCGTGCAAGATACTGCTTCGCTACAGCCTTCGTAGGCGGTTTCCGCCAAAACGCTTCGGGATCGACGAGGACTTGCTGGATCTTATCCCGGAGTATCTTTCTGCCCCAGTAGAAGGTGGAAAACGACGCGGCGCATAGACCGAGAACCACAGTTGCGAGCTTGATCCAGAAGATCGAGTCCGATTCAATTCCCGTCGTCGCCTCCAGGGACTTCGATAGCGCGGTGAGAATTTCTAGCGCGGCCTTTGTCAACTCTTCCCACATCGCGCTACGCCCACCCCGCAAAGTTAACCATGTCTCAGCTTATTACGACATCATCACTTTGCAACCATAACTTTCCTCAGGAACAACCTTGGCGGGTCAGTGGGCGCTGTCGCACGTCTGTCGGACGATGGCATGCCAGCACTGGGAAATGGGCGACAACCTCGCTACATTCACCCTCATGAACGCATTCGATCCAAATCGTCGCCCGCCTGCCCGTCCGCTCGCCTTCTACGGTGTCGAGATGGGCTCCCGCTTGCTGCTCGGCACCGCGCTCTATCCCTCGCCGCAAGTGATGAGCGAGGCGGTAAGGGCCTCGCGCGCCGGCATCGTGACGGTGTCGCTGAGGCGCGAGGCGGCGCGCGGTAAAACCGGTGAACGGTTTCTCGAACTGGTCAAGGCGCTGGGCGTGCATCTGCTGCCGAACACCGCTGGATGCCGCACGGCCAAGGAAGCGATTACCACGGCCGAGATGGCGCGCGAGCTGCTCGACACCGACTGGATCAAGCTCGAAGTGATCGCCAACGACGACACCTTGCAGCCGGACCTGTTCGGGCTGGTCGAGGCTGCAAGTGAACTGAACAAGCGCGGCTTCAAGGTCTTCCCTTATACAACCGAAGACTTGGGGGCCGCTGAACGGCTCGTTGCGGCAGGTTGCGAGGTGCTGATGCCGTGGGGCGCGCCGATCGGCACCGGCCTTGGGCTCAACAACCGTTATGCTCTGCGCACGATGCGGGCTTATTTCCCTGACCTGCCGCTGGTGGTCGATGCCGGCATCGGCGCGCCGTCACATGCGGCCGAGGCCATGGAGATGGGCTACGACGCAGTTCTCCTGAATACGGCCGTCGCCAAGGCAGGCGATCCGGTGCGGATGGCCGAAGCGTTTGCCAAGGCGCTGGAGGCAGGCCGCGCGGCGTTCGAATCCGGACTGATGGAACCGCGCGAGATGGCGGCACCGTCGACGCCGGTCGCCGGCACACCCTTCTTCGATATCGGGCCCGGCAACCCGTCCGTCAAAACGGGCGAGGACGGGTCTGTCGAGGACCGGAGCGTTACATGACCGCGCTCACACGGAACGAGGCGCGGCCGCACGCCGGTGGCGGGCTCGACGTGTTCTATCCGATCCTGCCGGATAGCGGATGGATCGAACGTCTCGTGCCGCTCGGCATCGGAACGGTTCAGTTGCGCCTGAAGGATCGGAGCGCGGCCGAGATCCGCCGTCAGATCGCCGTGTCGCTCGAAGTCTGCCGGGCGCACGGCTGCCAGCTGATCGTCAACGACTACTGGCGGGAAGCCCTCGAACTTGGTGCCGACTATATCCACCTCGGCCAGGAAGATCTGGTGGCGGCCGACGTCGCCGCGATCAAGTCGGCGGGCGCGCGGCTCGGAATTTCGACGCACGATCCGGCCGAACTCGAGTTGGCACTTGCAGCTGGCCCCGACTATATCGCGCTCGGCCCGATCTACGAGACACGCCTCAAGGCCATGAAATGGGCTCCGCAAGGACTCGAGCGCCTTGGCGCGTGGAAGGCGCGGATCGGCGCGCTGCCGCTCGTCGCGATCGGCGGCCTGACGCCGCCGCGCGCCGATGGCGTCCTGGCTGCCGGTGCCGACAGCCTCGCTGTGATCACGGATTTCATGACGGCTGATGATCCTGCAGACCGGCTGCGGACGTGGCTTGCATGGGCCGCCAAGAAGCGGTCCGGCACCGCGGATTAACCCTCGTCGGGCAAACTCACGGGTCCGATGGATTGTGACAGTTGAAGCCGTTAGTGTCGCTGGTTGAAGTCACGTGGGCACAATCGCGGCCCTGAGCTGTTTGGGTGCGATACCAGTCCAAGGCTGGCGCCCATCGGGCAGCCAACCCGCTTGGCATCGTCGACATGCAGCATCACTTCCGGAATTCGCAATGGCGTATCGCTTCAAACTGAACGAGTCGATCGACGCCGGGCTGCGCCGCATCATGGTCGAGCAGATAGATCGCTCGATTGCGCTACTGACGTCGAACGAGGATCGCGCCGTCGCGATCCACGAGACCCGCAAGGCGATGAAGCGTGCGAGGGCGCTTCTGCGTATCGTGGCGCCAGGCCTCAGAGGCGACGTGCGCAAGCGGTACAACGCCCAGTTCCGCGACATCGCGCGGGTGCTGGCAAGTTCGCGCGACAACACGGTGCTGGCGGCCACCGCAACATCTCTAGCCGCGACGGTCGAGGGAAAGGCGAAGGCCGCCGCAGAGACGTTGGCGGCGGAAGCGGCGAAAGCGGCCGGCGGCGCGGGGGCCGATGGCGAGGGTGCGTCGCGGAAGCAGGCGGCGTCCCATGTTGCGGAGGCGATCGCGGCACTGAAGAAGGCGCGCCGTGCGGTCGCGCGCCTGAAATTGTCCGACCGCATGTTTCCGGTCATCGCGCGCGGGCTCGAAAAAAGCTACCGAACCGGCCGCAGGTCACTGCGCAAGGCGCTCGCGGACGGCGACGAGGACGACTTCCACGAGTTGCGGAAATCCGTCCAAACCCATTGGCGGCACATGGTGTTGGTTGCCCCGGCCTGGCCGCAAATGGTCAATGTCCGGGCCGAGCTCGCCAAGGAGCTTTCGGATTTGCTCGGCGCCGAGCACGACCTGTCGATGTTGATCAACAGGGCGGAAGCGACGGTCGACGGCCACCATCGACCGGCTGGCAGCGATGAACTGGTGCGCGCAGCCAAAGCGCGGCAGAGCGAAATCCGCCGGGAAGTAGCGGGCAAGGCGGCGTTGCTGTTTGCCGAGCGACCCGAAAATCTCGCCGAGCGGATCGAGACGTGCTGGACGGCGGCGAAAGCGCTCAAGCGGGCGGCGGCGAAGCACGCGCCGCGTCCGACCGGTGCACCCTCTGGTGATCAGCCAGTTGGTTCTGGCCATAAGAGCGGGCCGGGCATGAAAAGTGGGTCGGGCAAGAAGAGCGCGGCTGGCAAGCCGGGTAAATCCGGCAAGCCTGGCCCGCAGGCGAAAACACTGGCCAAGCCCAATCCCAGGGCCAAGGCCAAGGCGAAGACCGTTGCGAAGGCCCGGACGGTTGCTTCGCGAAAAGGCGGACCGGTGCTGCGCGGGCGAGGCGGCCCAGGCGACCGCCGCGGCTGAGACCCCGGTCTCCCGCATTTGACCGATCTCGACACACCCTGTTACGTCAAGATGACGGCTGCAACGATCCGGCGGCAAGCCGTTGTCGTTTGAGGCCAACTCGGGCGCTGGTCCGGCCGCGACGTCATGTTGCCGCTCAAACGGACAATAGCCCCTATCGCGGCTTGAAAACCCGAGGCTTCCGTGACACTTGGCATGCAGGATCAGAGCTTCGCACCCGGCCTGCGCTTCGCCGGTAGACCGCACGTCGCGCCGGCAGCCCGAACAAGTCTACTGACGAGCCGAACTGCGTACTGAGAGAAAGTGATGACGATGAACGAGCACGCCAAGCCGCAGCGGCTGGACCCCGACCGCTCGAACTGGCCGGCCGATCATCCGCGTGTCGCCTTCGGTCGAATCGGCGTTCTACTGCTCAACCTCGGAACGCCGGACGCCACGAGCTATTGGCCGATGCGGCGCTACCTGAAACAGTTTCTCTCCGATCCCCGCGTCATCGAGGAGCCGAAGTGGAAATGGTGGCCGATTCTCAATCTCATCATCCTGACGATCCGGCCTTCGAAAAAGGGCAAGGACTACGATACGATCTGGAACCGTGAGAAGGACGAGGGGCCGCTCAAGACCATCACGCGGTCCCAGGCCGAGCAATTGGCCACCCGTCTCGGATCGGATGCGAGGATCGTCGTCGACTGGGCGATGCGATATGCAAATCCATCGACCGAAAGCCGAATCCAGTGGCTGCAGGATCAAGGCTGTGACCGCATCCTGCTCGTGCCCCTCTATCCGCAGTACGCCGCCGCGACGTCCGCCACCGCCTGCGACGAGGCCTTCCGTGCTCTCATTAAGATGCGCTGGCAACCGAGCGTGCGTGTCGCGCCTGCCTATTTTGAGGATCCGGCCTATATCGAGGCGCTCGCCCGTTCGATGGAACGCGACCTCGCGCGGCTGGATTTCGAACCCGAGCGAATTATTGCGACGTTCCATGGAATGCCGCAGAAATACCTCGAGCAAGGCGATCCCTATCATTGTCAATGCCAGAAGACATCGCGATTGCTGCGTGAAAGATTGGGAATTGCGAAGGAGAAATGGCTGACGACATTCCAGTCGCGTTTCGGCAACGATCCATGGCTGCAGCCTTATACGGATAAAACCGTCGAGCGTCTCGCCGCCGAGGGTGTGAAGCGCCTGGTTCTGGTCGCACCCGGGTTTTCGGCGGATTGTCTCGAGACGCTCGAGGAACTCGACGGCGAAAACCGCGAGATTTTTGAGCACAATGGCGGTGAGAATTTTGCCTATTTGCCGGCGCTCAACGATTCCGAGGAGGGGATCGACGTTATCGAGGCGGTGGTGCGCCGCGAGTTGCAGGGCTGGCTCTGAAAGCGGCGCAGAACGAGCGTTTCGTCGCGGCCTTCCATCCCGGTTCCGGGCGACGCCAGCCAATTGTATCGAGGAATCGCAATATGGAAAAACAATCGGGGTGCAGGGCAGGCGGTGTTTTCGGGCAACAGGAAAGCTGGCCGAAAAAGACTTGATTTGCGCATCTCGTATCTATTATAAATAATTCGTTTACCAACGTTTTTTACTTTTGCGTCAGTTTTTTTGTGCGGATTCGCGGAATGCTCGGGCTTCGGGCCCATTTCGGAGAACAAGGCGATGGGTAATTTCGGCGGCGGTGAACTGCTCGGTCTTTTGCTGATCCTGGTGGTCATCGCGGGAGCCTGGTCGACGGTGAAGGTGGTGCCGCAGGGCTTCAACTACACGGTCGAGAATTTCGGACGTTACGAACGCACTCTGCAGCCCGGTCTGCATCTTCTTGTGCCGGTGATGCAGCGAGTCGGCTACCGGATGAACATGAAGGAGCAGGTGCTCGACATTCCGAGCCAGGATGTCATCACGCGCGACAATGCCATGGTGCGTGTCGACGGCGTCACCTTCTATCAGATCCTCAATGCTGCGCGCGCAGCCTACGAAGTGGACGCGCTCGAGCATTCGATCGTCAACCTGACGATGACCAACGTCCGCACCGTTATGGGTTCCATGGATCTCGACGAGTTGCTGTCGAACCGCGACCACATCAACGCCAAACTGCTTGAGGTCGTGGACGCGGCGACCGAGGCCTGGGGCATCAAGGTGACACGCATCGAAATCAAGGACATCGCACCACCGCGCGATCTTGTGGATGCCATGGCTCGCCAGATGAAGGCCGAACGCGAGAAGCGCGCCCAGATCCTCGAATCGGAAGGCGAGCGCCAAGCCGCCATTCTCGAAGCCGAAGGCAAGAAGCAGGCTGCGGTTCTCGAAGCCGAGGGCCGCAAGGAAGCCGCCTTCCGCGACGCCGAGGCGCGCGAGCGCGCGGCGCAGGCCGAAGCCGAGGCGACGCGCCTCGTCTCCGACGCCATCGCCGCGGGCAACATGCAGGCGATCAACTATTTCGTCGCCAACAACTATGTGAAGGCGCTCGAAACGCTCGCCAAGGCGCCGAACCAGAAGGTGATCATGATGCCGCTCGAGGCATCATCGGTGATCGGCTCCATCGCCGGCCTCGCGCAGATCACGGGTGAAGCGTTCTCCGGAAATCAGCCGGGATCGCGCGGCAAGCCGGGTGGCGCGTAGCCGAAGTCCCGGGGAGTTGGGATCGCGCGTGATCGCGCGGTCTCCGGCCATCCTGACGAGACCAATCGGTGGATGGCTTGATAGGGGGCTAGTCCCCCTGTCGCGAGTGGTCCGGGACATCGGCAGCCAAGCGCCGGTGCCCCAGTCATCGATGGTATTTCGTGCGGCAAGAGGTCGGTGCCCCGTTGTCATCGATTGGTAACGACAAGGGATGTCTTCTACTCGCCAGGCAGCTCGTTTGCGCTTACCAATAGCGTTGGTGTCGGGATCTGGCGGGTGCCTGGACCGTCGTCGGGTGGCGCTCGATTTGCCTGGTTCGGGGGCAACGCGCGACCGGCCGCGTTGGCCCGGATCGTCGATACGCACGGCGAGAAATTCGAATGGGGCTGTCCGACATCAGGCGGACATGAGGGCGGGCGGATATAGGCATGGTGATTGATTTTCTCTGGAACCTCGGCGCCTGGAACTGGTTCATCATCGCCGTTGTGTTGTTCCTTCTGGAAACCATCATTCCTGGGGTCCACTTTCTGTGGTTCTCGCTCGCAGCCGTCGTCGTCGGCGTTTTGGCCGTTGCAACCGGCATCGCCTGGCACTGGCAGTTGACGATATTCGCCCTGGTCGCGATCGGCGTCATCTTTGCCGTTCGCCATTACGCGCACCCTGCGATATCGAAGAGCGATGAACCCGACCTCAACGTGCGCGGCGCCCAGTACATCGGCCGGTTCTTCATCGTCAGCAATGAAATCGTACAGGGCCGCGGAAAGATCCGCGTCGGCGATACCATCTGGAACGCCGAGGGCGAGGATGCCCCGGTCGGCGCGCGGGTGAAAGTCGTCGGCGTCGACGGCACCGCGCTGGTGGTGGAGCGTGCCGAGACCACCGACTGAACCTCCGCGGTGGAAGCCGCCCGAGGACTTGGTCTGGCTCATCGGGGCGATCAGTCTCGTGCTGCCCTGGGTCGGTGGCGGAGCGATTTTGCTGGGCCTCTACGAAATAGCGAACGATATTCCGCGCGGCCGGCTGCTGGTCATGGCGGGCTGTCTGCTGATCGCCCTCGACATTGCAAGCGACATCTGGCTGTCGCGAATGTTCAAGGACAGCTCCGACGAGCCAGGCCTGAACGCGCGCGGCGCCCGCGAAGTTGGACGGACCGTCGTGCTCGATCAGCCGATCGTCGCGGGACGTGGCCGTATCCGCATGCATGACAGTGTGTGGACCGTCGAAGGGCCGGACCTTCCGGCAGGCGCCACGGTGCGCATCATCGCGCGCAGAAGTGCGGTTCTCGTCGTTGTCGCAGACCCTGGTGCTTCGAAGGCGGCGTCACGGGGGCAAGAAGCAGCGAATGAGCGCGAACGGCCCACCGATGACGGGGAGCGCGGGCCAAGCGACGGCACCGACTCAGGCCAAGACCGTCCCGCGGCTGATCAGACGACACCTGCGCGCAGGAAATCGTGAACGTGGACGATGCCGACGGGCTTGCCCTCCTTGACCACGAACAGCGCGGTGATGCGCGTCGCGTTCATCATCTCGAGGGCGGCCGATGCCAGCATTTCCGGGGTCGAGGTCTTCGGGTTCTTGGTCATGATGTCGGCCGTCGTTGCCGCGATCAGACCGCTGCCCATGTGGCGGCGAAGGTCGCCATCGGTAATGATGCCGACGAGCATGCCATCCGCATCGACGATGCCAAGGCAGCCGAACGCCTTTTGCGTCATGGCGAGGAGGGCAACGTCCATGCGCGTCGATGGTGCCGCCAACGGCAACTCATCGCCCTGGTGCATCAGATCGCCGACAACTTTGAGGCTGGCACCGAGGGAACCGCCCGGATGGAAGACGCGGAAATCACGGGCCGTGAAGCCGCGTGCCTCGAGGAGGGCGACGGCGAGACAATCCCCGGCGGCGAGCTGCATCGTTGTCGATGTCGTCGGCGCGAGCCCGTGCGGACAGGCTTCCTTGGCGCGCGGAAGTTCCAGCACGACGTCCGCGTTTCGGCCAAGCGCCGATTGAGCGCGCGACGTCACCGCGATCAACGGAACATTGAAGCGACGCGAATAGGCGAGAATGCTCGAGAGTTCCACGGTCTCGCCCGACCACGACAGGACGACCAGAACATCCTCGCCCGTGATCATGCCGAGATCGCCGTGCGAGGCTTCCGTCGGGTGCACGAAGAAGGCCGGCCGTCCGGTCGAGGCGAATGTCGCCGCGATCTTCTGGCCGATGTGTCCGCTCTTGCCGACGCCGGTGACGATGACGCGACCACGGGCCTGATAGAGGAGCTCGACCGCGCGCGTGAAGGGCTGAGCGAGCCCGTCCGACAGCGCGGCGCGGACTTGCGCGAGGCCTTCGCTTTCCATGTCGAGCGTTCTGAGCGCCGACTGGACGGCGGCCGTGAAATCGGCAGTCTGCATGTTTCGCGCCCTCGATGATCATTTCGTCGACGTCATGATGTGCGCCGGACGTCATGCCGGCGACCTCGAATGCCAGCCCTAATCCTGGCCCAAAGCCCCGCCCGAATCCTTACCCTTCTGGTCTAGCAGAGCCGCCGAATGCCGCCAATGCGCCGGGTGTGTCGGGAAATGGGACACCTCGCTGATGCGCTTAAACCGTCGTTAACCGGATTTGCCTAGCTTCCAGTACCGGCCGTATGCGTTCGCGTGAGCTTTTTTGCCCGAAGAGGACGCATTGGTGTCTCCCCGCCCGAGGAATAGAGCGCTAGGACTGTGGCTTGCCGCCGTGGCGGGCGCTTGCGCATGCCTCGGCGCAGATGCCGCATGGGCACAATCGCCACGTTCCGAACAGGACGCCTCTAGCGGCGTGAGCAGCCCGTCAGGCGCGAGCCGGAACCGGGCCAGCGGACCCTATTTCGAGGACAACGAAACCGCCCCCGACCTCCCGCCGATCATTTCGTCCGACGATCCGACCGCCGATTTCCCCGAGGACGATTCGCTCGCGCCGCGACCCGGCCCGGGCCAGCGCGCCGTGCTGCGCGACGGCGACCTCAGCTATCCGCCGGAGCCCAGAGCCCAGCAGGACGGCCGCATCGATCAGCCCGAACAGCAGACCATCGTCGATGGTATCGATCCGATGACGATCGACACGCGCTCGGCGGAGGATTTCGATGCCTTCGAGAACCCGCCGGCGGGCTACGATCCGCTTCTCTTCCAGATCGAGGATATCGATCCGCTGAGCGATCGCCGGACCCGCCGGCTCGCCCGCTTCGAACCTTACGACCCGGTCGGGATCCGCATCGGCAGTTTCGTCATGTTCCCCGAGATCGAGATCGGGGGCAGCGGCTACTCGAATGTGCTTCGCTCGCAGAACCCGCAATCCGATGTGGCCATCGACGTCAGGCCGACGGTGCGCGTCGTATCGGACTGGAACCGGCATGCCTTGGAATTCAGCGTCGCCTCGACGCTGAGCTTCTACAACGAATTCGACAGTGAGAACGACCGCGCCTACCGCCTCGAGGCGCGGGGACGCGTCGACATCACCAGCCGTACCAACGTGCAGGCGTTCGCCGCGCGTGAATATTCGCAGGAGAGCCGATCGGCAATCGACGCCAACGCGGCTGGCGAGCGCGCAGATCTTACCCTGCATCGCGGGGGCGGTACGATCTCGCACCGCTTCAACCGATTGACGCTGCAATTACGCGGATCGGTCAACGATTATCAGTATTCCGACGTCGACGTCGGCGGCGTGACGCAGTCCAACCGCGATCGCAACTACACAGCGACCGAGGAAGCGATCCGTGCGACGTGGGAGTTCAAGCCGACGCTGCAGGCCTTCACAGAGGTTGCGATCAATCAGCGTCGCTACGAGACGATTGCTCAAAGTGACGGCATCAGCCGCGATTCCGACGGCGAACGATATCGCGTCGGCCTCTCGTTTGGCACGACAGGGCGCGTGCTGCGCGGCGAGGTGGCCGTTGGCTACGGCCGCCAGACGCCAACTGATGGACGGCTCGAGCCGATCGAAGGCATCATCGTCGACGCCAACATCGCGTGGCGTCCGACCGAGCTGACGACGGTTCTACTCAACGCTCGCTCGGATGTATCGGAAACGACGACGGCGGGGTCCGGCGGCGTGTTCACACGCGCTGCCGGCGTCGAGGTGCGGCACGCATTTCGCCGTCACCTGATCGGTACGGCGGGCATAACCTACACCGATCAGGATTATGTCGGAGTGCCGATCGCCGAGAACGAGATCCTTGGGGACCTCGGACTCGAATATTTCCTCTCGCGTGAAGCGGTGCTGTTCGGACGATACCGACACACGCGCTTCAACTCGAACTCGCCGGGCGCGAGCTACGATTCCGACGAGGTGAAAGTCGGCGTGCGTCTGCGCCGTTGACGAGGCGTCGGCCGGCACGCGTTGAAAGCGGCTGTCGTCAGAGCAGCTTGTTCAACTCGTCCTTGAGCGCCGGCCCGATGTCGTCGCGGGCGAGCGCATAGGCGATGTTCGCCAGCAGAAAGCCGATCTTGGAGCCGCAATCGTAGATGTCGCCGTCGAAGCGCACGGCGTGGAAAGGCTGCTTCTTCTCGTCCATCAGCGTGATCATGGCGTCGGTCAACTGGATCTCTCCGCCCGTGCCGCTCTCCTGGTTCGCGAGGATCGAGAATATATCCGGCTGCAGGATGTAGCGCCCGGTGATGTGCAGGTTCGAGGGCGCCGTTCCGCGAGGCGGCTTCTCGATCATCGACGTGATGGCTGAGACCTTCGCCTTGGAGCTGGCGACGCCGACGATGCCGTAGAGGTGCGTCTGCTCCTTGGGTACGGGCGAGACAGCGACGACGTTGCCGCCGGTTTCGCGATAGGCATCCATCATGTCGGCGAGGCACGGCGTATCGGCGTGGTGCAGCATGTCGGGCAGCAGCAGGGCGAACGGCTCATTGCCGACGAGTTCGCGCGCACACCACACCGCATGACCGAGACCAAGGGGCGTCTGCTGCCGCGTGAAGCTCGTCTGGCCCGCGCCTGGCAGATCGCGTGACAGCATCTCGAGTTCGCGCTTCTTGCCCCGCTCGGAAAGCGTCCGCTCGAGTTCGAACTGGCTGTCGAAATGGTCCTCGATGACGCCTTTGTTGCGGCCCGTCACGAAGATGAAATGTTCGATGCCCGCCGCGCGCGCCTCGTCGACGACGTGCTGTATGACCGGCCTGTCGACGACCGTCAGCATTTCCTTCGGCATCGCCTTGGTCGCGGGGAGAAAGCGTGTGCCGAGGCCGGCGACGGGGAACACGGCTTTGCGGATCGGTGATTTCTGCTTTTTCATATCGGTCCACTCTAGGCGGCGGGGGAGGCTTCATTGGTCGTCAGTCAGATCGAGAGATCGGTGCTTCTTCGGTCGCCTGATCTTGATCCTCGCGCTGCGGCGCGCGACACTCTCATCCAGATCGATTGCAAACCCGGACGAGACCGCAATCGCGTCGCGGCCCGCGCAAAATACTCCAACGCAGGGCAAAAACTAGTGTGGCGTCGCGCCATCGTTGACACCAGCTTCGCCGCACCGTCGGTCAAAGATGGCGCGACGGGCACGAGGCGTTCCCCGGAAGAGGGTGCAGATTTGCTTCGATTGCGTGTTGCGCATCAAAGTAGACCCCACCGGATGGCAATGGCTGCCCGGCCGACGGCGCGGGAAGGTAGAATTAAGACGAATGCGCTATGCGGAGTACGATGGGTGCGGCCAATCGCGAGCGTCTGGTCTCCGCTCGGACGCATTGTTGGCAAGTGCCGTCACGGCAGGACGGACTGCCGGTTGATCGAAATCGGGGGGCACCCCTACGCCGGCCTCCAGCCGGGCGGGCTTCCAACAGGCCGGGCTTCCAACAGGGCGGGGCTCCAACAGGGAATAGCGCATTCGATCGGGGCCACCGGGGTGCGAGATCTTCAGGCGACGAACGCGAGGAGTATTCTGGATGGCAGTTCTGGTGACCGGAGGCGCGGGCTATATCGGCAGCCACATGGTGCTTGCACTCGTCGACGCGGGTGAAGAGGTCGTCGTACTCGATAATCTGTCGACCGGGTTCCGCTGGGCGGTGCATCCAAAGGCCGAACTCGTCGTCGGCGATGTCGGCGACGAGACACGCGTTCGCGAGTTGCTCGTCGCGCGGAACGTCGAGGCGATCATCCATTTCGCCGGATCGATCGTGGTACCGGAGTCGGTCGAAGATCCGCTCGGCTACTACCTCAACAACACTGTCAAATCGCGTGCGCTGATGGCGTCCGCCGTCGCGGCTGGCGTCAAGAACTTCATCTTCTCATCGACCGCCGCCGTGTACGGCAATCCGCGCGAGAACCCCGTCGCCGAGACCGCGACGCCCGATCCGATGTCGCCGTACGGCTCGTCGAAGTTGATGACGGAGATCATGCTCGGTGATACCTCCCGAGCCCACGATTTCCGCTATGTCGCGCTGCGCTACTTCAACGTCGCGGGCGCCGATCCCGACCAACGCTCGGGTCAGTCGACGCCGCGCGCCACGCACCTGATCAAGGTTGCCTGCGAGACCGCGCTCGGTATGCGCACGAGCATGGACGTGTTCGGCACGGATTACGATACGGTCGACGGCACATGCGTGCGCGACTACATCCACGTCTGCGATCTGGCGCGCGCGCATGTCGCGGCGCTTGCCCACCTGCGCGCCGGCGGCGCCTCCGAAATTTTCAACTGCGGCTATTCGCGGGGCTATTCGGTGCGCCAGGTGATCGACGCGGTCAAGCGCGTCTCAGGAGGCGACTTCGACGTGCGGCTTGCACCGCGCCGGGCCGGCGATCCGGCGGCGATCGTCGCGGCCTCCAACAAGATCCGCGACGCGCTCGGCTGGAAGCCGGAGCTCGACGATCTCGATCTGATCGTCAAACATGCGCTCGCCTGGGAGAGAGGGCTCGACGAAAAGAAGAAACAAGCGGGCTGACGAGCTGTTTCAGTCATCCGGGCCGACCAGTTCGCGGTGCGCGGCGCATCACCGCCAGGTGTGTTACAAGCGGTCGGCCGCATTCTCGCCCTGATCGTCATCGACCACCCCTGTGGGATAGTCGCGTGCGGGAGGCATGCGCTTCGATGGCGGGAGATAACGGCATGATCACGCACGACAGGAAGCTGAACGTGCAAGGCCTCGGATGGCACCTCCGGCAACTTCGGCATCATCGGTCCCCACGCATGGCGGCCGCGCGAACCGCGACGGCGCAGTACTATCGCACGATGCAGCAATCGTTCGTTGGCCTTGCGCGCCACGGTTTCGCGGCGGTGCTCATCATGTTGTTCGCGATGCACGGCCCGGCTGACGCGCGCACCGACGCCGCTTTCCGCGCCTGGCTCGAAGCGTTGTGGCCGGATGCCCAGGCGCTCGGCATAGGGCGCCGAACGTTCGATGCCGCGATCTCTGGCCTCGAGCCCGATAGGTCGCTTCCCGATCTCATCCTGCCGGGACGCGATACGCCGACAATGAAGGGGCAGGCGGAATTCACCCGCGAGCCGCGCGAGTATCTGAACGCGAGCTACCTCGACAAGCTGGCCCGGCAGGGCAAGGCGCTTGCCGCGAGGTACAAGTCCGATCTCGACGCGATCGAGAAGACGCACGGCGTCGATCGCTATTCGGTGCTCGCGATATGGGGGCGCGAGACGGCGTTCGGCACCTATAAGCTGCCGCACGACGCAATTCGCGTGTTGGCGACGCAGGCCTACATGGGCCGCCGCAAGGACTTCTTCCGCAAGGAGCTGCTGCTTGCGATGAAGATGCTCGAGGACGGCATCCCGCGCGCCAAGCTCAAGTCGTCGTGGGCCGGCGCCATAGGCCAGACGCAGTTCCTGCCGTCGGAATTCTACAGCCACGCCCGCGACCATGATCGCGACGGCATCATCAACCTGTTCGATTCCGTACCGGATGCGCTCGCGTCGGCGGCCCGTCAGCTCGAAGCGAAGGGCTGGGTGCGGGGGCGCACGTGGGGATATGAGGCGACGATCCCGGCGGCGTCCGATTGCTCCCTCGAAGGGCCGCCCGGCAGCCGCAAGATCCGCGAGTGGGTGGCGCTCGGCTACAAGCGGCCGTCGGGCCGGCCATTTCCCGAAGCCGTGATGGACGATGCCGCCTACCTGATGTCGCCCGCTGGTGCCTACGGACCCTCGTTCCTCGCGCTCGAGAACTTCCAGGTGATCCGCCGCTACAACACGTCGGATCTCTACGCGACGTTCGTCGGCAACCTCGCCGACCGGATCGCTGGGGGCGGTGATTTCCTGACGCCCTGGCAACCGATCGGCCCGCAACGGACGCGGATCATCCGAGGCGTGCAGAAGGGCCTGCAGGACGCCGGCTATGGCATCGAAAAGATCGACGGCTTCATCGGCTCGAACACGCGCCGCCAAGTGGGCGCGTATCAGAAGGCGAACGGGCTCAAAATCGACTGCTGGCCGACGGAAGCGGTTTTGCGACACATGTCGAAGGCGGCCGAACGGCGCTAGTGTTGCCAATGTCTCCGACACTTGGTCGAT
>JAGRKS010000008.1:26868-28624 GCA_020442185.1 Hyphomicrobiaceae bacterium
CCAAGTGTCGGAGACGGAACACTAGAGAAGCGCACCTGAGTATGGGCCCCGCGTCGGGCTGACTTGGCAGAATCCGCCCGCCGGAAGGTCGAGCGCCCGCCGCAATTCGCGCTATAGATGCAGCGGAGAGGCATTCGATTCCGGTGCCGCTGATCGGGAGAAGCTGATGAGCGCTCGTTTGCCGCGCGCATGGACACTGGCCGCAGCATTTGGCCTGCTCGTGTGCGGGATCGGGCTCGGGCTCGGAGCGGCACTCCGGCCGGCTGTTGCCCAGGGCTTGGACGAGAGCGCCGCCGGCACCTACATCACGCCATTTCCCGGCAGCGAGAGATATCGCATGGCCGTCATCGGCGACGGTCTCGCCGAGGGCATCCACGAAGCCTTCACGGAGAGCCTCGGTTCCGATCCGCGCGTTGACCTCGAACGACGGCACTGGTGGCTGTCGGGGCTCGCGCGTCCTGATTTCGCGGAGGAGATGCGCGATCTCGGCCGCACGGTCGCTGGCGGCAAACTCAACATCGCCGTCGTCGTCACAGGCACGCTCGATCGGTGGTCGTACCGGGCGCCGAACGGGCGTCGCCTTTCGGTCGGCTCTCCCGAGTGGCGGGAGGTCTATGGCGGTCGCATAGACGAGCTGATCAAGGTTCTCAAGGGGGCTGGCGCGGCGGTCTATTGGGTCGGTCTGCCGATCATGCGGCGCGGTGACGCCAACGAGGCCGGGCAGGCGATCAACGAGATCATACGCGAGCGCGCTTACATCAACGGCATCAGGTTCGTCGACGTCTACCAGGGTTTCGCCGGCGAAGACGGCAACTACAATCCCTATGGGCCGGACGTCGCGGGCAAGATTCGCCTGTTGCGTGAGCGGGATGGTATCCACATGACGCCCGAAGGATATGCAAAGCTCGCGCACTTCGTCGAGCGCGAGGTCAAGCGGGATCTGGCACAGGCCAAGAACGAGCGAGCCGTGCCGTTGGCGGGCAACGAGGCGGAGCAGGCGCTGGTCAATCCCGGTGGCGCGCAGGCCGCGGGCGGCACCGGCGGCGGCTGGACGTCGACGACGAACGGGACGGCCGGTGAAAGTGATGGCTCAGGGGACCAGAAAGCCGAGATCGGCCGCGTCAATCTGAAGACGATCGGAGCTGACGGCCGCGATGAGGTGATCGCCATCGATATCGTGCGGCCCGCAATACCGGCCGCGGTCATTCTTGCGGTGACCAAGCGCGAAAGTGCCGATAGGGCGTCGCAGATGGGGGATCAGATCCTCGAGCAGATTCCCGGCGGACTGACGGTCATGAGTTCGATCACGCCGAGCGGCGCGGCTGGCACGGCGGGTGGTACGGCGCGCCGCAAGGTTTCTCCGGCGCAGACGCCCTATTTCCGCGTGCTCGTGAAGGGCGAGCGGATTGCCCAGCGGGAAGGCCGCGCCGACGACGCATCGTGGCCCCGGCCGCCGCCAGAAGCAGCGCTGCCACCGCGTGCGGCTCCCGCCTCCCGCAGTTCCGACGAGGTGGGTGTGCCGCTCCCCGTGCCAAAGCCGTTCCGGCGCTGAGGCTTTCCGGCGACGGCGCCGCCGGCTCTTTTTGCTGGCGCCATCCGACTCCCCTTGCAGGGAGCCGACCGGATGGGCTCTTCTTGCTGGCGCCATCCGACTCCCCTTGCGGGGAGCCGGCCGGATGGCGCTGGTCATGCAGCTGTCGTCGGAGTTTCCGGAACACCAGCCGCGCAAACGCCGCCCGCGACGATCCGCACTCCA
>JAGRKS010000078.1 GCA_020442185.1 Hyphomicrobiaceae bacterium
CACGGAGATCAGACATCTGCAACGCACGGAGGTCCTGGAGGCCGAGGAATATTTCTCGCCTGGCCAGAAGGGTTCGTCCGCCATGCCGCACAAGCGCAATCCCGTGCTGACGGAAAACCTCACCGGGCTCGCCCGCATGGTGCGCGCCTTCGCCCTTCCGGCGATGGAGAATGTCGCGCTCTGGCACGAACGCGACATCTCGCACTCATCCGTCGAGCGGATGATCGGGCCGGATGCGACGGTGACGCTCGATTTCGCCCTGAACCGGCTGGCGGGCGTCATCGAGAACCTCGTCGTCTATCCGGCGAACATGAAGAAGAACCTCGACAAGCTCGGCGGCCTGCACAATTCCCAGCGCGTGCTGCTCGCGCTGACACAAGCGGGCGCGTCGCGCGAGGACGCCTACCGGCTCGTCCAGCGCAATGCAATGAAGACTTGGGAAACGGGCGCCGACTTTCTAGCCGAGCTGAAGGCCGATGGCGAAGTCACGGAAAAGGTCCCCGCCGCGGCGCTCGAGGACATGTTCGACCTCGGCTACCACACCAAGCACGTCGACACGATCTTCCAGCGCGTGTTCGGCAGGTCATAAACGGGGGCTCGCGGTCAAAACCGCGGTCAGTGCGTCCAGCGTCCGATGCGACCGTACTTGAAGTTGTCCGCATAGGACTTCGCCTGATGCTTACGGACCTTCGGCTCGGTCACGATATAGGCGATCCCATTGCGTTCGGCATAGGCGATCGCCTCTTCCTTGGTGTCGAACTCGAGCCGGACCTGGGCATTGGTGTCGCTGGAACTCGTCCAGCCCATCAGCGGTTCGACCGACCGGGCAGACCCCGGCTCATGTTCGAGCACCCAGGCCTTGGTCCGCGCGAAGCCTGATTGCATCGCTGTTTTTGCGGGTCTGAAAATCCGTGCCGCCATGCTTGCGATCGTCCTCAACGGTATCGGCCCAACAAACTCCGATCCCTCGGGATCGAGCCAACGTGATGGTCGGGGCAGCGGGATTCGAACTCGCGACCCCCTGCTCCCAAAGCAGGTGCTCTACCAGGCTGAGCTATGCCCCGACACGTGGCGTTCGATCTCTGCCGCTTCGCACGCTCCGGGTCAAGCGGGCCGATGGGCGCGGGCGCGGAAAGTTGCAATCGAGGTCCCCAAGGAACCATCCCGGCCAGAACTCCGCCAGGTGTCCGGCAGGTGTCCGGCAGGGCACGCGGCAACCTGAACCGGCAAAGGTCGAATGCGATTGTCCGGCGTCATTTCGTCAGCCGCGTCTTCATGGGCTTGCATATACGACAGACAAAGGCGACGGATCCTGAAAAAGCGCTGCGCCAGCCGCAACATGCGAGCCAAGCCCGCTCGGCGGCTTTCACGTCAGCGGGCTGGAACAGCGTCGGGCTGGCCGAGCCCCGGTGTCACGAAGAATGGGTGCTCGACCCGTGAGCCCGGTCCGATGGCGAGGCGGCGTGCTTCCCCGGCCGCGAGTTCGAGAACGGCGGTTACGTCGCCATGCGACGAGATCAGCGATTCAGACAGCGGTTCGGTGTCGGCTTCGACACGATGGACGACGCCATCGGCGCGAATGAAGATCATGTCGAGCGAAATGTAGGTGTTGCGCATCCACATCGTCAGCTCTTGCGGCCGCTTGTAGGGGAACAGCATGCCGTGTGACGGCGCGAGCGAGGTGCGGAACATCAGCCCGCTGCGCTTGCGTTCATCGGTGTCGGCGATCTCGATGGTGATCCGGTGCGCGCCTGTCTCGGTGACGATCGTCAAGCGCTCGCCGACGGCCAATGAGTCGCCGAGGGTCGGCTGCCCGGGAATGACGGCAACCAGCAGGACAGCCAGCAGAACGAGCATCGGGACGGCGAATGCCGCCGTCCCGTGCCGAGGCCCCGAAATGGTTTCTCGAGACATGAAGCCGGAGAATTTCATGAAGAAACGCTCCCGCAGATTGATGTCCGTGATGTGACGCCCCGGCAAGCCGATCGATCAGGCCGCATCGGTGGCGGTCGTCAGTGCGACGATGGCAGGTTTGACGGCGCGCCGTCGGGCCGAAGCTCAGCGGCCATACAGCCCTTGTGGCCATGGCCCCACCGCACCTGCACGAGTTGACCGGGCCGAAGCTCCGTGAACCCATGCCGGCGCAAGGTCTCCATGTGCACGAAGATGTCCGGCGTGCCCTCGCCGCGCGTCAGGAAGCCGAAGCCGCGAACGCGGTTGAACCACTTCACCATGGCCCGCTCCCAATCGCTTTCGGGCTGCACGATGACGTGCGTGCGCTGCGGCAATTGCGAAGGATGGATGGCCGTGCTCTCGTCCATCGAGATCACCCGGAACGCTTGCATGCCGCGCGGCCGGTTGATGGCCTGGCAATGAACCCGAGCGCCTTCATAGGCCGTCTGGTAGCCGCCGGCCCGAAGGCAGGTCACGTGCAGCAAAATATCCGGCAACCCATTGTCGGGCACGATAAAACCGTAGCCCTTCGAGGCGTCGAACCACTTGATCGCGCCCGCGATTTCGATGACTTCGGCGTCACCGGCCTCGCTCGGATCGAGCTGACTGCCGGCCGTGGTTTCGTTCAACGAAACATCCGGCGGCAACTTGGAATCCCCCATCGGTACACTCCCCGCGTACATTGTCTACGAAAGACGTTTGACGATACTTCTGACGTTACTTCTTCGAGTGTCCCGACCCGCCGTCGATTTTGCCCCTCTCCAGCGTGTCGGTTTCGAACGAGGCGGAGAATACCATTCGCGGCTCGCAGTGCTAGTACCCGGCGAGCGAAACGTGTTCTGAACGTCCCGAAGCAGCCGGATATCAACACGAGAAGAACGTGGTTAATATATTGTTACCGCTAAGCAATACTTGCTTGCCGCTGACCACGGTCAACTGAGTTCAACCGACACCTGAACGCAACGAAACTGATACACCGACTATCGTCCTGTGCATGAGAGTTGTCCCGAAACTGCCAAACTGATTCGTTTTTCTGATTCACATACTTGCAACTGAACGTCGATCAAACAGGACGCGATTCCACCCCAATTGTACACCGTTTATCAACACGGATCCGGAACCGCCACCGAGGCCGCCTCTGACCATTTCCTGTCCAACCTGTTGCCGCATTGCACAAACGCCGTTCAAAGACCGATGTTCCGCGCGCTCCGGCTCACGCCAAGCCGCATGGCCTCGACCAGCGCCCGATGCGCGCCGTCCGCCCCGAGCCCATCCCTGCGCGCCGCGCCGCCTGACGTCGATGCCCCGGGCCCGATCGCTGCGCGCCATGGCCATTGGGCTCGATCGTGCTAAATCCCCGGGCATCCGACATGCGAACAGGAGACCTCGCCCCATGCGCTACCTGCACACCATGGTCCGCGTCGCAGACATCGACGCCAGTATTGATTTCTACTGCACGAAGCTCGGCATGCGCGAAGTCCGCCGGGTCGACAACGAGCAGGGCCGCTTCACGCTCATATTCCTTGCCGCCCCGGAGGACCGCCGCCGCGCCGCCGAAGAAAAGGCGCCATTGCTCGAGCTGACTTTCAACTGGGACAAGGAGGACTACGGAAGCGGCCGCAATTTCGGCCATCTGGCATTCGAGGTCGACGACATCTATCAGACCTGCCAGCGCCTCCACGACTTGGGTGTCACCATCAACCGCCCGCCCCGCGACGGACGCATGGCATTCGTCAAGTCACCAGACGGCATCTCGATCGAATTGCTGCAAAAGGGCCAAGCGCTGCCGCAGCAGGAGCCTTGGCAGTCCATGGCGAATACAGGCACATGGTAGCGGCGGCAGGGGGCGACGAGTTGATCGGCGAGCCTGAGGCGGCGAGATCGGGTGCGGGGCGACCGGGTTCGGCCGCCGCGAGCGCGCCCGCCGCGGAAGCGTCGGGGGCCGAACCTCGACGGATCGCCATCGTCGGTGCCGGGCCTGCCGGACTGATGGCGGCCGAACTTCTGGCGTCGGCTGGGCATGTCGTCGATATCTACGACCAAATGCCCTCGCCCGCCCGCAAGCTGCTGATGGCCGGCCGCGGCGGCTTGAACCTGACGCATTCAGCACCCCTCGACCGCTTCCTCAGGGCCTACGACCCAGCCGATCCCCTGCTGCGCCGCGCCGTCGAAAATTTCCCGCCCGAGCGGCTGATCGCTTGGGCCAATGGGCTCGGTTGCGAGACCTTCGTCGGCTCGAGCGGCCGCGTATTTCCACGCGCAATGAAGGCGTCGCCACTGCTTCGTGCATGGCTGGCGCGCCTTTCGGGCCTCGGTGTCACGTTCCACTTCCGCCGGCGGCTGACCGCGATCGCCCCTGGACCTGAGCTGACGTTCGCCGTCGCCCAACCGGGCGGCACCCCGCGAGGCGAGGCCAGTCGGAATGTGGACGGAGACAAAGACGAGCGCCAATCGGCTGTTCACGCGAACGAAGTCCTCGCCCCCGACGCCGTCGTGCTGGCGATGGGGGGCGCCAGTTGGCCGCGCCTCGGCTCCGACGGCAACTGGGTCGGCATACTCGAGCGGATGGGCGTGCGCGTCGCCCCGCTTGCGGCCGGCAACGTCGCAGTCGCTATCAATTGGTCCGAGATCATGCGCGCGCGCCACGCCGGCACGCCACTGAAGCGGATCGTCGTCGAGGCCGGCGGTAAGCGCTTCCCGGGCGAAGTGGTGATCACCGCCACGGGCCTCGAGGGCGGCCCTGTGTACGCCGCTGGACGCCAGATCCGCACCGAGCTGGCTGCGGGTGGCGAGGCCAGAATCCGCATCGACTTGAGACCCGACCTCAGCCTCCCCGCACTGACCGAGCGGCTTGGCACCCGCAAGGCGAAGCAATCGACGGCGACGCATCTCGCGAAGGCGGGTGGCCTCTCCCGTTGCGCGATCGCCTTGCTCCGGGAGGCGGTGCTGCCTGATCAGCTGCCCGAGGACGCCGCCACCCTCGCCCGTCTCATCAAGGCGGTTGAGCTACGTATCCTCGGACAAGCCGGTCTCGAGCGCGCCATCTCGACGGTGGGCGGGGTGACGTTCGCGTCGCTCGACCAACGCTTCATGCTGGAGCGTATCGAAGGCGTCTTCGTCGCTGGCGAAATGCTCGACTGGGAGGCCCCGACGGGCGGCTTTCTGCTGCAGGCGACGTTTGCAACCGCAGTCGCGGCGGCAACAGCGGCCGACCAATGGCTCAACTCGAAGAGCCCCGCCGCGTCACCCACCGCCGACGCTGATCCGCATCAGCCTTCACGGCCCGGTGACGCAGTTCTAACGCGTTTGTGAGCGGACGTTACTTGTCCATAAACCCGGCATCGTGATTTAAGCTATGGCTAACGCGGTCGGCGCTTGACACTCATGCGTCAATCCGCAGACTAGGGCGGCTTCAACAAGCAAGAAGAGCCGCTTTGGTGGGGATACCCTCGGCGGGGTGCACCCGATTAAACGGTAGAACCCTTGACAGGAGGAAAGAATATGAAGGTTTGGTCCAAGCCGCAGGTCACCGAGCAGGAAGTTGGTCTCGAGGTCACGAGCTACCTCCCGGCCGAGATCGACATCATCTAAAGATGTCGTCCAGCTCGCTCACTCTGTGAGCAGTTTCGAGCGCGGCGGTCGATACCCATCGGCCGCCGTCGCTGTTTGGCACGGTCGGCATCGTCTCGGCACGGTCGGCACCGTCGGCCTCAGACGTTATCGCTGACGGACGTCTGTGCGACCGGACAGCGGTGATCATTTCGGCGAATAGGCCGTTACTCCGCACTGACGTCGGCCACCGAACGATGTCGCGAGAACACCCACCGCACTGGTGCTCGATTAGGCGTTCCCGGCTGATCGGCCGGCCTCGCCGATACGAACACCGCGTGCCGGTTTGCCCGGCCGCATGTTCTGGCCGGATCACGCAGCCGGCGCTATGACGGCGTCGGCGCGCCGCACAATGCAAGACAAGACAGGCATCCCATGATCATCAAGGTTCTGGGATCGGCTGCCGGTGGCGGTTTCCCGCAATGGAACTGCAATTGCCGCAACTGTGCCTCGGTGCGCAGCGGCAAACCGGGCTTCAGAGCGCGCACGCAGTCCTCGCTCGCCGTCTCCCGAGACGGCCGCGACTGGGTCCTGCTCAACGCGTCTCCGGACCTCAGGCAGCAGATCAACGACACGCCCGAACTCGGTTCGGCGATCGACGGCCAACACCGCAACAGTCCGATCAAGGCGGCGGTGCTGACCAACGGCGACGTCGACCACATCATCGGATTGATCAATCTGCGCGAGATGCAGCCCTTCGCCGTCTATGGCAGCGACCGCGTGCTGGCGACGCTCGACAAGAATTCGGTATTCAACGTCCTCAACCGCGAGATGGTGCCGCGCCATGAGTTGGCCCTCGACAGTCCGACGATGCTCGCTGGCCCTGACGGTCCCCTCGGACTCGAGATCGAGGCGTTCGCGGTTCCTGGCAAAGTGGCGCTTTATCTCGAAGACGCCAGTCAAGGCGACAATTTCGGCTCCAAGGAGGGCGACACCATCGGCCTCGCGGTGCGCGACCCCGCCGCCGGCACGGAATTCTTCTATATTCCCGGATGCGCCGAAGTCGACCCACCGCTCGCCCGTCGCATCGAAAACGCGAGCCTGCTGTTCTTCGATGGCACGCTCTTCACCGACGACGAGATGTTGCAGGCCGGTTTGATGCCGAAGACCGGCAAACGCATGGGGCATATTTCGGTGTCGGGCGACGATGGCTCGATCGGCGCAATGGCACCGCTCGGCATCGGCCGCAAGATCTATGTGCATATCAACAACTCGAACCCGATCCTGGATGAGAACTCCGATGCGCGTCGCGCAACCGAGACGGCCGGATGGGAAGTTGGCTACGACGGAATGGAGGTTCGCCTATGAGTGACCGCAGGCAGCAAGCAGAAGCCCCCGCCGAGCTCTGGACGCCGGATGAATTCGAAGCGGCCGTGCGCGCCGTCGGCGCCGAGCGCTATCACGACAAGCACCCCTTCCATCAGCTCCTGCACGGCGGCAAGCTCGCCAAGGGTCAGGTTCAGGCATGGGCGCTCAACCGCTACTGCTATCAGTCAGCCGTGCCGCGCAAGGATGCGGCGCTGATGGCGCGTTGCCACGATCGCGAGTTGCGGCGCGAATGGATGCACCGCATCCTCGATCACGACGGATCTGGCCCCGACGAGCCGGGTGGCATCGAGCGCTGGCTCATTCTGACGGACGGTCTCGGCCTCGATCGCGATTACGTTGTCAGCCGTGACGGCGCGCTCCCGGCCACGAAGTTCGCGGTCGAAGCCTACGTCAACTTCGTTCGCGAGCAGCCGCTGACGGTCGCGGTCGCCTCTTCGCTGACTGAGTTGTTCGCCCCCAAGATCCATAAGGAACGCATCTCGGGCATGCTCGAGAACTACGATTTCATCGACGACAAGGTGATGGCGTACTTCCGCCGCCGGCTCGATCAGGCCCCGCGCGACGCCGATTTCGCGCTCGACTACATCAAGACGCACGCCAAGACCCGCGAAGAGCAGGAAGCCTGCGTCGACGCGGTGCGCTTCAAGTGCAACGTCCTTTGGGTGCAGCTCGACGCGCTCCACCACGCCTATGTCGCGCCGGGCAATATTCCGCCGGGCGCCTTCCGGCCGGAGGGCATGTGATGGCCGAGACGGTGCAACCTATCCGGCCGACCCGCCTGATGGTGGCGGAAGGCTCGATCCTGCTGTTGCCGCGCCACATCAAGCTCCGGCACGACGCCGGCCGCGACGCCTGGGTGCTGCTTGCGCCCGAACGCGTCTTCAAGCCGGACGACACCGCGGTCGAGGTATTGAAACTGTGCGACGGCAAGCGGACCGTCGGCGACATCGCCAGCGATCTCGCCGAGCGGTTCCAGGCTCCGCGCGACGTGATCCTCGCCGATATCGTCCAGATGCTCCAAGACCTCGCAGACAAAGGAGTGGTCAAGTCATGAACGAGATCACAACTGGCACCCACGTCACCGACGCCGAGCCGGCACTCGCATGCGCGCGAGCACCCGTCGGGCTGCTGGCGGAACTGACGCATCGCTGCCCGCTGCAGTGTCCCTATTGCTCCAATCCGCTGGAGCTCGAACGCTCCAACGTCGAGCTGACGACGGCCGAGTGGCAGGACGTCATTCGCCAGGCCGCGGCGCTCGGCATCCTCCAGATCCATCTTTCCGGCGGTGAGCCGACGGCGCGCAAGGACCTCGAGGACATCGTCAAGGTGGCGGCAGAGGTCGGCCTCTATACCAACCTCATCACGGCCGGCGTACTGCTGACGAAGGAGCGTCTCAAGGGGCTTGCCGATCTCGGCCTCGACCATGTCCAGCTGTCGATCCAGGATGTCGATGCTGCAAACGCCGACCGTATCGCGGCCTACAAGGGCGGCGCCGCCAAGAAGCACGAAGTGGCGGGGTGGGTGAAGGAACTGGGACTGCCGCTGACGCTCAATGCGCCGTTGCACCGCCAGAACATCGACAGTCTGGAACGGATCATCGAGTACGCCGTCGAGATCGGCGCTGGTCGGCTCGAAGTTGCACACATCCAGTACTACGCCTGGGCGCTCAAGAACCGTGCCGCATTGATGCCGACACGCGAAGCGTTCATGAAGACCGTCGATATCGTCAATCGTGCCAAGGAGCGCCTCAAGGGCATCCTCGTCATCGATTTCGTCGTACCCGACTATTACGCGAAGTTTCCCAAACCTTGCATGGGCGGCTGGGGCCGCGGCGTCATGAACATCACGCCGTCGGGACGGGTCCTGCCCTGCCATGCGGCGGAATCGCTGCCCGGCATGAGCTTCGACAACGTGCGTGATCGCAAGCTCGCCGAGATCTGGCTCGACGGCGATGCGTTCAACAAGTTCCGCGGCACCGACTGGATGAAAGAGCCGTGCAAGTCGTGCTCGCGCCGTGAGATCGATTTCGGCGGCTGCCGTTGCCAGGCGTTTGCGCTCACCGGCGATGCGGCCAACACCGATCCGGCATGCTCGCTGTCGCCGCTGCACGACGAATGGGCCAAGGTCGCGGGCCTCGAAAGCCACGAGACGCCACCCGACTTCATCTACCGCAGGGTCGGCGGCGCCAAGGTCGTCGAGCCAGCGGGCGAGTAATCCGTTTCCAGCCGAGCTTAGCCTCTGCTGTGTGGCGCGGTCCCGTCCAGCCGGATGATAGGGCAATCTGGTGATTGGTGTTGCGGGCGAATGGGTGATCGACGCCATCGCGCCAAAGATGCGCGCCGCTGGCATGCCACACACAACGAACCTATACCAATGGACAAAGTCGAGGTTCATCGGCGGTTCACCCACGACTTGATAGAAAAAGCGCCGATCGTGCAGAATGTCGCACCTTACAACGCATTCAGGTACGACTGTTGCCACGACAAGGGGTTACGTCTATCCGTGTCGCGCGATATCGTGTGCCAACCGGATCCAAGGGAGGATTGAACTACAATGCGCAAGTTTGCTCTGGCTACCGCTCTGATGCTCGCACTGCCGACGATCGCGTCCGCCGCTGACGTCGAGAACGGCAAGTCCGTTTTCAAGAAGTGCAAGGCCTGTCACGCCGTCGACGGCAAGAACAAGGTTGGTCCGCACCTCGATGGCGTTTTTGGCCGCAAGGCGGGAGCCGTGGAAGGCTTCAAGTATTCCGACGCCATGATCAACTCGGGCAAGACCTGGGACGAGGCGACGCTCGGCGATTACCTCAAGGACCCCAAGGGCTACATCCCCGGCAACAAGATGGTCTTCGTCGGCGTAAAGGACGATGCCGACCGCGCCGATCTCGTCGCGTATCTGGCGACGCTGAAGTAAGCCACCAACATTCTGCAATGATAAGCGGCGCTGCCATCGTTCTGGCGGCGCCGTTTTCTTTTGGTTCTGCCGTTCTCTTTTGGCGGTGCCAATTTCATTCGGCCGCGCAGTGTCGTTCGATGGGCAAATCCGCTCGGTCCGGCGCAAACCTCATGACGACGCGGCTCGACGACGTGCCCCGACCCTCACCCACCGACGCTCGACGGCGCGTCCCCGTCGTCGAACGGCTCCACACCGGTCTGATCGATGCCGTCGAGCCAGTCGACGATCGACCGTCCGTTGAGAACGAGCGCTGGCGCGATGTCGGCGAGCGGAGCCAGCACGAAGGCGCGTTCGGAGATGCGCGGATGCGGCAACACGAGATCGGGCTCGTCGACGGCACCGGCTCGATGCACCAGCACGTCGAGATCGATGATGCGTGGTCCCCACTTCTCCTCACGGATACGGCCGAGGCGGCGCTCGATCGCAAGGCAGTGTTGCAGAAGCGGACGCGGGGCGAGCGAGGTTTCAACTCCGGCGCAGGCGTTGACGAACCAGGGCTGGTCCGTCTTGCCCCAGGGCGGCGTCTTGAAATCACGGGAGCGCGCGACGATCCGGACTTCGCCACTCTCCACGAGCATGGCGAGCGCCGCGGCGATGTTGGCTCTTTTGTCGCCGATGTTGGAGCCAAGGGCGATGATGGCATCGAAAGTCATGAAGAGGCTCGGATTGTTGAAGCCGGGTTGGCAGGTGTTTGCCCGTCTGTTCGATTGAAGCCAAACCGTCGAGCACGCGGCCGCGCGGCCGCGGCATAAGAGTAGCGCGGGCGGCAATGCGACGACTGCCGAACTCGCAACCGTCCGGTGTTGCCTCACTCAATCGTATTTGATGTAGGCAAACCGCTGGTCGTCGGTGGGCGTGCCTTCGAGGCCCTGCCCCTCCCCGCCCGGCTGCCACTGCACCACCTCCTCGATCTTGGCGGCCAGCGCCAGATCCTTCTCCGTGATGCCCTTGGCGGAATGCGTCACGAGACGCACCTCGACCCAGGCATAGGATGCGGTGATGTCCGGGTGATGCCACGCCGCCTCCGCGAGATGGCCGACGGTGTTGATCACCATCAGGGTTCCCTTCCATCCGCTGGTCTTGTAGGTGCGACGTATCCAGCCGTCCTCGAGTGTCCATTTCGGCAGGCGATCGGCGAGCCAGGCCTTGACTTCGGCCTCCTGCATCGGCTTTTCCCGTTCCTTGACCATGGTATCCTTTCGGTGGCGCATGTCTTAAGGGGTTTAGCACCAATTGGCGGTCCCCTGCCACCGTCCCCAACCGCTCGCCGCCGCCAAAGGAATTTCCCACGATGCGTGACCGCGCCGAGACAACTGCTATCCGTGTCGTGGCACCGGCCCGCCTGCACCTCGGATTTCTCGACCTCAACGGCGACATCGGGCGGATGTTCGGCAGTATCGGCCTCGCCATCAACACACCGGTGACGGAAATCGTCGTGCGCCGAAGCGCGGTCGATCACGCATCGGGCATCGAAGCCGACCGGGCAACCACGGCACTCGGCAAGCTCAGGCACTGGATCGACCTGCCCGGTGGTTTCGACGTGACCGTCGAGCGCGCCATTCCCGCCCATGCCGGGCTGGGCTCCGGCACCCAGATCGCGCTCGCGGTCGCGACCGCGGCACTTGCGCTCTCTCGCGACCGGCGCTCGTCGGAATTGATCGGCTCGCTGACGCATCGTGGTCAGCGCTCGGCGATCGGCATCGCCGCCTTCGAACAGGGGGGCTTCATCGTCGACGGTGGCAAGGGCGTGAGCGAGGAGCCGCCGCCGGTCCTCATTCGTGCTCCGTTCCCCGAGGATTGGCGCGTCATCCTGGTGCTCGATCCGAGCGCAACCGGTGTTCACGGCGACCGCGAAACCCGAGCCTTCGCGGCGCTGCCGCCGATGCCACGGGCGACGGCCGCCCATCTCTGCCACCTCGTGCTGATGCAAGCGGCGCCGGCCCTGATCGAAATCGACATCGCGCGCTTCGGTGCCGCCATCACCGAGATCCAGCACATCGTCGGCGAACACTTCGCGGCTGCTCAGGGCGGCAGTGCCTGGTCCAATCCGAAAGTCGGCCAGATCATCCAGAAACTGCAGGAACGTGGCGCCCGCGGCCAGGGGCAGAGTTCGTGGGGGCCGACAGGATTTGCATTTGCCGAGTCGGAGAAACTCGCCTCGACCCTCTATCATTCTTTGGTCGAAGACGCTAAAGCGCAGGGGCTCGAGTTGATGATCGTTGCGGGCCGCAATGCCGGTGCCCGCATCGAAACACAAACGATTGCCGAGATCGGCCAATAAGGAGGAAAATCCTGTGAGCGAGACAGCCACCCCCATTCTGCACATGCTGGACCCCAGCGAGCACGTCAGCCCGTTCGATGTGAACATGGCGGCGGATGCAGGGTTCAAGGTCATCGTGCCCTACACGCACGTCGAGCTGAAGAAGGTCGCGGCTCTCGTCCAGGATGCGATTTTCTCGCGCCCGCCCCACTACGGTGCGCAGACGGGCGTCTTCTTCGGCGGCAAGGATGCGATCCTCGCGCTCGACATGATGAAGGCGGCCAAGGACGCGATGGTGCCGCCGTTCGAGATTTCGACGTTTGCCGATCCCGCCGGCTCGTTCACGACGGCCGCCGCCATGGTCGCCTGCGTCGAGAAGGTCCTCAAGGACAAGTTCAATCGTGACTGGAAGGGTGCCAAGGTCGCCGTGTTCGGCGCGACGGGTGTCGTCGGGTTCGCATCCTCGATCATCGCCGCCCTCGAGGGCGCCGACGTACAGCTCGTCGCCCATCGCGGCGTCGAACGTGTCGTCAAACTCGCCGAGGTTTCCAAGGAGCGGTTCGGCGTGGATCTCGAGGCGGTTCCGGGCGAAACCGATGACCAGAAGATGGGCATCATCGAGAACGCCGAAGTGATCTTCGCCGCCGCAGCAGCAGGTGTGCGCGTCGTCGGCAAGGAGCACAAGGAGCGGGCGAAAAACCTCAAGGTCATCGCTGACGTGAACGCCGTGCCGCCGGCTGGTGTCGAGGGCATGGAGCTGTTCATGAATGGCGAGCCACTGCCCGGCTGCCAGGCGCTCGGCGTCGGCCCGCTCGCCATCGGCGACATCAAGTACAAGACAGAATCCGGGCTCTTCAAACAGATGATCGCGTCCGACAAGGCGGTGCATTTCGACTTCCGCGACGCCTTCGCCCTCGCCCGCACCTTCGTCGGCTGAAAGGCAGGCGCCGGGCCGTGACGGAAAGCGCCGTTTTGATTGCTGGCTTCTCCGGGCGGGCGCTCGCCGCCTCCGCCCGGCGCGCCGGCTTTCGGCCTCTCGTCGTCGACGCTTTCGGCGATACGGACACGCGTCGGCTTGCTTCGGCCATGATCGTACTGCCCGAGGCGCTGCGTCAGGGCTTTCGCGGCAATCGCCTGATGGCGGCCCTTGCCGAACTCGTCGCCGGGGATCGCCAGGCTCACGCGCGGCGCACCGGCGATGCGGCGGCGCCCATCGGCCTCGTGCTCGGTGCGGGCTTCGAGGACGCACCCGCATTGGTCGCAGCACTCGCCCGGCACTATCGCCTGATCGGCTGTCCACCGGACGTCGTCGAAGCCACCAAGTCGCCCGCGCGGTTTTTCGGATGCCTCGCCAAACTCGGCATCGCACATCCGGAAACGCAGATCGATGCTCCGGCATGCGGCAGCGGCTGGTTGACCAAACGCGTCGGCGGCAGCGGCGGCACGCACATAGCCCGATGCGGCCAGCACGTCACGAACCGCCGGGACCGCTACTATCAACGGCCGGTCGCAGGCGAGCCGATGTCGATGCTCGGCCTCGTCGGCCGTCGCAGCTCGGCCTTCGCGTTCTCCCGCCAGTGGCCGGCACCGATGCCGCGGCGACCCTTTCGCTACGGTGGCGGTGTCGGCAACCTCACGCTCGATGAAGACCTCGAGGCACGTATGGTCTCGATCGGTCTCGACGTCTCCCAGGCGTTCGGCCTCGTCGGCATGATCTCGCTCGATTTCATCGTCGCCGACGGCACACCGATGCTGCTCGAGGTCAATCCACGACCCGGCGCATCGCTCGATCTCTTCGACGACGCCGCCGGAACGTTGTTTCGCGCACACGTCGAAGCCTGCCAGGACGGCGACCCTGCCGAGACGCTTGCGGCCGGATGGTCGCCGCCGACGCGGGCCGCGGCCTACCTTTATGCGGATGAAGGCGCGCTGACGGTGCCCGACATCGCTTGGCCCGAATGGACCGCCGATCGGCCGGCCGCGGGTAGCCTCGTACCCCGGTTCCGGCCGCTCGCAACCGTATCCGCCGACGCCGCGACGCCTACCGCGGCCGAAGCCGCCCTGCACGAGCGAATGGGCAGGCTTGCGCAGCTGCTGTATCGTGGTCAAAAAACCGGGAAGGAAATGCCGTTATGACCTCCGTCGACTATTCTACTTCCGTCAGCGTTTCCGAGCGCGCCGGGGCAATCGTCGAACGCCTCGCCGGTGACGCTGCGGCGCTGCGCTGTATGGTCTCGACGGGTGATGCCGGCGAGCGCCGGATCGACTGCGGTGCCGCGACACGAGGATCGATAGAAGCCGGTCGTCGTCTCGGCGAGATCTGCATGGGTGGCCTCGGCAGTGTGCAGATCACCAGCCAGTCGGGCCTCGAACGCTGGCCGCTCGGCGTCGTCGTCCACGCGACGAACCCGGTGATCTCCTGCCTCGGCAGTCAATATGCCGGCTGGACGATCACCGACGAGGCGACCGGCTTTTTCGCTCTCGGCTCCGGCCCGGCTCGCGCGCTCTCCCGCGTCGAGAAACTCTACGAGGAACTGGGTTACGCCGACCACGCCAAACGCTCTTCTCTCGTCATCGAGGGCGACAACGCTCCCCCGGCTGCCGTTGCACTGAACGTCGCCAAGGCGTGCGCCATCGCGCCTGAAGACCTCACGATCCTTTATGCGCCGACCGGCAGCCTCGCGGGCGGCGTGCAGATCGCCGCACGCGTTCTCGAGGTGGCACTGCACAAGGCTCACGAGTTGCACTTCCCGCTCGAGAATATCGTCGATGGTTATGGCGTGGCGCCGATCGCGCCGCCCATCCCCGACTTCATCCAGGCGATGGGCCGAACCAACGACGCCATCATCTATGGCGGCCGCATCCAGTTGTTCGTGACGGGTTCGGACGATGCTGCCAAGGATCTCGCCGACAAGCTTCCGAGCCGCTCGTCCGCCGCCTACGGCCAGCCGTTCGCGGAAATCTTCGCAGCCGTGAATGGTGATTTCTACAAGATCGATCCGATGCTGTTCAGCCCCGCCCGCGTCACGGTCTCGAACATCGAGACGGGGCGATCGTTCGAAGCAGGCGACCTCGCGCCGGAGATCGTCGATGCGAGCTTCAAATGATGTGACGGGCAGCGGCGGCGGTCAGCGCTTGCCGGGCGTGTCGGCACCGCGCATCGTCGTTTTCGTCGAGGACGGCGGTGGCGACTGGCACGCGCGCCAGTTGAAGGACGCGATGGAGCGCGCTGGCGCCGAAGTTCACGTCACGTCCCTCAAGTGCTGCGCCTTCGACACGCGCCATCCCTTCGGGATCGATATTCCAGGCTTTCCCGCGACCCTGCCGGACGGCGCCTTCGTGCGTTCCATCTCGACCGGCAGCCTCGAGCAGATCACGTTGCGGCTCGGCATCCTCCATGCGTTGCGCGAAAGCGGCGTCAGGGTCTGGAACGATGCCCGCGCCATCGAGCGTTGCGTCGACAAATCGACAGCGACGTTCCTGTTCCAGAAGGCGGGACTGCCGGTGCCGCGAACACGCGCCGCCGAAGGAATTGCGGCGGCACGCGCCTTCCTCGCCAACGAAGCCGCACCGATCGTCGTCAAGCCGCTGTTCGGAAGCCAGGGCAACGGAATCCGGCGCGTCATGGCCGAAGCGGAATTGCCGACGTCCGACGAGGTCGGGGACGTCTACTACACCCAGCGCTACCTGCGACGGCCGGAGGATACCGAGTTCCAGGATTGGCGCGTCTTCGTCTCGCGCGGGCGCACGCTGGCGGCGATGATGCGTGTCGGCGAGACGTGGATCACCAACATCCATCAAGGCGCCCGCGCCGTCGGTCTTGCCGAGGCAAGCGCCGGTCACGACGGCTGCGAACTCGACCGTCTCGCCCATGCCGCGACCGCTGCAATTGGCGCTGACTATGCGGGCGTCGATCTGATCCGTGATCATGACGGACAACTCATGGTACTCGAGATCAACTCCAATCCGGCATGGAAGGGCCTGCAAGGTGTCACCGACGTCGACATCGCGGCACGCCTCGCCGAGGATTTCCTCGATTGCCTGACCGTGGTCCAGGCAGCGCGCGCGCCATGACCGACCCTGCCGCCGACGCCACGCGATGCGAACCGCTCGCACCCGCCGAAATCAAAACGGCGTTTCTCTCGGCCTGCCGCGCGGAACTCGCAGCTCTCAAACCCGGCAATGTACATGTTCACGCCGCGGGGCATGGCATGGACGTTGCGCATTTCGAGGCAGCGGCCCAGGCGGCCGCACCTGTGATCGCAAGACCTGGGCTCTCCTTCGGGCAGCGCGTCGAGATGGCAGTCGGCGAAAGTCTGGCCGCGGCGGGCTGCAACACGAATCTCGGGATCATCCTGCTCTGCGCTCCACTCGCCACCGCCGCGCTCCTTCCGGCTCCTGCGCCGCTGCACAAGCGGGTTGGCGCAGTCCTCTCCCATCTCAGCCAAGAGGATGGCGATCGTGTCTATGCCGCGATCCGCGCCGCCAACCCCGGTGGACTTGGCACGACGGACGCAGCCGACGTTGCCCGCTCGCCCGATATCGCCCTGCTTGACGCCATGGCGCTCGCCGCCCCGCGCGATCGCATCGCCGCCAATTATGTTTCGGGACTACGCGACATATTCGAGGATCACCTGCCGCTGCTGACCCGCATCAGGTCCAGCGGTGGTGACACGTCCCCGCCGGCCCCGGCGGACGCGACAGCCACACTCTATATGTCGCTGCTGTCGCGTTTCCCCGACAGTCATATCCGCCGCAAGTTCGGCATGGAAACCGCAGCCCACGTCCAGCGCCTCGCCGGAGCGGCGCGTCCCTCGTGGCATCCGGTCGTATCGCCAGCATCCTACCCGGCCTTGCTCGCGCTCGATGCGCTCCTCAAAAGCAATGGCTGGAACCCCGGGACAACGGCGGATTTCGTCGTTGCGACGCTTTTCGCGGAAAGCCTGAGCCGCCAGACGCCGTACTAAACGCTTGTCTCACGACGCCTCCTGGCGTTATTTAGCGCCGGTGCTGACGGCGCCGCTATCTGGCGAACCGGTTCGGTGAGTATGCTCACCGTTCGCTGAAAACTGGGATAGCTCGGAGACGAGCGGTCCCGACCTTGGTGAAGACCTTCAATCGAGGTCAGGTCGGAACCAGTTGTAGTATCAAGAACGGAGGAATCCCGGCATGGCAACAATCAACAAGGTTATGGTCGGCGAGTCGCTGGTCGGCGACGGCAACGAAGTTGCACACATCGATCTCATCATCGGACCGCGCGGCTCGGCTGCCGAGAGCGCTTTCTGCAACTCGCTGACGAACAACAAGGACGGCTTCACGGCCCTGCTCGCGGTCATCGCGCCGAACCTGCCGTGCAAGCCCAACACGCTGATGTTCAACAAGGTCACGATCAAGGACGCCCGCCAGGCCGTTCAGATGTTCGGACCCGCACAGTACGGCGTCGCGAAGGCCGTTCAGGACTCCGTCGCCGAGGGCGTTATCCCGGCTGCAGAGGCTGACGATCTCTTCATCTGCGTCGGCGTGTTCATTCACTGGGAAGCAGCTGACGACGCCAAGATCCAGGACTTCAACTATCGCGCCACCAAGGAAGCCCTCGCCCGCGCCATTTCCGGCAAGCCGACGGCTGCCGAGGCGACCGCTCAGCGCAACTCCGCAGAGCACCCCTTCGCTTCCAAGTCTTGAAGCGGAAACCATCCTGGGCAGGAAACCAAGAACGACGCCCCGCCTATGAAGGCGGGTCTGCTTCAGCGATTGGGCCGCTTTTTCTCCGGACGCAGCAGCGGTTGAAAAACGCCGCCGCACGGCATGGAGAACTGGGCCGGCACTGACAACGCCAGCCAATCATGAGCGCGACAACTTCCAGCCAAGGCCGGCGACCCGAACAAGGTCGCCGGCCTTGATCGTTCCGGAGTGAAGTGCCGTCGCGACGAGCGCGCCGCTGGCGCCTGCTTCGGCGAGGGCTTCGATGTCGCTGATGTTCCGCACACCACCTGCTGCAATGACGTCGGCATCGGGGCGGCCTTCCGCGAGATGCCGGACGCGTTCGAGATCGGGGCCTGCGGCCGCGCCGACCGCGGCGAGCGTCATGGCGATCACGGTCCGCGGCCATCGCGCGGGATCGCTCAGCAATCCTGCCGGACCGAGGTCGTCTTGACCCTTGAAGTCGAGGGAGAGGATGGGGTCGGCATCACCAAGCGCCAGAATGGCGGCGAGATCCTCGACGCGCGCCAGTGTTTCCGAGCCGACCACGGCTCTGACGCCCGCCATGGCCGCAAGCGATGCGACGGCCGCGGGTGTCGCGCTGCCATCGTCGATCCAAAGCTCCAGTTGCGGCAGCTCCCTGCGCAAATCGCAAACCGTGTCGTGGTTGCGGCCGCGCCCCGCTATTGCGTCGAGATCGGCGATATAGAGCGTCGCGAATGGATGCAGTCGAAGCAGTCCTTTCGCGACGTCGACGGGATCAGAGCCCGCGGCGAGCGGCGTCACGATCGGGCGATAGCGGTCGCGGTCGCCGCCGCTCGCATGAACGACTTCGCCGGCCTTGATGTCGAGTACGGGGATGACACGCATGTGCTGCGACCGGCTGCGGGAGGGGCTATATGTTCTGCGATGCGCGTGGATGTCACGGAGCGCACCTACTCTGGCCACGCCGATAGCACTTGCGGAGCGAGGCTGCGACTGGAACCTGACGTCGAAAGGCAGGAACGATGGCGATCATAGCGGGGCTCGACGTCGGCGGCGCGCATCTCAAAGTCGCTATCGTCGAGGACGGCCGGCCGGTCCAGGTCGAACAGATCCTGTGTCCGCTTTGGCAGGGCATGGACAAGCTCGAGGCTGCCTTGGCTGCCGTCCGCCCCATGGCAACCGGGGCCGACATGTTCGCCGTGACGATGACGGGCGAGTTGTCGGATCTGTTCGAGAGCCGGCAAGCTGGCGTCGAAGCCCTCGCCCGGCGCATCGGCGCCGAGTTCGGTCCGAACGTGCGATTCTGGGCAGGCCGGCGCGGCTTCGGCGACGCGGCATACACCATCCGCCATCACACCGATGTCGGCTCGACGAATTTTCTCGCGACCGCGGCCGTCGTAGCCAACCGCTGCCGGACAGCACTCCTGGTCGACTTCGGCTCGACCACCGCCGACGTCATCCCCATTGTCGACCGCACGCCCTGCCCCTCTGGCCTGAACGACGCGGTTCGCCAGACGACAGGCGAACTCGTCTATACGGGCGCGACACGCACCGCCGTGATGGGCGTCACCCAGCGCGCGCCGTTCAAAGGAACCTGGGTGGAATTGGCACGCGAATATCTGGCGACGATGGCCGACGTACGCCGCATCCTCGGCCAGTTGGACGACGGCATCGATCTGCACGCGACCGCTGATGGCCGCGGAAAGACGCTGGCCGAGAGCGTCGCGCGGCTGGCGCGCATGCTTGGCCGCGAGGCGGCGGACGGCGGACTGGCGGACTGGCAGCAGACCGCGCGTTACATTGCAGAATGCCAGCTGCGCGCGATCCACGACGGCGTGCTGCTCGCGCTTTCGCGCAACCCAGACCTTGCGGATGGCAAGCTCGTCGGCGCTGGCATCGGCGCGGACGTGGCCTTGACCATCGGTGAACGCGTCGGGCTCGAGACGACGACGTTCGGCGCCCTGATCGGCGCGCCGGACGCCTGCCGTCAATCCGCCACCCATTCGGCGCCGGCAGTCGCCGTCGCCATGCTGCTGGCCGAGGAACCCGGCTAACGCGTTCAAGCGCCGTCCGCTCTCCCTGCTGGCGCGAACCGACTCTCCTCCGGGGAGCCCGCCGGTTCCGCTCTCCCTGCTGGCGCCAACCGACTCCCCTCCGGGGTGCCGGCCGGTTCGGCTCTCCCTGCTGGCGCGAACCGACTCCCCTCCGCGGAGCCGGCCGGTTCGCGCTGACCATGCAGCTGACGTTTGTGTCCGGCAATCCAGCCACACAGGCACCGATTGCGATGCGGGCACTCCAGCGCCGCA
>JAGRKS010000079.1 GCA_020442185.1 Hyphomicrobiaceae bacterium
GCCAGCCGTAGATCGACTGATCGTCGTCGCCGACACAGCAGACGTTCGGCGAGCCCTTGGCCAAAAGCCTCAGCCAGAGATACTGCGCGACGTTGGTGTCCTGATACTCGTCGACCAGAATATAGCGGAACCGCCGCTGATACTCGGCAAGGACGTCGGGCTCCTTGCGGAACAGCCTCAGGCACTCGAGCAGCAGATCGCCGAAGTCGCAGGCGTTCAGCTCCTTCAGGCGCTGCTGGTAGGCGGCGTAGAGTTCGACGCCCTTGCCACCGGCGAACGCCTTGCCTTCGCCCGCCGGCACCTGCTCCGGCGCCAGGCCGCGGTTCTTCCAGCCGTCGATCAGGCTCGCAAGCTGGCGCGCGGGCCAGCGGTCCTTGTCGATCTTGGCGGCTTCCGTCACCTGCTTCATCAGCCGAAGCTGATCGTCCATGTCGAGGATCGTGAAGCCTTGCTTCAGGCCGACGAGTTCGGCATGGCGGCGAAGAATACGCACACCGATGGCGTGGAACGTGCCGAGCCACGGCATGCCTTCGACGGCGCCGCCGACGAGGGCGCCGATGCGCTCCTTCATTTCACGGGCCGCCTTGTTCGTGAATGTGACCGCGAGGACCTGGCTCGGCCAGGCGCGGCCGGTCGCGAGGATGTGTGCGATCCGCGTCGTCAGCACGCGCGTCTTGCCGGTCCCGGCGCCCGCAAGGACGAGCACCGGACCATCGAGTGCTTCGACGGCGGCGCGCTGCTCGGGATTGAGGCCATCGAGGTACGGCGGTGGTGCGGACGCCCCGCCCGACGCACGCAACGCCCGCTCGGAAATGGACAGCCGCGGCGGCGGCGCATCGGGAACGGGGGCATGCGCGGGATCGGCGCGCGGCGGCAGAGCGGGCAGCTTCGGTGCAAGGTCCAGCCGATTCGGCGGGGCTGGCGTCAGCGCCCGTCCGGCCTCGTTCTCGGCGCTGCTCTCGGAAGGCGATGGCGCGGGCTTGGCGCGCGCCGGCTTCGACCGGGCCGGGGCCTCCGGCAGGTCGAACGGCAGGTCGTCGAACAGAGGCTGCGTGCCCTCGCTGTTCGCGGAACGTTTTTGATTCGTAGCCATGTGCGAGAACTATATCACCTGCTGTGCGCCGGTAACGTGGCAATGCAACTGGTCCACCAAAAGTTCGGATGCCGCTCCACCGAATTCGTTCTGCCAACGGGCCAATGCGGTCGCTCGGGGCGAGCTACCACTTCGCGATGGCTCGGATCCCAGTCCCCGCGGCAAGGAGTAGGCTGCCGACGCCCATCAGGACGAGCGGCACGAGCCAAGCGTCCCTGAAGGTGTCGATCATCGCGCGCTCGGGGTCTGCCGGCGCATAGAGGACGCCGACGCGGTCGCCGGCGGCATAGGCGAGCCTGCTGCTGGCGTGAGGCGACCGGAAGCGTATGTCTCGGCCGTCGGCGGATCGGAATGCGATGACCGGGGCAAACGTGGAGTTGGCTGGCACCCCGTTCCGCGGTGCACCCGGATATTCCGTGAATGCGACGACGACGCCTTCTGCGGTCGCGGCGTGCGACACGAAATGCGCGTTGAGGCCGAGCATCGCGAGACCCACGACGAGAAGCCCGGCGCCGTTGGCGAAAAGGATGACGGGCAGCAAGACCCGCCAGCTGATGACATAGCGCATGGCGTGGCGGGTCCTGTTCGGTTTAACGGTGCTCCTCGACGGCTGCGTCGATGAGCGCCTTGTTGAAGGCGTTGAGAGCCTGCATGCGATCGGCCCAGCCGATAATCAGCGTCGGATCGGAATCCGCCACAACCGCAACCCTCGTCGTGCCGGCCTTGTCGAATGTTCTGAGCGCCCGCTCGAGTGTGTCGGAGGCCATCAGCCAGGCCTCGTCGCTATCGCTCGCCAGCCGCCGCGGTCCATCCCCATCCGGCTCGGCGTCGCTCATGAAACTGGCGACAGTGAGCCTGCGCATGATGCTCTTGTGCGGCCCATCCTGCAGGAACAACCCGCGTTTGCCGAGCTGCCAGTGGAAGAAGCTCTGGCCTAGGAGTGTTTGCGTCAGGCCGACCGATATCGACACCGTCAGCAGCAACGCGATCGTCATTTCGTAGCCGCCGGTCAATTCAAAGCAGATCAGCGTCGTCGAAATCGGCGCACCGAGCACGGACGCGGCGACAGCCCCCATTCCGAGGATCGCGTAGAGGCCGTGGCTGGCACCGACGTCGGGGAATGTCGAGGTGGCGATCGTACCGAAGGCCGCGCCCGTTACAGCGCCGAGGTAGAGCGAGGGGGAGAACACGCCGCCAGCGAAGCGGACCGCCAGCGTAATCGCGGTTGCGATGGTCTTGGCGACGATGAGGCCGATCAGCAGCGATAGCGGCAACGCCTGATAGAGCGCCTGGTCCGTCGTCTCGTAGCCGACTCCGAGCACTTGCGGGAAAACGAGCGCCATGGTGCCGACAGCCAGGCCGCCGAGACCTGTCCGGAGCCACAGTGGCATCTCGAAATTCCAGATGATGCGTTCCGCCGCCATAACCGCGAACTGAAAGAGTATGGCCACGATGGCGCAGGTGACGCCGAGCAGCGCGAAGGCGGGAAACTCGAGATAGGTGGTGATTTGATACTGCGGAATGGCGAAGGCCGGGAAATTTCCGAGATGGATGCGGCTGATGACGGCGCCAGCGACGCTCGCGATCACGATCGGCACGAAGGCGCGAACGGCGTAGTGACCGAGTATCACCTCGTGCGCGAAGAGGACGCCGGCGATCGGCGCATTGAAGGATGCCGCGACCGCCGCGCCGACGCCCGAGGCGAGCAGCGAGCGACGGCTGGCGGCCGACAGACGGAACTTTTCCTCGAGCCACGATGCGATCGTCGCGCCGAGATGGACGACGGGGCCCTCGCGCCCCGCGCTGGCGCCGCTACCGAGTGACAGGATCGCAAGTCCCGCACTCAGCAGCCCCGTTCTCACGTCGATCTTGCAGTCGCGCAGCGCGCGTGCCTCGATGACGTCGGCGACGGCGTGCGCACGCCGGCCCGGCATGAACCGCTGCAGAATGGCGCCGACGATCACACCGCCGATCGCGGGGGCGAGCACGAGGTTCCACCAGGGAACGCCCGCCGCCGCCGACACGACCCGTTCGCTGGTGCTATGCAGCCAGGGAAGCTGAACGATGCCGATCAGATAGCGGAACGTGATAGCGCCGTAGCCGACGGCAACACCAATCACGATCGCCAGTGCCCATGTCAGGGGTTGGCGGTCGGCCCAGAAATCACGAAAGTTGTGGTAGAATCGCTCGATAATGACATTACGAAGACTTTCGGCCGCCTGACGCAGCTTGTCCCGTGGCGATGCTTCGGAATACTGCGCCGGTCGCGTTGCCGGCGAAGCCTGCTTCGGGTTTCCGGACGCGTTATGCTCGTCGCGTTGTGCCATGCGTTCCAAGACCATGCGTCGGCGAAGCCGCGGTCGGGTATGAGATGGGCGGATATGAGATGGGGCGGACGGATTGTTCCGGAGGCAACGACATTTGAACGACAGGGTTATGTTCAGGCCAAAGTTCTGGCCAGGGTTACATGCTACATACGGTCTCGCACGTCGAGTGCCGGATGCAATCTTTCAGTGGCCGGGGGGCGGCGACGAGACATGCAGAGCCAGACTTCGCGTGCCGCCACGCGCCTTGCCATGCTCGCTACGGACGAGACATCGGTGGGCCGGACAGAAGATGGCGTGGCGAATAATTGTGCGGTTTGTTGCCGTCAGGGGACGGCATGCGCCGATGATGCGACGGACGTCTTGGGAATGAGGGCGACGCAGTGAACAGCCTGGTGATGTGGATTGCCGGACTGCTGGCGGTGGTTCTGGCCGCGCTGTTCGCGGTGCCGATGCTCATCGACTGGAACAGCTACCGCGGTGTTTTCGAGGAAGAGGCCTCGCGGATCCTCGGTCGCGACGTCCGCGTCGGCGGCGCGGTCAACCTGCGCTTGCTGCCGTCGCCCTATCTGAGTTTCGAAAAGCTGCGCGTCGCCGATTTGCGGGCGGGAAGCGGCAATCCGCTGTTCCGGGCGGAAAGCTTCACGCTGTGGCTTTCGGTGCCGCCGCTGCTGCAAGGCAATCTCGAGGTGCGGCGTATCGCGCTCGCAAAGCCGGAGGCGTATCTCGCCCTCGACGCCAGCGGCAAGGGGTCCTGGACGTCTCTCGGCATAACGCCGCAATCGCTGCCGTTCATGCCGTCGCGCGTCGCATTCCAATCGGTCGAGATCAGTGATGGCACACTGGTTCTCGAGAAGGCGAATGGGGCTGAACTCGTCCGCCTCGAGCAGATCGGGGGCACTTTTTCCGCGGAAGCGCTCGATGGACCGATGCACTATTCGGGCGACGTGACAATGAATGGAGCGACGCGTGCCGTGCGGCTCGCCACGGCCCAGACCGACCCGGATGGAGCGGTCCGCTTCAAGGCGACGATCCATAGTGCCGCCGCGACGGGCGCGAACACGCAGATCGAGGGACGTATTGTCGATCCCATGGGCCAGGTGCGGCTCGAGGGCAATATCGCGATGTCGGTTCCGCTGCCGGAATTGCCTGCAGCGGCACGCCAGGCGGATGCCGACAAAGCCAGCGGCGGGGCTCCGCCTCCGGGTGCGACGCCAGCCAACGGCCCGGTGTCGCTCGATTTGCGTGGCGCACTGGCGGCGGACGCGCGACGCCTGACGGTCGGGGATATCGCCTTAAGCATCGAGAACGTCGGCCAGCCGCAATTGATGACCGGCAGCGCTTCGCTTGCTTACGGGGCCGATCCGAAACTCGATTTCGAGCTGGCGGCCCGCTGGCTAGACCTCGACCGGCTCGCCGGCAAGACCGGGAAGGCCTCGCCCGCCGCGACGCTCGCGACGCTTGCCGACGTTCTCGTCGGCACCCTGCCGGCGAAGGCGACGACGCACGGACAGATCGATATCGATCTCTTGACGCTCGGCGGCGAGGGTGTGGGCAGTGTCGACATCGCCGTTGCCCGCGTTCCCGGCAAGCCGGTGCGTATCGAACGGCTGCTTGCGAGCCTGCCGGCCGGCGCACGCATCGGGCTGACCGGCGAACTGTCGCGTGCAGCGGCGGAAAAGCATGCGAGCCGTGGTGATGATGGCGTCGCGGCGGTGACATCCGCCGGCACGCTCGACGCGCACATGTCGCAGGGCTCGGACGTGACACTCGATGCGCAACTGACAGTCGCCGGGCCGAGCCTCCATCGGCTCGCGCAGTGGGCGACGCCCGGACTAGCCGCCCTGACGCCCGATGTTGACGGTGCGTTCTCGCTCGACAGCGGACTTTCTTACGCGCGCGAACGCATTGCCTTGACGGATGCGCGAGCGACGTTCGGTGGCTCCATCCTGCGCGGGGCGCTCGGCGTGCCGCTGGAAAGCGGGAGCACCGGCGCGGTCGATATTGCGATCAGCGCAGACAGGTTCGCCTGGGACTGGTTGTCGGATGGCGAGCTGACACGGCGCGGTGTGCTCGATTGGATCGAGAAGCTGTCGGGTTCGCGTGCCGATGCCGAAGGCGGCGGCGCTCGGTCCACAACATTATCCGCAGCCGATACCGCCTCGCGCGCGGTGGTCAATCGCGATGTGAAAATCAGGTTCTCAGCCAATACGTTGACCGCCGGAAGCGGTGAACTTCGCAACGTCGCGGCGGAACTCGAACTTGCGGGCGAAAGACTGAGAATTGGGCGGCTTGCATTTCAATCGGACGGTGCGCTCGATGTCGATCTCAAAGGCGAACTGACGACCCGCGCGGGGATCCGCTCGGGTGTGATCGAAGGGACGGCTGCGGCAACCGATCAGCGTGGGGTCGCGCGACTGCTCGCACTTGCAAGTTTGACGAACACGGCGCGCGCTTCCGAAGTCGGCGATCTCGCGCCGCTCAGCATTGCCGGCCGCATCGAGCTCGGCAAACGGCTGCCGGGTGCGACGGAGATCCGCCTCGATGGAGCCGCTGCGGCGGGACGCATCAACGTGCGTGCCGTGCTCGACGGCGGATTCGATGGCTGGCGCAGTGCTCCGGTCGACGTCTCGATCGCCGCCGACGACGTTTTGGCGCCCAAGTTGATGGCGTTGCTGGTCGCCGGCCGTTCCGGCACTCCCACCGTGGCCACTCGGCGCGATGGGACGGAGCGCGCCTTGCGGGCGAACGCGGCCATCAAGGCGGTCGGCACGCCGTCAGAAAATATGCTGAGCGATATCGCGCTGACGTCCGAGGGGCTATCGCTCGCCTACAACGGACGGACGCGGCTGACGGCCGAAGGCGACGTCGGCTTCGATGGCGCGCTCGAAATCGCCGCAGAGCGTCTCGGCGACGTGCTTGCCGTCGCGGGGCTCACCGGAGGTGCGCGCTCGCTCGATTCCGCCGTCACGGGAACGGTCGGTCTCGCGACGGCCGCCGCGGGTGGGCTCAAGTTGTCACCGGCCGGTCTGATGATTGCCGGCGCGAAACTCGATGGCGCATTGCTGGTGCGCCGAGGCGAGGGGGGACCGGTGCGGCTCGAGGGGCGGCTGGTTGCCGATCGCGCGTCGGTCGCCGGCCTTCTCGGTGGGCTGACGGCCGGCGCGCCGCAGCCCATGCCGGTGCTGGCCCTGCCGTCCAGGCGGTCGCCGAACCTGCGTGAGCCGTCTCTCAGCGCGCCGTCAGGCGCCGAGGCCGCCGCAATCTGGACCGATCAGCCGTTCGTGGCCGAGGCGTTCGATCGGTTCGATGGCGCCGTGACACTCGAGGTGCGCCGGCTGGCGCTCGCGCCCGATCTCAATCTGGCAAACGCGGTCCTCGCGATGCAGCTGGCGGCTGGGCGCATTGCCGTCGACATGACGGACGGCTCCGCTCTCGGTGGCAAGATCACGGGGTCGATGGAATTGACGCGAGCGCCGGCTGGTATCGGGCTGGCTGCCAAGATCGAAGCGCGCGGTGTCGAACTCGCCGCCATTGCGCGGATGGGTGGCGCCAGCCGCGCGGCGGTCGGCAAAGCCGACGCCTCGATCGACTTCACCGGCCGGGCGCTGAGCCCGCGCGCGCTGATCGCCGCCATCGGTGGTAAGGGTTCCGTCATCTTGAAGGACGCAGCCGTCGAAGGTTTCTCCGCGGCAGGTGTCCAGGCCGCCGTCGCCCGCGTGCTCGACGCTGGCGTCGGGGCCGATGCGCCACCGCTCGCCGAGGCGCTGCTCGAGAACGCAGGTGGCAAGCTGACGCCGCTCGGCTCGGCTCGCGTCGGCATCGAGGTGATCGACGGTGCGCTCAGGGTCGAGCGGTTCGGGCTGGATGCCGCCGAGGGCCGCACTGAGGTTCTATCGACGATCGACCTAGTCACGTTCGACCAGGAGACTGAATGGCGCATAACCGCCAATGCGCGAGAACATGGTCGCGCGTCTTGGCCTGCGGTTTCGATATTCTATGTCGGACGGCTAGGTGATCTCGCCGCGATGGAGCCGCGCGTTGCACACGGCGCGCTCGAGCGAGAGCTGACCGTGCGCCGGATGGAACGCGAAGTGGATAAACTCGAGCAGTTGCGGCGTGCCGACGAGGAGCGCGCTGCTGCCGAGCGCCAGCGCCAAAAGGAACTGGCCGAGGAACGGGCGCGGCTGGCGCGCGAGCGTGAGAAGGCCTTTGAAGAAGCCCAGAAGCAGCAGCAACTCGAACTCGAACTCGAACTCGAACTCGAGCGCGGAGCGCGATCGCCTTTGCCACAGTCCGGGTTGCCCCCCGGTTCGACCGCGGCGCCACCGCCGGGCGATGGCGCCGCCCTGAAAGGTGCCGGCGGGCAGGCCGGTGTCTCCGAGGCTTCGGGCGGTGCCGATCAAGCGGGGACCTTGGTGCCAGCCGATGCCGGTCAACTGAACCAGGCAACACCGTCAGTGACGGTAGACAGCGTGTCAGAAGGCGCCGCGCCTGGTGTCGAGCGGCTGCCGTCGAGTCGCACCGGTGGTGCCTCGACGCGGCGGGCCCGTGCTCCGCGCCGTCCGTCGTCGGCGGGAGATACGACGCTGCGAGCACTCAGCCCGATTCCCTATTGATCAGCGTCCGAAGGTGCATTCCTGGCGCGAGCGCCTGCTACGGAGTCGGTCGACGATGCGGCGCTGGCCACGGTCGGGGCGTCTACCGTGACATTTGCGGCCGCATCGCCGAACTCCGAGGTTGCGGTGCGGGCGGACACGCCATCGCCGCGTGACCGGAAGTGGTCGAGCACGAAAATCCGCACCGCCGTCGACAAGCCGGTAGCGGGTGGGCGCGCGTCGTCGATTTCGGCCACAAGCGCCGCGACGCTCCGGTTGCCGGCCAGCGCGATCTCATTCAGTGCATCCCAGAACGGCGTTTCGAGCGAAATCGATGTGCGATGTCCCTTGATCGAGAATGAGCGCTTCTGTGGGCGGGTCATGTCTCCCCGCCACGATTGCGTCTGCGGGCGCTGGGAGCGAACCGCGCGACCGTCGCCCTCCCGGTGTCCGCGCCGCCATTCATCTCGCCTTCAAGGTCCGGGACTTTGCCGGCGTCCGCATCCGCGGTCGTGAGCCGGGCGCCGTCGAGAAGGCGCTCGGCACGGACCTTTTCGGACTCTGCAATGAGCCGTTCGGCCTTGTTGCGTCCGTGAAGGCGCCGGTTGGCCGCTGCTTCCTGCTCCTTCGAGAGACGGGCGCGGGCCTTCCGGGCGCGCCGGAGGTTGACGATGTCGCTGGGCATGAGGCGCTCTCCTCGGCGGTCGCGCCGAACGGGCGGCGGCAAGTCGAATTGGTGCTCTATACCATCGGGCGGGTCTGTTGAACCGTCAACGACTGCGATCGCGAGCGCACAAACGTCGTTGCGGGGGCTGAGCAGGCTCCGCCATCCTGCCGTATCTTATTTTGATTCCAGTGGTTTATGTGCCTGCATCGGCTGGCAGAATGTGGTTCGGGCCGGCGCGGAACTCACAGTGTTGCGGCCGGAACCGGTCAATGTACTGCCGGCCTCGCAAGCGGCAATATTTGCAATTTTTTGGGCCGCCTCTTGGCTTTTTTCCCAACCGTTCCACCGGGAACAGCGAGGCCTCGGTGTTGGGCGTAGGTTTCTCTTCACAGGCAGCAACCCCAACCGAGACCCCAAGGAGACCGCCATGATCCGCCAGTTCGCAACCTCGACGAAGTCCATCGCCCTCGCAGCCCTCCTCGCCGCAGCCGGCGTTGCAGCGCAGACGGGCTCGGCGAGCGCTGTTTCGCTGCGGGTCCAGACGGCGTGCATGGCCGACTATTTCTCCTACTGCAGCAAGCACTCGGTCGGCAGCCAGTCGCTGCGCCGCTGCATGTCGGACAACGGCGCCCGCCTCTCGAAGCGCTGCGTCAACGCCCTCGTGGCGGCCGGCGAAGTCTCGAAGTCGGAAGTCGCCCGCCGCGCCGCCTCCCTCGGCCGCTGATCGGGACGTCATGCCGACCCCGAGCGGGTCAGATGTCATAAACGAAATTCCTGCCTGGCACGAAGCCCGCACCCCTCGATGGTGCGGGCTTTGGCATGCCGGGGGCCGGGGTGAGGTCGGCCGAAAGCCAGCATTTTCGCGCTGTGCGGCACTGAATACGGCGGCGAGCGGGATCGGATCGAACCATTTGCGCGGCTGGTGCAACTAAATCTGCATCAGGTTCCACCGGGAACAGCGGCGCCTCGGTGTTGGGCGTAGGTTTCT
>JAGRKS010000080.1 GCA_020442185.1 Hyphomicrobiaceae bacterium
AGGGTTTATGAGTCCGCAGCCTAGCGCAGCGGCGCCACTGCATCACGTCGCCGAGCCGTCGGGGCGGGAGCGTTCATCACCAGGGAGACGACAAACGATGAAGTTGTTCGAACGCGGGCTGCGGGTTCCGGTTTTGCGTTTTCAGGGTCCGATCGGCATGGCGACACCGCTGCGGCAGGGCCTCGCCATTGCGCAAGTTGCCGGTTCGCTCGAAAAAGCGTTCACGATGTCGAAATTGCCCGCGGTTGCGATCTCGATCAATTCGCCCGGTGGTTCGCCCGTGCAGTCGAGCCTGATCTTCAAGCGCATCAGACAGCTTGCGGAAGAGCATCAAAAGAAGGTCTACGTGTTCTGCGAGGATGTCGCGGCATCCGGTGGCTACTATCTGGCGGTCGCGGGTGACGAGATCTATGCCGATCCCTCATCGATCGTCGGATCGATCGGTGTCATTTCCGCGAGCTTCGGGCTGGACAAGGCGATTGGCAGGCTCGGCATCGAACGGCGCGTCTATACGGCTGGTGGTCAGAAGGGCGCGCTCGATATGTTCCAGCCCGAGAAGCCGGATGACGTGGCGCTCCTGAAGGCTATTCAGCGGGACGTCCACGACGTCTTTATCGGTATCGTCAAGGATCGGCGGGCAGGGCGGCTCAAAGGCCCCGACGGCGAATTGTTTTCCGGCGCCTTCTGGTCGGCGCGCTCGGCGCTGGAGTTGGGCCTGATCGACGGCATTTCGGACGTGCGCACCAAGATGCGAGAGCTGTTCGGCGACAAGGTGAAGCTGGTCGGGGTGCCGCTCGCGCGCGGCGGATTGCTGGCGCGGCTGCGGCGATTTCCGTCGATCGCCGGCACGCCCTCGGGCGACATCGCTGCGTCCGGCCGCGGCCTTGCAATTGCCGACGAGTTGGTGTCCGCTATCGAGGCAAGAGCGCTCTGGTCGCGGTTCGGACTGTAGATCGGGGCGCGCGGCGGCCGAGCGGGATGAACGCGCCTATGGCCGCATAAACGAATGTGAGGTGGCTGGCATGCCTCAGGCATTTCTTCTGGCGCTCGCGGGCGCGGGACTTTACTACGGGGCGCGCTTTGCGGCACGGCAACTGGATCGTATCGCCAAGGAGGCCGAGCGCGCGGCCGCTGAAATGAAGCGGCGCGCCGAAGCTCAGGCGTCGGAAGCGGCGCGCGATCTCGGCACGCTCGAGTTCGACGCCACGACGGGGCAATACCGGCCGAGATAGGCTTGGACGCTACGGCGGCCGGCGGTGTCGTCTCGTTCACCCCAGCCGCAGGGTCACGCCCCCCATCGTGACGACGGCCATCGTGATAAAGGACATCGTTGCGTTGGCCTTCATCACTCCGGCCGGCGTCACTCCGGCAGCACGATCGGCTTCAAGATCAGGATTTCGAGATTCCGCCGGGGCCAGAAGTCCTGGGCGGTCACTTCGTAACGCGTGGATGACACCTTTCTGATCCCGTCCATGCAGAAGCTGACGAGGTTCTCCGGCGCTCCGCCGTCGACCGTCAATTTGAACTCGCGTATCGCTCCAGACCAGTTCGCGCCGGTCGTCAGGATGTATTCCAAGTTCTGCTCGGAAAGGATCGTGGTTCCGCCGCCCGGCCGCTTCTTCTGCATCGCCTTGGCGTCGCGGATCATGCGGTCGCTGATGCAGTAGCGCTTGCGGTAGGTTTCGACATCGTCGCTGCTCGCGTATTCGGCGCCGATCATCGTTTGCGCCGCGCCGCCGACCGACGGCTTGTAGCGATGCTCGACGTAGAGATCCTGGTTGGCGGGGAAGGTCTGCGACCAATAGTAGGTGGTGCGCACCGACCAGAGCGGCCGCACGGTGCGTTCCATGCCGCGACCGGCATCGAAATCCTCGAACGCGATCAGCCCCATCTGCTTGAACGCCGCCTGCTGCGAGGGCGTGAGGCGCGCAAGCCTTGCTGCGACATCGCGGTCGAGGGGAGAAATCGGCACCCCCGCCTCGACGAGGAGCTGGGTGCGATCGATGCCGACTGCATAGGCCTTTTGTTCCATCTGCATGCGCACGGGCGCGCCCGCGACAGTCGTCTCGAAGCCCAGGAAGTTCGTTGCGTCGTCGGGCTCGGGAACGACGAAGTTGTTTTCTTCCGAGACGGCCGAAACCTCTGGCATCGGGAAGGCGACGAGTGTCGTCACGTCGGCGCCGGTCCGGTTGTGGAAGCGGTAGCGGACACGGATCTCGCTGGCCGAGACGAATAGATCCTCGCTCTGCAATTCTATGGCATCGGTCCGCGCCAGCACGAGGCCGCCGGCTGCAATGTGCGCGACGGAATCATTTGCGCGCGCGCTGTGCGAACCCGTCAACGCCGCCGCCATCGCCGCGCCAGCAAGCGCGAGGCGATATAGGTCAGCGAGACCCCGACACTCACGAGGGGCGGCCTTGAAAACCTGCCGGTGTTGTTCGAACTTCTTCTCGATCACTGCGAACCCCTCCTTTGCGACGACGTCGGCTCGGGCCGAGATTGTCAGAGGGTGCGGCGTGCTCCCTTGACCGGGCGCAAGCTGCCGGCGGCATCGGCGCGCGGCAAATTCCGCACGCACCGGGGCTCGTCGCGCGTGGGAGCGTCGCCTGCGGGACCATCGTCCGAGATCTGAATTTGCCCCGCTCGTCGTGCGCCGCGGCGGCCGTCAGTTGGTCAGCGCGCTCAACAGGTCGCGCGAGATGCGATCGGCGAGGCGGCGCATAACGGCGTAGCCGCTGGCGGTATCGGTTTCGAAATAGGCCGTAAGTTTCTTGCCGTCGATCGCGAGCAACGTCGTGTCCTCGAGGCAGGTTGCGGTCGCGACGCGGCGCGGCTCGTCGCCGATCAGCGCCGCCCACCCGAAGGCCTGCCCGGCCTCCATGATGGAGTGCGCCGCCGACGCGCGGTTGCCGACGCCGAGCGAGAAGCGGATGCGGCCGGACGTCACCACATAGACCGCAGACGCCTCGTCTCCGAGCGTATAGACGTCGTCGCCCTCCTCGAGCGTCAATTCGGTGGCCATGCCGGCGATTGCCGCGACGGCATTCGGCTGCAGCCCTTCGAACAGGCTGGCCTTCTTCAGCACCTCCACCGCTCCGCTCGCAACGCTCATCTGCAACTCCATCTGCGGGATCGTACCCGGCTTGTTGTTGTGTGGCCATGAGATCGAGCGCGACCGATGGCCGGGAAAATGTCGTGCTTCACCCGGGCGGGGATCAGCCGAACTTGTCGTAGCGAATGAACTGGGCCGGCAGTCGTGCTTCCATGATCAACATTCGCAATGCGCCGTCCACCATCGGCGGTGGCCCGGCGACGAACCCCACCATGTTCTCGTAGTTGCCCGCCATCTCGCGCGCAGCGACCTCGTGGACGAAGCCGCTGGCGAGGCGGATTTCCGGAAAGTCGGGATGGCGCTCTTGCGGTGCTGCCTCGTTCGACAGTGCGATCGTCACGACAAGGCTGCCGTTCGAGCGGCGAACATAGTCGGCGAACTCACGTGTGTAGAAACAGTCGTCGAGCGTGCGTACACCGAAGAAGATGTGTCCGGTGTTGTGTTCGAGATATCCGTTGCGGGTCGCTTGCGCGGCAATTGCCATCATGCCTGCGACGCCCGAGCCGCCCGCGATGCACAGGAAGTTCTTCTGTTCGTCGGGCCGGAACGTTGCGCGCCCCAGCGGTCCGAACAAGCGGAGTTGTGTGCCCGAGATGTTATGCTCGAACAGCCAGTCGGAAAATCGTCCGCTCGGCTTGCGCTTGACGACGAAGACGAGGCGATCGGTGCTCTCGTCGTAGTTCACCATCGAATAGGCCCGCGCGCCAACGACATCCTCGCACGACATGGCGACGAACTGGCCCGCAAGAAACGACATTGGCCGATCGAGGAGGACGTCGAACTCGACGACGTCGTGGGTAAGCCGCTCGACTCGGTCGATCGTGCCGCGGAAATTCGCCGGCCGCGGCAAAGCCTCACCGATCGGCTCGACCTTGGTCGGAACGCGGATGGTGCAGTCGCCTCGTGCATGCGCCTGGCAGAGAAGTACTTCGTTCTTATCGCGTTTGACGAATGCCAGGCCCGGGGCCTCCTGCCAGGCGATCGAGACATCCCCTTCGATGACGCGCGCCCGGCATGTTCCACAGGTGCCGGTCCCGCATTCGTAAGGCAGGCCCAAACCACTACGGAGTCCGGCATAGAGGAGGTTTTCGTCGTCGCCACCGTCGAAGGTCTCGACGCCGGATTTGCTTTGGACGGTTACCTTCATGGCAGACAACTTCGACCGGTTGAACACCACGCGATCGTCGGTCCCGATTGCGTGACCTGCTGGGAACTGAGCCTCACTGCTCGGCTCCGGCGAGATGCCGACTGTAATCGGCAGGCGGAGACGGTCTACGACGACTTGTTGAAGAAGGCATCGTCGTCCATGTCGTCGTCATCGTCGAAATCGTAGAGGATCTCCGCTTCGACAAAGGCGAGAATGTCGCCGTTCTCTTCCTTGCAGTCATAGGTCTTGATCGGCTTCTCGGTCTCGGTGCCGCTCATTTCGAGCGTCTGGAGATTCCACGCCCAGAGGTGCTTCGTGCAGGTCAGCACGCAATTGGAGATCACACCGGATTCCTCGAGTGGCTCCTCCATATGCGGACAGACGGGAGGCATCGCCGCATAGCCACTGCCGTAGTTCGCCACAACGATCGGGATGCCGCCCGCGATCCAGAACTTCTTGAGCGAGTTCGGGGCGACGTCGGTCGCTTTGCAGATTTTTGTCCAACTCATCGGGGCAGCATTTCCTTCTTGGTCGTCGATGTCGTTTTTGGCCGGACCGTCGCTCTTCTGGGCGATCGGTGCGTTGTCAAGCGAAGTACGGCAATCGGCCGTCGAGGTCGCGGGGGCACGACGTTATGAGTCTAAGGTGCCGGTCGGACGTCCCTTGCGGCAAAGTATCGGAGGCCGGCGACACGGTTGGCGGTTCTGCAAGTGCCGTAAGACGCATCGCGCTCAGGACCCGCGTCACCCGCTCTGTCGGCTCGGGCCTACGAGACGTCCAACGCTGCAGCCGCGCCAGCCCGGCCATGGATGAAGTCATGGCCCGGACCACGGTGCGGCCCTGACCAAATCGGCGTCGCGCGGTCAGATCGGCCAGTGCGAGCCCTTGTCGAGCCGGCGATTATCGATGCGAACCTCGCGCTTCACGAACTTCGCCTTACCGTTCTCCAGCTTGAACGTGTCGTGATATTTGCCGACGAGGAACAGGCGGCTTTCGCCGGAGTCGATGTGCGAGTTCACACCGTCGAGCATGTTCTGATAGATCACAAAGGAGCTGACCGCAGTCGCCGACTTCGCGTCGTCGTCGACATCGACGGTGTAGACTGAGGTGTGCCGTCGAAGCGGAGAGTGGTCCGTGTTGTGCTTCGGAAGGAGGCGGACCAGCGTCTCCATATCCTTGCGCCCACCCTGGAGGTAGATCATGTCCTTGTTGATCTCAGGGCTGAAGGCGGTGATGGCATAGTGGAATTCGGGCTCGCATAGCCCCAGCCAATCTTCCCACTTCTGATCGTCGAGAGCCATCGTTGCGCGATAGATGGTATCTCGCACCACGGATGCCGCATCGGCACCATTCTTGTGCATGGGGATTCCTCCGTTTGTTATTGGTATCCGACGTGACCCGCTCTTTTGAGGCGGCGCCGGTGAAGCCGCCATCGACGGCGTTTGTCGGACTGGAGTGAAATGGGCGGCACCTCGAAAGGGGCCGCCCGATGTCGAGAGTGGTCTCGCGCAATCGATCCGGCGGTTATTCGGCGACCGCGACGGCATCTTCCTTGTTGCGCTCCTGCCAGGGCTGGTCCGGATTGTTCGGAAGCCGGTTCATCCAGCGGCCCCATTCGTCGTAGTAGTGGCGCATGCCGATCTCGTCGTGGATCGTCTGGTTCTCGTGGCGGCCATGCAGGATGTTGCGCGGCTCGGTGCCAGGACGCATCGTCGTGCCCTGTCCGGCGACACCGATCAGGTCCTCGTGCAGGTTGCGGCCGAACGGTCCCCAGATCGAGTTGTGGTGATTGATGCGAGTCTGCCGCTCCTCCGGCGTGTCGCGCTTCAGGCCGAGACCGCGGAACTCGATCATCACCTTGTCCGGGCCGAGTGGCGTGACGATATCACAACGCAACGCCGAGCCGCGGAGGTTGAAGTTGAAGCCCGGGAACAAGTCGACCATGTACCACTGGTTCGGTGGCAGGTGCGGGAAGGACAGCTCACCGCGGCTCTCGAAGCCCTCGTAGTTCTCGTAGTTGACTTCGAATGTGCCGACGACGACGTGCCCATTCTTGAACGCGAAGTTCTTGCGGGCGAAGTAGGCGTCGTTGAAGCCGGTGACGCGGTTATGGTAGTGCATAAAGTCGTGATAGAACTCGCTGTTGGTGTCGTGCCAGAGCTTGTAGTTCGTATCGATGATGGCCTTGTGGTAGTGGAATACTTCCAGCGGCTCGGCATCGATGTTCTCGCGCAGGCACTGGAACGGCTCGCCCGCCCACTCCTCGAGACCGATCTTAGGGTTGTCGTCGAGATTGACCCACACGAAGCCGCCGAACTTGACTTCACAGCGCAGGCGGCGCAGGCCGGCATCTTCCTTGCACAGGCGGTCCTGGTAGCCTTCCTTCTCGCGGGCGACATAGACGCAGTTGCCCTTCATGTCGAACTGCCATGCGTGGAACATGCAGGTGATGCGCTTCGGGTTCCCGGACGGCTGTCCTTCGAGGAAGCTGCCGGACGGACGGCGCTCGATCAGCATGCCGCGATGCGGACAGACGTTGAGAAATGCACGGACCTCGTTGTCGGGACCGCGGGTAATGATGATCGGCTCGCCGCCGATGCTCGCGGTGCGGAAGTCGTAGGGCTTCGGCAATTCGGATTCATGGCAAAGCGGCACCCAAACGCGCTTGAAGATCTGGTCGACCTCGTTCTCGAATATTGTCTGATCCGAATATACGCGGCTATCGACCCATTCGCCCGGCTCGAGCCCCGGGTTCGCCTTCCACTGGGTGTGGTTCCTGGCTGGCATGCGTTACCTCCTATGCTCCCCACCTTTTGGGGGCGGGTTTGTAATCTCCGTCATCTTCGCGTGAGCCGTGCCTGGACCGAGAGGCCCGCAGGACCCCACCCGGCGGTCGCATTGTTCGAGCGCTGATTGATCGAGCATTCGTCCTGACACGCGAAATCCAAGATCGACTTTGCCACAGGGAGCATTCGTCGACACAATCAAAAATCCCTATCAGGTGATCGAACGAGTAAATCAGAAGCAGACGCTCAGTAGAGCTCGGCCGGCGGTCGCCGCTGGCTTGAGGCGGGGCGGACGGCGGTTGCGTATCGCCACGGCTCGGCCGCGCGATATCGCCCATCGGCCGGCCGACTTGCGGCAGTCTCCCAGACCTGGTGCTGGTTGCGCGGACGACAGGACAGCGAATTTGTGGCATAGGTTGCGAGACGGCTCGGCGTCGTGGAGGCCAGTGCCAGTGCGGGTCAACTCAAGCAAGTTAATGCTGTGATAGGCCGAAGGTATCACAGCATCAATACGAACGATTTTACATAGGGGTGTTTGCAGCGTGCCATATGGGTGCGACATGTCGGCACCCAAGACGGGGTCGACATGCAATCGCGAGACCCACTCGATGACGCTCGATCTTTGTAACGCCATTCGACTTCGGTCAGGCACGAGGAGGTGAAAAACGCGTTATAGAACAGACGCTTCGTGGCTGCCCAATAAATAGTTGCAACACAATAGGGCAGCTTCGCGCCACCAAAACCAAGAGGAATTCGAATTCCCGGGTTCAACGTCCAAGCTTCGGGAGGAAGCGCAATATGCGATCGCATCATGCCCACGTTTTCGGGGCCGCCGCCATGGCGGTTTCGCTCGTTGTCGGAGCCATTCCGGCGGCAGCAAAAGTCGATTTTGGTAAAAGTGGCGAGAAAATCGCCCTCGTCGTAGGTTATCAGCCGTACTACACGGAATCCTGGTCTGGCGTTGTCAATAACGGCAAGCAGTTCTGGAAGAAATATTTGCCGGAAGGTTCGACGGTCGAGTTCCAGGTCGGTCTTCAGGGCTCCGTCATCGTCAACGCGATGACCGGCGAGAAGCAGCATATCGGCTACATGGGCGATATGCCGGCCATTGCCTCGACGTTCCGTAATCTGGCCGATCGTGGCGGCACGGACATCCGTATCGTCGGCATCGCGGGCACCTCCAAGCAGCAGTGCAACATCTTCCTTGTTCGCAACGACGCGCCGAAGTTCGCGAATGGCGTGGACGCCGTGAAGTGGATGGACGGCAAGATCACGTCGGCACCGCACGGTGCCTGCACGGACCGTTTTGCGCGTCTCGCCTTCGACAAGGCGGGTATCAAACCCCAGAGCTATCTGAACCAAAATATCGAGGTCATCACGACCAACTTCCGCGCGGGCAAACTGGACGCGGCGGCGATCTGGGAGCCGACGGCGACCAAGATCGAGATAGCTGGTCTTGCTCGCCGCGTTGCTTCGGGTGAAGATTTCGATGCGCTCGATGGTGCAATCATCGTCATGCTCAACGATCTCATCTCGCAGCGCCCGGACGTCGTTGAGGCGTGGATGGAAGGCGAGCTTGATGCCCAGCTGTTCCTGGCCGATCTGAACAATGCCGGCGAAGTGGCCAAGATGGCGGAAAGCCAGACGGAGCAGATCGACAAGAAGGTCCTGTGGGGCGCGATGTACGGTTCGGACGTGGCTCCCGGTACGGTCAAGCTGCAACTCGATTTCATCGTCACAGACCGCGTGCAGTCTCTTCTGAACGATGCGACGGCGTTCCTCTACAGCCTGCCGAAGAAGCCGGCGGCGGCCGCGAAGATCCGCGAGGGTGGCGTCGACGACTCCATCGCGCGCAAGGTGCTCGAAAAGCGCGGCTTGAAGAGCCCACTCGGCGTGATCAAGGCACAGCCAATGTCCGCCTATAAGGACTGACGCGCTGAAGCCTGCTATCCGGCGGTGATCGGTCCGAGGCCGCTCACCGCCGGGCATCGATCAACGATGATTCATGAGATGAAGGCCCGCCATGCTGCGTACGACGCGAGTATGAACGGGGGAGTTTTACGCGCCGGTCGATTTGTCGTGCCGCGTTCCGGAAGCTTCCTGCGCCAGCGACTGCGAAGCGCTGAGGGAGCCGGAACGAAGTGAACTTCTCCCGGGGCGCTGTTTCGATTGGATTGATCGCCTGTCTGTGCTCCGCCGATAGCTTTGGCGAGCAGCCTTGGAAATGCGACGCCGCCGCATCGTTCGGCATTCGAACAAGAACAGCTTTGGAAAGCGCCAAATGACGACAGCAAGTCAAACCACTGAGACGGTGAACGCCGGACGGCGAACCACCGCACCAACCGGGCTTGCCCTTTACTGGTATCGTTTTCAGCAGTCCCTCTCGACACCGAAACCATATCTGACGGTCCTCGGGATCGGTCTGTGGCTGTTCACCTATTGGCTTCTCTGCGAAGGCCTGAGAGTGGACCGCTTCGACAAGATCCCAGGCCCGGTCGCTGTCGCCAAGGACTGGTTCTCGCCGACACCTTTCCAGGGCGTCTCGATCTTCACCGAGAACTATTACAACCACATCTATGTCAGCTGCCGACGCATTCTGATCGCGTTTGCGCTTGCAACAGGTATCGGCGTTCCGCTCGGCCTCTTCATGGGCTGGTCGCAACGTGTACGGGAATATGCATTCCCGATCCTGGAGACGCTGCGCCCGATCCCGATCCTGGCATGGGTGCCGCTGGCCATCCTCATGTTCCCGGGCTTCGAAGCTCCGGTGATCTTCCTCGCAACGCTGGCTTCGCTGTTCGTCACGACGCTCAACACCATGCTCGGTGTCCAGTCGATCGACGAATCCTACTTCCGCGCAGCGGGCTGTCTCGGCTCCAGCAACTGGGACATCTTCAAGAACGTCGTGGTGCCGGGTGCGCTGCCGTTCGTTTTCACGGGCTTGCAGATCTCGATCGGCGTCGCGTGGTTCTCGCTGGTCGCCGCAGAAATGGTGTCGGGCGATCACGGCCTCGGCTACCTCATCGTCGACTCGTACATGAACAACGTAACCGTGCCCATGGTGATCGGCATGATCACGCTCGGCTTCGTCGGGTGGATCACGTCGGTTCTCGTCCGCATCGTCGGCAACTGGCTGATGCAATGGCACGTGAAGGCGCTCGCTCTGCAGGGCCGGTGAGCCCGAGAGCAAATGCGCCACCTGGGAGATCAAGGAAAACGATGAATCAGATGACAACGAACCAAAAACTCCATGCAGCCGCGACCTCGCCACAAGGGACGGGAACCGGCCGGCCACTCGGCGGTGCCCTGAGCATCCGCAACGTCTCGAAGATCTACGATCCCGAAGGCGTCAACGTCTGCGCGGTGAACGACTGCTCGATGGAGATTGTGGCGGGCGAAGTCTGCATGATCGTCGGGCCGTCGGGATGCGGAAAGACGACGTTGCTCAACGCCATTGCCGGCTTCCATTCGATCACGCACGGCGAGATCCTGCTGGACAACCAACTGCTCTGCGGCCCGGGAAAGCCGAAGGCATCGCAGGGTGCCGATCGGATGGTGGTTTTCCAGAACGGCGCGCTGTTTCCTTGGCGTACGCTCGCGGAAAACGTCGCCTATGGTCCGATCGTGCAGAAGAAGATGACCAAGGCGGAGGCGCACGAGAAGGCCTATCACATGCTGGCGGAAGCCGGCCTCGGCGACTTCGGCGACAAGTATCCGGGTGAGGTCTCCTCGGGCATGTCGCGTCGCGCCGAAATCGTGCGGGCCTTGATCAACGAGCCGAAGGTGCTGCTGCTCGACGAGCCCTACCGTGCGATGGACGCCTTGACCAAGTCGATCATGCACGAATCGCTGCTCGAGACGTACGATCGCACGAAGGTCACCATCTTCTTCATCACGCATGATCTCGAGGAGGCGATCTTCCTTGGCGACAAGGTGCACATCGTGACGACGCGCCCCTGCAGTCTCAAGAAGACTGTCGACGTGACGATCCCACGTCCACGCACCTACGAGAGCCTTTCGTCGGAGGCCTTCCGGACGTTGATGGAAGAGGTCAACGAGGCGGTCCACGAGGAAGCCGTCAAAGCCTTCCAGGCCGGTGAGCGCGAACTCGCCTGAGCGGTCTATCCTCTCATAATGAAGATGTGAAACGGAAAAACAGTCTATGGCCAACGTTGCTCACACCGCCACGAGCGCTCCCGTCGTGCGTCGTCGCTCCTCGTTCGAGAAGCTGATGTCGAACACGTCTTTGTGGCGCGGAATGCTCGCCATCGCCGTGTTCCTGTTGCTTTGGGAGATCGGGTCCCGCTTTGACGAATGGTTTGGCAAGGAATGGACGCTGCCCTTCATCGGTCTCATCCCCGCGCCGACGGCGGTCTTTGCCGCCTGGCTCGAAATTCTGCCCAAGGCGGGCTATTGGATGAGCTGGCTGCAGAGTTTCAAGCGCGTGCTCTCGGGCTTCCTCGTCGCCATGCTCATCGGCATTCCCTTCGGCCTGGCGCTCGCCGTCAACAAGTACTTCCGTGACCTCTTCTTCCCGCCGTTCGAGATCCTGCGGCCCATCCCGCCACTGGCATGGGTTCCCGCCTCTCTGATCTTCTGGCCGACGAACGAGATGTCGATCGCGTTCGTGACGTTCCTCGGCGCCTTCTTCACGATCGTGATCAACGTCCTCGGCGGCGCCCGAACGATCGACGTCCGCTATCTTCGCGCCGCCCAGTCCATGGGTGCCTCGCAGTGGGACCTGTTCTCGAAGATCATCCTGCCCGGCACGCTGCCGTCGATCTTCACGGGTGCGGCTGTCGGCATGGGCATCACCTGGGAAGTCGTGCTCGCGGCTGAAATGATTTCCGGTGGCGGCACGCAAGGTGGCGGCGGCCTCGGCTTCTTCATTTGGAACTCCTACATGGGCGGCTCGCTCGAGCAGGTGGTCGTCGGCATGATCTCGATCGGCATAGCGGGCTATCTCTCGTCGAGTGCGATCCGCTGGCTGGGTGATCGTTTCATGCCGTGGAAGAGACTGTTCTGACGCACCTCGCAAGACTTACCTTGCAGTACGCCGCGGTTCTCCGCCGGAACGCACATCAACGGAATCCGACACCATGCAGAAAGCGACAACCGAAATGAAAACCGCCAGCACGGGGCCGGCGCCAGCCGCAAGCGAGATCGATCCGCATTCGATAGGCAAAGGTCATCTCGAGCTTCGCAACATCTCGAAATCCTATGGCGAGGAATGGGACCTCCAGCAGGTGATCGAGAGCATGAGCCTCGATATCGAACCAGGAAAGTTGACAGTCATCGTCGGCCCATCCGGTTGCGGGAAGTCGACACTCGTCAACCTGATTGCTGGTTTCGAGAAGCCCGACTCCGGCGAAATACTTCTCGACGGCAAGCCGGTGACCGGCCCTGCGAAGGACCGCATGGTCGTATTCCAGGAGACGGCGCTGATCCCGTGGCAGACGACGTATGAGAACGTCGTATTCGGCCCCAAACTGCGCGGCGATCTCAAGGGCAAGGCGCTCGAGGAAGAAGCCAAGCGTCTGCTTGTCAAGGTCGGGCTCGGCGAATTCATGCACAAGTATCCGCTGCAGCTGTCAGGCGGTATGCAGCGGCGCGCCGAGCTCGCCCGCGCCATCATCAACGGCCCTCGGATCATGATCATGGACGAGCCGTTCCGCGGCCTCGATGCCATGTCGCGCGGTCTGATGCAGGAGTTCTTCCTGCGGTTGTTCGAGGAGAACCGGCGCACCAACCTCTTCGTGACCTCGGAAATCGACGAGGCGATCTTCCTTGCCGATCGTCTGGTCGTGCTGTCGAACCGGCCGGCCTCGGTGCGCAAGGTCATCGACATCAAACTGCCGCGTCCGCGCCACTATACGATGCTGAGTTCGGCGCAGGCGTACGAATACAAGCGTGACGCCATGGCAATCCTGCACGAGGAAGCGATGAAGAGTTTCCGGCCGTCGACCGCGAACGCCAACTTCGCCAAGTCCTACACGACGTCCGGCGGCCACTGACCGACCATATCCGCAAGGTTTTGCCGCTAATTCGGGAAGAGCGCGACGTTTGTCGCGCTTTTCTCGTCTATCGCCGAGCCCCACAACCGTCCCGGTGCCGATCCAGGAGTGCGCTCCATGCTCGATATGTTGATGGCCGTCGCTCAGCGGCCGATCGTGATAACACTTGCAATACTCGGCGCCCTGCTGGTGACAGCGGGATCTCTTGCGGCGGGGTCCAACCCGAAAGCACCGCCCCGTCCGATCGCCCGCTTCTTGTCGCTGTCGGGCTACGTTATAACGATGGTCAGCGTCGTGTTGTTCATAACGGCGGGTTTTCTCGTCGGTCGCTGAGCTTCAATATCGGACATCGCTTCCGGAGCAACACGAGAAACAGACTTTAGACGAGTGTTCCTCATGGCCCA
>JAGRKS010000081.1 GCA_020442185.1 Hyphomicrobiaceae bacterium
GAGCGTGCCGAGCAGTCGGTCGTGGTCACGCTGGTGGAGGCCGATCGACGGCTCGTTGAGCACGTAGAGCACGCCCGTCAGACCAGAGCCGATCTGCGAGGCGAGGCGGATGCGCTGCGATTCACCGCCAGATAGCGTGCCGGACGAGCGCGACAAGGTGAGGTATTCGAGCCCGACGTCGTTGAGGAACTGCAAGCGCTCGCGGATCTCCTTCAGGATGCGCGTCGCGATTTCCTTCTGCTGGCGGGTGAGGGCGGCCGGCAACTCCGCGAACCAGGCGTTGGCCGCCCGGATCGACATGTCGCCGACTTCGCCGATATGCCGGCCGCCGACCTTGACGGCGAGGGCCTGCTGCTTCAGCCGATAGCCGTTGCAGGCGTCGCAGGGATGCGAGCCCTGGTAGCGGGAAAGCTCGTCACGGACCCAGTCGCTGTCGGTTTCGCGCCAGCGCCGCTCGATGTTGCCGATCACGCCTTCGAAGGTCTTCGCCGTCGTATAGTCGCGAACGCCATCGAAGTAGGTGAACTTGATCTCCTCGTCGCCCGAGCCATAGAGAACGGCGAGCTGCACATGCTTCGGCAGTTGCTCCCACGGCGTCTCCATCTTGACCTTGTAGTGTCGCGCCAGGCTTTCGAGTGTCTGCTCGTAGTAGGGTGATGTCGCGCCGGTCTTCGCCCAGGGGTAGACGGCGCCTTCGGCGAGCGAAAGCGATCCGTCCGGCACCACGAGGTCTGGCTCGAACTGCAGCTCCGTGCCGAGGCCGTCGCAGGTCGGGCAGGCGCCGGCGGGCGCGTTGAACGAAAACAGTCTCGGCTCGATCTCGTCGATGGTGAAGCCTGAAACCGGGCAGGCGAACCGCGCCGAAAACGTGATGCGCTCGTGCGTGTCGTTCTTCGACTTGTTGGCGCCTTCGGTGTCCGATTTAGGCAGCGGCTTATCGGCGAACTCGGCATAGGCGAGGCCATCCGAGAGCCCGAGTGCCGTTTCGAAACTGTCGGCGAGGCGCGAGGCGATGTCGCCCTTCACGACGATGCGATCGACGACGACGTCGATGTCATGCTTGAATTTCTTGTCGAGCTTCGGGGCGTCGGGGATCTCGTAGAATTGGCCGTCGACCTTGACCCGCTGGAACCCCTTCTTCTGCAGCTCGGCGAGCTCCTTGCGGAATTCGCCCTTGCGGCCCCTGCTGATTGGCGCGAGTAGGTAGAGACGCGTTCCGCTCTCGATCGCCATGACGCGGTCGACCATCTGCGAAACGGTCTGGCTTTCGATCGGCAGGCCGGTTGCAGGTGAGTAGGGCACGCCGACGCGCGCGAACAGCAGACGGAGATAGTCGTAGATCTCTGTTACAGTACCGACCGTCGAACGCGGGTTCTTGCTCGTCGTCTTCTGTTCGATCGAAATGGCTGGCGAGAGGCCGTCGATGTGGTCGACGTCGGGCTTCTGCATCATCTCGAGGAACTGGCGGGCATAAGCCGAAAGGCTCTCGACATACCGCCGCTGGCCTTCGGCATAGATGGTGTCGAAGGCGAGGGACGACTTCCCCGAGCCCGAAAGCCCCGTGAACACCACGAGAGAATCGCGTGGAATTTCGAGGTCGACATTCTTGAGGTTGTGCTCGCGGGCGCCGCGCACATGAATGGTCTTGAAGAGGTCGGAGGCCGGGGCGGCGCTCTTGGTCGGTCGCTTGCTCATGGTCGTCCTGTTGTTCTGGGACGTTGGTATCGTGTCGGGGCGAGTGCCGCAATCGGGAGCCAACCGGGCTTTGGTGCGTTATACGTCAAGGGCGAGACGGCGACGGCTGCGGCATCCTGTGGGCGCTTTCTAATAGGTTGAAACTTATAGGGAAAAAATTTCATGGCGCTGGGTGAAAGCGACCGCAAGCAGTCCGTCGCCAAGCGGGCGGAGATCCAGAAGAAGGGAAACGGCCAGAAATCGCCGCCGGGTTCGTCCCCGGACAAAGCGCTGCGACCGCGTTCCTCGGCTGTAAAGCAGGCGAAACTGATCGTGCGGCGCGCCCGGCTTTCGGACGTTGCCGCGATCGCCGACCTCGGCCGGCGGGTTTATGCGCCCAATCCCTCACTCACCGCACGAATGATCCGGGGGCAGATCAACAACTTCGCCGAGGGCCAGTTCGTTGCCGAGCACGACGGCCGGATCGTCGGGCATTGTGCGACCTTCATCATCTCGGGCGATTTCGCGTTGAAGCAGCACACATGGGACGAGATCACCGGAAACGGCTTTGCCGCCCGCCACAACCCCGATGGCGATTATCTCTATGGGATGGAAGTGTCGGTCGATCCGTCCTACCGCCGGCTCCGGATCGGTCAGCGTCTCTATACGGCGCGACGCAATCTTTGCGAGGAATGGGGATTGAAGGGGATCGTGTTCGGAGGCCGCATGCCGGGATATCTGCGCAAGCGCCGACAGTACCCCGATCCGATGGACTATGTGCGGGCCGTCGTCGAGCGCGAACTGCGCGACCAGACGATCGGCTTCCATCTCTCGAACGGATTCGAACCGCTCGGGGTTCTCGAGGAATACGATCTCGAGGATCAGCCGTCGGCCGGTTACGCCACGCACATGCTGTGGCGCAACCCGCGCTATTCGAGCGAGGAGAACGATCGCACCGATCGCCTTGCCCCGCAGCAGACCGTGCGTGTCGCGACCGTGCAATTCCAGATGCGCGGGCTCGGCGACAAGACCGAGTTCAAGAAGCAGATCGAGTACTTCGTCGACGTTGCGTCCGACTATCGCGCCGACTTCGTGGTGTTCCCCGAGAACTTCACGCTGCAGTTGCTGTCTCTCGAGGAGAAGCCGCTGCAACCCAAGGAGGGCGTCGAGCGCATCGCCGAATACACCGACTGGTTCATCAAGTTCATGAGCGGGTTCGCGGTCTCCTACAACATCAATATCGTCGGCGGCACGCACCCGATCATCGACGACAACGAGGACATCAAGAATGTCTGCTACGTCTTCCTGCGCGACGGCTCGGTGCATGCGCAGGAAAAGATCCACCCGACACCCTCCGAGAGCTACTGGTGGAACATCAAGGGTGGCACGCGCGCGGAGGTGATCAATACGGACTGCGGGCCGATCGGCGTCATGATCTGCTACGACAGCGAATTCCCCGAGATGGCGCGTCACCTCGTCGACCAGGGCGCGACGATCCTGTTCGTGCCGTTCTGCACGGACGAGCGGCGCGGCTTCCTGCGCGTGCGCTATTGCTGCCACGCACGCGCGATCGAGAACCAGGTGTACGTCGTCCTCTCAGGTGTCGTCGGCAACCTGCCGAACGTCGAGAACATGGACATCCATTATGCGGAAAGCTGCATCCTGACGCCCTGCGATTTCGCCTTCGCGCGTGACGGCATCGCGGCAGACACGGCGCCCAACACCGAGACGATAGCGTTCGCGGACCTCAACCTCGCGGATCTGCGCGCGGCGCGCGGGGCGGGCACGACGCGCAACCTGCAGGATCGCCGCTTCGATCTTTATCGCGTTTCCTGGCGTGATCAGCGGCGGCGGCGGAAAGTCGGCAAGTCGTGAGGCTTCGCTGGGGCTCTCGCAACGGATGCCCTTGAGCGTCGCACGGTCCCGGCCGTCGCGGCAAAATTCGAACGGCTGGCACATTGCGTGGCGTCCCGGTCCGATCCCGCAGCGGGGCCGCTTTCCTCGAGGATCGGCGCGCCAGTACGATGCCAGCCCGCACTCCTGTGAGACGGGCGGACCAGGGGACGCGGGCGGCGGTGCTCGCCGCCCGACGGCTTCGATCGGCACGCGGTCTGGTGCTCTGCTGGTAGCGTTCTCAGGTCCGCATCGGACAAGGCCAGTTTGACATGTCCGCGTCGGGCAAAGCCCGCTTCGGGAGAAGCCGCGTTGGGCAAGGCGATGGCGCGCCGATGCAACAGCCAGGAACTCACCGCCCAGGAACTCACCGCGTTTCCGACCTTGCCGGCCTAGTGCGCCACTGCGCTCCAACCCGAAAGCCGGGCCGGCGACCGAGCTATCTCTTGGCCGCCTTGCGGGCCGCATAGCGTTCGTCGCGTGCGCGCTTCTTTGCTTCTTCGAGAGCCGCCTCGCGGTCGATACGCTCCTGTTCGGCGCGCTCGGCTTCGCGCTCGCGCTCGGCCTGTTCCGCGGCCTCGCGCGCGGCCGTCTCGATGCGTGCGCGTTCTTCGGCGGCGGCCTTCTCAGCGGCGCGAGCGACGCGCGCCTCGGCAATCGCCTTGCGTTCCGCCGCGCGAGCGATGACGGCCGGATCGTCGGCGCCTGGGCGTGCCTGCAGTTTTCGCAACAGCTCTTGCTTGGCAGCGGCCTTGTCAGATAGCCGGTCGGTCAGGGATTTGTCTTTGAAGCTCTTCATGTCACCTCGATTGTTTCAGCGATAATCTGGTCTTGATTCATTGGTCTCGGCAAGTGATCCGCGGCCCACGCCCGTATGCAGCGTAACGCCCCTGCTCTTGCCGGTCTGCGATGCCGCGTCCGGAGCCGACATAGCTGGCGGTCCGAGGAACGGCAAATAGAGACGTCACTCATGATTTGGCGGTCGCGCCCGACCGTTGCTTCTTCTTGTGCAGTTTTGTTGCCGGCCGCGTGCCGGTGTCGCCGTGTCCTTGGCTGCGTCCCGATGGCCTCGGCGCCTTGGCCGCGACCTTATCGTCGCGCCTGCGGGGTGCCCATCCGTCAGCAGCCGATTTCGCCTTTCCCTTCGACTTCGCCCGATCCGGCTTTCCCTGATCGCGCCAGCGCGCCTTGATGCGCTTTTTCCCCGTTTCATCAGGCGCACGTTTGGGTCGTTCACGCGAGGTTTCCCGCGCGTCGGGGCCGGTTGCACCGACTGGGGTCACGGTGTCAGGCACGACGGACCCGACGCCATTGGTCGTTCCGCTCAAGGCGGCGGTCACCGCGCCCTCCGGCGCCTCGGAGGCCCCGCCGGCGTCGAGACGGACGATATGACCTTCCTTCTTCTTGTTGGTGCGGAACGTATGATCGAACTGGTCGGCGAACTCCGCGGCGATCTCGAAGCGTGAGTCGGTGTCCTCGATCCGGATGGCGCCGATTTCTGATTTGGTGACGCCGCCAGCGCGGCAGATCAGCGGCAGTAGCCAGCGCGGATCCGCATTTCTTTCGCGGCCGATGTTGATACGGAACCAGACCATGGCGCGGCCGGCGTCGCGGTGATGGCCAGGGCGCATGCCAGAGCGCGGCGCAGGGTGGCGGGGCCCCGCCGCATCAGGTCGATACGCTGGCTCCCGGTTATCGCGACCGCCGCGTGGAGCATGGCCGTCCCGGCGAAATCGCGGTGCGTCTGGATAGTTGTCGCGAGGCCGCCACTCGCGGGCCGGCGGTCCGGTGTCGATCATCAGGTCTTCGGGGGCCGGCAGTCTCACCTCGTGCAGCCGCACGAGAGCGAGTGCGATTTCATCGGCCGTGCGCGCCGACTGCAGGGCCCGCGCGCGATTCAATTCCTCGTCGCTCGCCGCGTTGGTGAAGCTCGCATCGGCCACGAAGCGTTCGTGGTCGCGCGTTCGGATGTCGTCGGGTGTCGGAGCCGGCGACCAGGTCACCTTGAGGCGGGCACCGGCGATCAGCGCATCCGCCTTGCGCCGGCGATTATAGGGAACGATCAGAACGCATTGACCCTTGCGGCCGGCGCGTCCGGTACGCCCGGAACGGTGCAGCAACGTCTCGGCGTCGTGCGGCAGTTCAGCGTGGATGACGAGTGCAAGGTCGGGCAGATCGAGGCCGCGCGCCGCGACATCGGTTGCAACGAGGACGCGCGCGCGCCCATCGCGCAGGGATTGGAGAGCCCGCGTGCGCTCGTGTTGCGTGAACTCGCCAGATAGCGCGACGGCCTGGAAGCCGCGTTCGATCAGCCGGGCGCTGTAGCGATTGACCGCTTCGCGTGTCGAGCAGAACACGAGCGCCGCACGCGCCTCGTTGAAACGCAGAACGTTGACCACGGCGTGCTCGATATCCTGCGGCGAAACGCGGTGCGCGACATAGTCGATGTCGGCATGCGGCTCGTTGCGGCGGACGGTCTGGATGCGCACGGCATCACGCTGGTAGCGGCCCGCCAGCGTCTCGATCTCGCGCGGCAAGGTGGCCGAGAACAACAGTGTGCGCCGCTCGACGGGCGTGGCGTCGAGAATGAATTCGAGATCCTCGCGGAAGCCGAGGTCGAGCA